>CAKWZF010000057.1:0-11298 GCA_934865005.1 uncultured bacterium | reverse complement strand
GACCGACTCTGAGCGCATGATCACGTTCGATCCCGAGAACCGCCCCGGCGTGTCTGGTTTGCTTTCGACGGCCGCCATCTGCACCGGTCGCTCCGAGGTCGAAATTGCCGAGGAGATTGGCATGGGCGGCTCCGGCCAGCTCAAGAAGTACGTGACCGAGGCCGTCAACGAGTACTTCGCACCTATCCGCGAGCGTCGCCAGCGCTACGAGAACGATCTGGATTACGTGAAGGACGTGCTGCACGAGGGCAACCGTCGCGCCAACGAGATCGCCGAGCAGACCCTGGCAGAGGTTCAGGACGCCATGGGCATGGTGTACTAGACCGATCTGCTGGCTCGAGCTTTCGATTGCTTTAGGGCGGGCGCTACGGCGTCCGCCTTTTTTGGAGCCGGACCGCTTCGGCTCCGTCCATCACACTCCCCCGACAAACAGGAACAGGCCCGCTGGCAGTTAGTTGCCAGCGGGCCTGTTCCCGAAGTACACCGTTGAATCGCACAGAGGGGAGGGATGCGAATCAAGCTCAACAGGGCAGGCTTTTTCATCGCCTATTGCCTGCTCCGTTGCTGAATACAATATAGTTCGCCGTGGTTTACTTTGCAGCATCAATATCCGCCGCCATAGCTTCTCCATAAGTTAGCCCAAGTAAACTAAACCACCACAAAGGGGTAGGCACCTTTGTGGTGGTTTTGGCCACGGCAGAGCCGTTAGAGTCCGGCAAGCCAGCGACAGGCGGCCAAGTCGACGTGCATGGGATCGGTAAACGTCACACCCTCCCCCATTAAGAGCTCACGCTGAGCATCGGGGCCGCCAAAGGCAAAGCCCTCACAGATACGGCCGTCGGCAAACACCACTCGGTGACAGGGAATCTCGCCGGGGCGCGGATTGCTATGCAGGGCATACCCCACGTACCGCGCACTTCGTGGACGACCGGCAAGCAGCGCCACCTGGCCATACGTGGCGACCATCCCCTCGGGGATCTGCTCGACCACCTCGTACACCCGTTCAAAAAAGCCCTCAGACGCCATTGCTCGCTCCCTTCCACCCGGAAAAGCATAAACCACCACAAAGGTGCCTGTCCCCTTTGTGGTGGTTTATGGCAGGTCGGTTAGTTGGCGGGCTGGAAGAAGGCTACGGCTACGGCGCCAGGGCCTACGTGGGTGCCGATGGTGGCACCAATGGTGTGAACGGGCAGTTCGCCCTCGGTGTGACCAGCCCACAGTGCCGCACTGTCCTCGATATACTTCTTGAGCACCGCATCCGAAAGGCCCGTATAGCCGAGCGCCAGCGGCATGGAAAAGTCGATGCCGCCTGCCTTTTCGACCTTCTGGTTGAGCAGGTTCCGGCCGTTCTTGGAGCCACGAGCCTTGCCCAGCTGCACGATCAGACCGTCCTCCGCTGCCACAACGGGCTTCACATTGAGCAACGTGCCCACAGCACCAGCCGCAGCAGACAGGCGACCGCCGCGAACGAGGTACTCAAGCGTCTCGAGCAGGCCGATGACGACTACACGGTCGCGCACGGCCTCGACAGCCGCCGCGATCTGAGCCGCGCCCTGGCCCTCGTCCACCAAACGCAGCGCGTACTCAACCAGCACGCGCTCGCCCAAGGTAACGTTATTGCTATCCACCACATACACATCGCCGCCCGGCGCCTCGGCAAGTGCGGTGCGGGCACTTTGGTTGGTGCCCGAAAGCTTAGCGCCCACGGTAATAATCACTGCCTCATCGCCGGCCTCACGCGCCTCGGCAATAGCCTGCGAAAACGCGTACGGGTTGACCTGGCCGGTCTTAGGCAGCTCATCGCGCTCCACGAGCATCTCGTAAAAGCGCTGGTGATCGATGTCGACGCCATCCATGTACACATCGGTGCCAAAGGTGACGGACAGCGGCAGAACACGCAGAGCGGGGTGCTCAGCCGGCGACATATCGCTCGCGGAATCGGTAATAATACGAATGGACATAGCGAATCCTTTCTTGCGCGGACCTCTCGCAGGGAATTTTGACAGCAAGCCCCGGCACGGCATACGCGCTCAAACGGGACTATGCAGTTGTTAATTGGAAGCAAATGCCTTGGCGGCCTTAGATCTCGCGCAGGGTGTTGAGAATCGTGCGTAGCGACGCATACATCTGCTCGCGCTGCTCCACACCCATAGCCTTACCGGTGGTATCGAGCACCTCGCGAATGATGCGGTCCGCCTCGCTCATACTCTCGCCGCCCAGAGCGGTCAGGCGCACCGGAGCACGATACTTAACGGCGGCATCGCCCGAATCATCGACCTCGACGTAGCCGCCCTCCTCCAGATGCGCGAGCGTGCGCGAGACGGCGGCGCGGGTCACGCCTGCCATGCGAGCGAGGTCGGCGCCAGTCAGGCCGTCCTTGCTGCGCTCAAGATAGTACAGGCACATAACGTCGGAGCCCTTGAGGCCCAGCCTTGCGCCCTCGGATGTCTTAATGCGCTGGATCTCCTTGTAGAGCCCGCTGATCAGTCCGACAAAGTCCTCGAAACGTGTCTCGTCGTTCTGCTGCATGGGAGACGACCGCCTTTCGCTTGCATAATGCTAACGGGTAAACATCTTAACCGTACTTATCGGCCGCCAGCCCTGCGCACCCTATTTGTTAACCCATCAACATAAAAACCACCACAAAGGGGACAGGCACCTTTGTGGTGGTTTGGGGCATCAATAGGTTCTAGGCGCCGCTACAGCTCCACGCAAGGATTGTCGCGGGTCACAAGCGTCTTAATGACAACCGTCGCTCCCAGATAGCGCTCAAGCAGCTCGGCTAAGCGATCGATCGCAGCCTGGCAATCCCCCATCCGCTCGGGCTCCACACACTCAATCGCCAGGAACGCATCGGCCGAATCATCGGACAGCGCCGTTCGAACGCCGTCGCGCCAGTTCCAGCAGCGGCACACAGCGCCCGCATCGTCGATGTAGGCGAGCTCGCCGGGCAGCGTCGGATCGTCCGCCTCCTCGCCAAGCGGCAAGAACGCATCGCCACCGTCGGTCACCTTCAGGCGAAGGTCCCCCTCGATCGCATGCAGATCCTCGCCTCCCACGGGCAGCGCATAGGTCAGCGATACCGTGTTGTAAATATCCACCGCGGGCGTAATGTGGCCCACCGGCTTGCCTTTGAGCACGCGTTTGAGCAAGTTCTCGATCGAGCAGCGCGCGCCTTTCTTGGTCTTGAACAGACGATAGGCCTCGCGCCATGCCTTGACCGGTGCGTTCTCGCTGATAGTGTCGCTGGTCAGATGACGCTCCGCATCGATATTGGCGCGGTCGAGCAACGCCGCAATCGCATCCACGTCCTCTTGAGGAATCTGGGCCGTGGGCTTCATGCCCTCCACGACCACAACACCGACCGCTGCCTGCGGAAACAGCTCCCAGAATGAATCCTCGGCAATAAAGCTCTTCATACGCTCTCCCTTCATTGTGCGCGCCCGAGTGAGGGCGCCTAAACAAAAAGCGCCCTTACAACGGCCACCTTCAAAGTCCTACGGTGCCGTCACAAGAACGCTTGCGCTGTCCCCATCCGGAGAAGGGGACGATATGTCAGGCGTATTGTAACCCGAGTCATCCACGCGAGCAAAACCACCACAAAGGTGCCTGTCCCCTTTGTGGTGGATATGGACTCACGGCGAAGCTAGTGGCGAAGTCCCAGCAGCCCGCGGCCGCGATGACGGGCGTCGGCGTGTACTTGAACGTGCGGGCCGGCGGCTTTGACGGACTCGGGCAGGTGCGAGTACTTCTTCTCGAAGTTCTCCTCGAACATCACCGCCAGGTTGTGCGCGGCCTCGTCATAGCGCGCGGTGCTCTGCCAGTATTGGCGCGGCACCAGGATGCCATCGGGCACGCCGTGGCACGTCGTGGGAATGTCGACGTTAAAGATGTCGTCGTGCACGAACTCGCTGTCCTCGATGGTGCCGTCGAGGGCGCGCGCGACCAGCGAGCGCGTGTAGGCAAGCTCGATGCGATGGCCCACGCCGTAGCCGCCGCCGATCCAGCCGGTGTTGACCAGGTACACGCGCGTGCGACCGTCGGCAATGCGCTCGCCAAGCATCTTGGCGTAAACCATGGGGTCGAGCGGCATAAACGGCTCGCCGAACAGCGAAGAGAACGTGGGCGTGGACTCGGTGACGCCGACCTCGGTGCCGGGAATCTTAGCCGTAAAGCCCGTCACAAAGTGGTACATGGCGGCGTCGGCCGTCAGGCGCGAGATGGGCGGCAGCACGCCAAAAGCGTCGCAAGTCAGGAACAGCACGACACTCGGAGTGGTGCCCATGCCCTTAGTCCACGCGTTAGGAATGTGCTCCACGGGATAGGCCACGCGCGTGTTGTGCGTGATCGAGATGTCGTCGTAGTTGGGCTTGCGGTTCTCGTCGAGCACCACGTTTTCGCAAATGGCGCCAAAACGGACGGCGTTGAAGATCTCGGGCTCGTGGAAGGCGTCCAGGCCCTCGCATTTTGCGTAGCAGCCACCCTCGATGTTGAAGATACCCATGTCGGACCAACCGTGCTCGTCGTCGCCGATCAGCAGGCGCGTGGGATTGGCCGAAAGCGTGGTCTTGCCGGTGCCGGACAGGCCAAAGAACACGGCGGTCTCGTGCGTGACGGGATCCATGCTGGCCGAGCAGTGCATGGGCAACACGTCGTCCTCGACGGGCAGTAGGTAGTTCATGACGCTAAAGATCGACTTTTTAATCTCGCCGGAGTAGCCGGTGCCGGCGACCAGAATCACGCGTTCCTGGAAGTTGATGACCACGGCGGCGCTGGAGTTGAGGCCCTTGATGGCGGGGTCGCACTGGTAACCGGGCGCTGCGAGCACGCAGAAGTCGGGTTCGCCGGTGCGCGCGATTTCGCGGGCAAGCGGGCGGGCGAGCATCTGCTTAATAAAGAGTGCCTGGCTGGCACGCTCGCAGGCAACGAGCAGGCGACGCGTGTGGTTGCGGTCGGCGCCTGCCATGCCGCGGGTGACGAACACGTCGCGCTCGTTGAGATAGTCGACGATGCCGGCCTTGATGGCCTCATAGCTCTCGACGGACAGCGGGCGGTTGACCGCGCCCCAGGCAATCTTGTCGTGGACATCGGGGGTGTCAACGATAAAGCGGTCGTTGGGCGAACGGCCAGTGCGCTCCCCTGTCTCGATCACCAGCGCGCCATTGGATGCCATGCGGCCTTCTTCGCGGCGGATAGCGTGTTCGACGAGCTCCGCGGCGGGTAGATCGACCAGCAGACGGGGCTGATTCTCGGCGGGATCTTCAACGAGCGTAATACCAAAGTTGGACAAAACTTCTGCAGGGGTAACACCAGGCATGGGGCCTCCTTTAAAAACGCGACACATGGACGCGGCGCGCACTTTACTCACGTAAAGCCCGTTGTACCCGATATGCAAAAACGTTTTTGCGGCAAGGACGGCAAGCCCGCCCAACGGTCAAAAATCGCAGGCAAGCGGCCTAGTCATTGGGGACGTTTTTAAACAACTAGTCATTGGGGACACTCTTGAACAGGCAACATTCAAGGAATGTCGCCGGATGCCGGCACTTAGGGACGTTCCCAAAGTGCCGGCACATAAGGAACGTCCCTAAGTGCCGACTACAGCGGCAGGTTTTGGCCGAGCATGGCTATGGCGCTCATCAGGACCAGCATGCCGGCAGCGTAGGGCAGCACCGCGCCCAGGAGTTCGGCATCCTTACCGCGCACGTGCACGGCGGCAAGACCAATGGCGAGGGTCTGCGGCGAGATCATCTTACCAGCGGCGACGCCCAGGGCGTTCAATGCGACCATCCAGTAGTCGCTCACACCCAGCGCAGTGGCGGCCTGGCTCTGAATGGGACCAAACAGCATGCCCGAGGACGTGCCCGAGCCGGTCACGAACGCACCGACTGCGCCGATCCACGGAGCCAAAATCGGGTAGAGACCGCCGGCGACGGCGATGCAGAACGCGCTGATCGAAGAGATCATGCCCGCATAGCCCATCACCTTGGCACAGCCCAGTACCGAAAGCATCGTGATCACCGTCGGCGTCATCTGCTTCACAGTCGCGACCAGCACCTCGCCCATCATGCGCGGCGAAGCGCCCTGAATGGCACCGCCGACAAACGCCGCCAGGAAAATCCAGACGCCTGGCGTGTTGATCCACGAAAACGTAAGCGTACCGGGATTCTCACCGCAATACACCTGCACGTGGCTCGCAAACGGCGCGAGCGCAGCATGCACGGCGGGTACCAGGTTAGACGTGCCCAGCAGCAACACAAAGATCAGGATGAAGCACGACCAGGCCGAAAGCGCCGATTTAACGGTGAGCTGTTCGCCGGCCTCGATATTCATATGGAAGCGTGCGTCCAGATGCCCCGACTTCTCGGCACGCATGGCAAGCGCAGCTGTCAGCGCGAGCGAAACGATGGATCCTACGACCACGGCCAGCTCGGGACCCACAAACATGGCAACGACCAGAGCCGCGCCGACAAACGACACGCCGGAGAGCAACGCCACGCCGGCAACACCGTGCAGACGCTCGCCCACACTCGCGGCATTGCCCTGGTCATCGGCAACACGGCCCGCAACCAGCACAATAAATAGCGGCATCACCACAAAGAACGGTGCGAGCTGCACCAGCTGAACGGTCGCTAGGTGAAGGGAATCCAAACCCACCAGGTCGGCAACGGACACCGTGGGGATGCCGATGGAGCCGTAGGGCGTGGGCACGCCGTTGGCCAGCAGGCAGATGAGCACGGCAGGCACGGCCTCAAAGCCCAGGCCCGCGAGCATGCCGGCGGGAATGGCGACAGCGGTACCGAAGCCGGCCATGCCCTCCATAAAGCCACCGAAGCACCAAGCCACGAGCAGCGCCAGCAGACGGCGGTCGCTGCTGATGGAGGTGATCATGCTGCCGATCACGTCCATGGCGCCCGTACGAACGCACAGGTTATACGTGAACACCGCGGCGATGATCACCAGGACGATGGGCCACAGAGCCATCAAAAAACCTTCGAGCGAGGCGGTCGCGATCTGCGCTGCCGGCAGGTGCCACCATGCGAAGGCAAGCAAGCACGAAAGGACAAACGATCCGATAGCGGCCTTCCAAGCTGGCCATTTAAAGCACAGCAGCATCACGACCAGCCAAATAATCGGCACAAGAGCCAGTAAGAATGCGGCGACGTCCATAGGTAGAAGCTCCTTGGTACCGCGTGGGCGGCATCGGGGGTGTCACAAAACTTCAACAGGATACCGCACGTTTACCGACAAATTACAGCCGCCCGCCGAAATTATTGAACAATCCGTTCAAAAACACGAACGAACACCGTCGCGTCTATACTAAAGCGCAGAAAGAGAAAGGACTCCGCTTTGATCCTCACGCCCCTCGATAGCATTCGCCGCGCCATCGCCCGCCGCAACGGCGTCTCCAACCCCGCTGCATCGAGAGACGGCGCCGCGAAGGCCCAGGGCGGCCGCATCGAGAACGGCCTCTTCCCTGCCTCGCACACTGCCGAGGAACTCGCACGCATCCAAGAGCTGAGTCAGCGCAACGCCGGCGGGCCCGATAGCAGCCAAGCCACACGTCGCCGGCGCGAACGCGATCGCAAGCCCGGCCCCGTCCGCCGCATGGTCAACGCTTGGTGGAACCGTCTGCTCGGCGCCGTCTACGGCGGCGGCTTCTCCATGCAGGAAGCGGAATACGAGGAGCACGCCACCAGTCGCGACTATCTTTGGAACACCCTGGGCACCGCCGTATGGGGCATGGCGTTTCCGCTGCTCACCATTGTGTCGACGCAGCTCGTGGGCGCCGAGGAGGCCGGCAAGTTCTCCATCGCCTTTGTTACCGGCACGCTCATCATGATCGCGTGCAACTACGGCGTGCGCAACTTTCAGGTCTCGGACATCGACGAAAAAACCTCCTTCGCCTCCTACCAGCTCAACCGTTGGCTTTGCGGAGCGCTCGCACTAGGCTGCGGCCTCACGTACAGCAGCGCACGCGGCTACGATGCGCAGATGGCCACGATCGGCCTGGGCGTCTACCTCTATAAGGTGATCGACGGCATCGCCGACGTGTACGAGGGCCGCCTGCAGCAGGCCGACAAGCTCTATTTGGCCGGCATGAGCCAAACGCTGCGTTCCGCCGGCGTCATCGCGGTCTTTAGCGTGGCACTGTTCCTCACGCGCAGCATGCCCATCGCGGCCATGGCCATGGGCATCGCCGCGATTGCCTCGCTCGTGCTGGTCACCGCCCCGCTCGCCCTGCTCGAGACCGAAAAATCACGCCGCATGAGCCTGCGCGAGGCTGGCCACCTGTTTATCCAGTGCGCCCCGCTCTTTGGCGCGCTATTCCTGTTCAATCTTATCGAGAGCATGCCCAAGTTTGTGATGGAAGGAACACTGGCCTACAAATACCAGTTGTACTTTAATGCCCTGTTTTTTCCAGCTCAGGCTATTCTGTTGAGCATTGGATTTGTCTATAAACCGCAGCTCCTGCGCTTGTCGAGCATTTGGGCTAATCCTCGCAAGCGTCGTCGCTTTGACCTGATTATTGTTGCCGTTATGGCGCTGATCGTGGTCATCACCGGCGTGTGCGCCGCATTTATGGCAGGTCCCGGTATTCCCCTCATGAGCTTTATGTACGGTCTCAGCTTTGAACGCTACCGTACGCTGGCGCTGCTGAT
Organism: uncultured bacterium; assembly: GCA_934865005.1. Lineage (GTDB taxonomy): Bacteria > Actinomycetota > Coriobacteriia > Coriobacteriales > Coriobacteriaceae > Collinsella. The sequence goes on along the minus strand of CAKWZF010000057.1, from coordinate 2,638 downwards.
GGTCGTCGCCGGCGGCGTCACCGCGGCCATCGACTTTATCTACGCCATCATCACGGTGCTGCGCCACGCTGGAGACGTCACCAAGATCTACCTGATCTGCTTTGCCGTGAGCGTGGTGCTCCCGGTGATTCTGATCAATCTGCTCGGCCTGATGGGCGCCGTCGTGAGCTACCTGGCCATCATGGCCCTACTGCTGGTACTGTTGATTATCGAGTACGCCCACATCCGCCAACGCATAGAGAGGGACCGGAATCCGTACGGCGCCTAATTGCGGCGATGGGAGAAGCTAATTTGCGGTGGAATCACCCCGGCTGGAGTCTCGTTGCGGACACGCAAAACTAAGTGAGTAGACTTTTACCGAATCCCGGACCACACCGACAGAGCACAAGTCTGTGACCTGCGGTTTTATTGAGGCAAATATGTTGGGTGCTCGGCATTTCCAAAAAAGTCTACTCACTTAGCCGGCGGGCAGCCAAATGATTATTTAATCCCGTCCCAGAGAAATCAATTTGCGGACAGAAGGGCAAAAGTAGTCAAAAAACCCTTCCCATATTAGCTACCCCTTGCACCGATTATTCGCCCGGGTTGATGTTCGCGTAGAACTCCGCCCCATCATCGAGCCGCAGGATGCCCACGCGACCGAACTCGGAGCCGGTGGCGGCAGCGCAGTCGATGTCGATGCGATCGGGCACACCGGCGGCATCCTCGCCGCCCAGGCGCACGATCTGCCCGCGGCCCGACTCCTCGTCGAGCCCCGCAAGACCACCGACCTCGCAATAACGCCCGAGCGACACCGTTGGCGTGTGACCGCTCACAACGACCGGGCCCTTACCCTCGGTAGAAAGCAGCCCGGTCGGCACATCCCAATAGCCGTGACGAATCCACAGCAGGTCATCGGACGACTGTACCGCGAGCATCTGCTGCAGCAGCTCGCGATCGGCACCCACCGCTCCAACGCCATCGGCACAATCGACGCCATGCTCAAGCAAAAACGCGCGCGCCGCCTTCATCTCGATTCCAGCATGTACCAGCAGATACGGGCGCTCCTCGGTCTCGACCACCGCGTAGAGCGGCAGCGCGGCCATCCATCGCACGAGCTCCTCGTATGCCTCAAATTCCATGTCGTTGAGCTGCTCGCGCGTCGTCCAGCCACCGTTGATATCCCAGGTCTCGGCATCGAGCGGATCCTGACCAATGATGGCATCGAGCATGATCTGCTCGTGATTACCCTTGAGCACGTGGGCGTTGGGCAGCGAGCGCACGAGCTTAATAACGCCGACCGGATCGGGCCCGCGATCGATCATGTCGCCCAGCACGTACAGCGTGTCGTCGGACGTCAACGAGATCTTAGACAGGGCCTCGTCAAGCGCACGCACGTGCCCGTGAGCATCAGATGTCACATAGATCGCCATGGTACGCCTCTCCTTGCATTGCGGCCGAAGCCCGGTGCCGCAACTAAAACTTCAAGTTGAACTTAAACGTTACCCATTGTACTCCGTTGCAATAAAGCTGGAAAGGGTTTCCGAGCAGAGGCAAAGACGGCAGCCGTCTATGACGATATCGCGCACGCCCGCAATCCAACCCCATAAACCCACCATCTTTGGGTACAAATAACCACAGACAACTGACCGTGCCACGCCAACCACCCAGGAGCGGACACCATCCATGAACCAGATCCTTCTCTTTATCGGCCTCGTCATTATTCTGTGCCTGACCATCAAACCCGTCGGCAAAAAGCTCCCCTTCCCCACCTTGCTTATCTTTATCGCACTCGGCATGCTGCTGGGCGTCAACGGTCCGGCGCATATCGACTTTAGCGACTACGCGCTCACCGAAACCGTCTGCAGTACGGCGCTGCTGTTCATCATGTTCTACGGCGGCTTTAACACCAATATCGACCGCGCCAAGCCCGTCGCCGCGCCGGCGGTGCTGCTGAGCACGCTCGGCGTCGTCATCACCGCAGGCATCACCGGCGTGTTCGCCCACTTTGTACTGGGCTTCGACTGGATCGGCGGCCTGCTGTTGGGATCGGTCGTGGCGTCCACCGACGCGGCCAGCGTCTTTAGCGTTCTGCGCGAGCACAGCCTGTCGCTGAGGGGCGGCACCGACTCGCTGCTCGAGGTCGAATCGGGCTCCAACGATCCCGTCGCCTATATGCTCACCGCCGTGCTCGCCACACTCGCGGCCGGCGGCGACATCAACATTCCCGCACTGCTGGCCAAGCAGATTATCTTGGGCGTGGGCCTGGGCCTCGCCATCGGCTGGGCGGCGGGCCGCCTGATTGAACGCGCGCACGCAACGGCCGAGGGCGCGCAGACCATCTTTTTGTTCGCCGTGGCCATCGTCGCCTACGCGCTGCCGAGCTACCTGGGCGGCAACGGATTTTTGGCCGTGTACCTGGCCGGCATTGTGCTGGGTGCGAGCGACATCACCGGCAAGGTCGAGATGGCGCACTTCTTCGATACCCTCACCGAGATGGCCGAGATGACGATCTTCTTCTTGCTCGGCCTGCTCGTAACGCCCGCACGCCTGCCGCAGATGCTGCTGCCGGGCCTGGCGCTCATGGCGTTTATGCTCTTTGTGAGCCGCCCCATCGCCGTAGGCATGCTGCTGGCGCCGTTTAGGACGAACCCTCGCC
>CAKWZF010000056.1:0-11301 GCA_934865005.1 uncultured bacterium | reverse complement strand
CACGACACCCTTCCTGACCTCATTGGCGACCTTCGCCAGCTCCTGGTTGGTCATACGAATTCCTCTCTTGAGAACAACCCCGGCACCGGATGACGCGATGCCGGGGCAATCCACTCGTTAAGCCTGAGCGACGACCTTCTGCCAGTCAGCCTCAAAAGAGGCGAGGCCCTGGTCGGTCAGCGGATGATGCAGGCACTTCTTGAGAGCGGCCATGGGCACGGTCGCAATATCGGCACCGAGTAGCGCGGCCTGGGTCACGTGGTTGGGCGTACGAACCGAGGCGGTGATGATCTCGACGGTGTCGTCGACGTTCTTGCCCGTCCAGTCGTAGTTCTTAATGCAGGTCACGACGTTGTCGAGCTGCGAGATACCGTCCTCGGCGATGTCGTCGAAACGACCGACAAACGGGCTGATGTAGCGAGCACCGGCGTTGGCGGCCATAAGGGCCTGCGTCGGCGAGAAGACGAGCGTCATGTTGACGCGCACGCCAGCATCGGCCAGCGCACGGCAGGCGGCAAGGCCGGCCTCGCACACGGGAAGCTTGACCACGATGTTGGGGGCGAGGGCGGCAAGGCGCTTGCCCTCCTCGATCATACCCTCGGCAGTGGTCGCGGTAGACTCGGCGGAAACGGGCAGGCCCTCGCAGAGCTCGGCAATCTTGAGCATATGCGGCTCAAAGTCGGCAAGCTTGCCGCCGGTCTTGGCGTACAGGGACGGGTTGGTGGTAACACCGGCCAGGCAGCCCCAGCTCTTGGCCTCGGCGATCTCGTCCAGATTGGCGGTATCGATAAAGAACTTCATGGTGCAAACTCCTTCGAAGGAATCCAAAACTCAAAAAATAGGACAAAGGGGATGTCCCTTTGTCCTATGTGCCGGGCCTGCGGCTGGGACATGCCCCAGGCCCGGCGTCGTGTAGGAAAAGCTACTTAGTCCTCGAGAGCCTTCTCGATGCGGCTCGTGACGCCCTTGAGGTTAAGACCGACGACGTACTGCTTGATCGGGCGCTTGATGTGCTCGATCACAAAGCGCTTGCCGTCGATGTCCTGGGCAGCGAGGTTGCGATAGAGCTTCTCGACCTGCTCCTTGACCTCGGGATCGTTGAACGCATAGTGGCCGGAGACATCCAGGATCTTCAGGCTGAGTTCATCGTCGGCAAGGATGTCATCGACCTGCAGGTTGACGTCGTCGCCAGTCATCCACTTGCGCCAGCGCTCGGTCTTGATAGCCTTGACCAGCAGCGTGTGATACAGGTCGGAGGGGTCATCGCACAGACCGTTGTCGACCAGGATCTGCTCGGTGGCGCAGAGCTTGAGGTAGGCGCGGGTCTCCTCGGTGCCATACTGCGGAGCGACGTTGGAGGCGGTCACGTGTGCCGGGATGTGCTCGAGCAGCGTCGCGTCGTCCAGATAGTCGGCGTTGTGCTCCTTCAGGCCCACGCCATAGCGCTTGGCCATATCGGCAAGCTCGCGGGCGTTCTTGAAGTTGTAGTGACCGACCTGCTCCGTCCAGCGGGTAAGGGTGCCGGTCTGGCCGACGATAAAGGTGGGCATGGGGCAGCCGCGCTTCTCGAGCTCGGGCTGCAGCTGAGAAATGAACTCCTCGTACTTATCGGTAGAGGTCAAGCCGCCATTGGTCTCCTCGGTACCGACCTCATAGGCGACCTCGGGCAGGTTATGCTCGCGACGGTACTGCTCAAGGTAGTCGATAAGATCGATCGTGCGGCGAAGCACCACGTCGAGCGGAATAACCTTGCCGATCTGATAGGGGTCCTTGGTGGGGTCGACCATCAGCAGGTCAAAGCCCGCCTCCATGTCGGCGACGAAGGACTTGCGGGCGAGCTCCATGGCCTCGTCCTCGGGCAGGTGGGCGTTACGCTCCTCGTCGCGCTGCCACGGACCGCCGTGATCGCGGCACAGGTAGTACGGACCGGTGTAACCCACCTCGTCGGCAACCTTCTTGATGTCGGCGGCAAAGCGCGTCTGGTCCCAACCGTTGACGTAGCCGGCGCCCATCTCGTCCATATCGACCTGGTTGCGGCTGGCGATAAACATGGGCGGGAAATCCTCGTCCTTGGCAAGCTCGAACACGGCCTGAATCAGGTTGGGGCTCATGGGGCCAATGCCGACCATGGTTGCGTGATCGCCGCTATCCTGCAGCTTGAGCATGCCCTGAACGGCCTGACGGATGGTGAGGTTGGACATTTTGTTCTCCTTCTCCAGAGGATTTTTGACAAAAGTTCCCTGGGACCCAGATGTGGGCCCTATCAGTACGGATGGATTTTGTTGTGTAGGGGCGGTTGTGCGGAGTCAAATCCATCCCTCCGCACAACCGGAGTCCTTAAAGGTTTACTTGGCCTGCTTATCGAGCGTGGGCTTCATGGCAATCAGGATTGCAGCGGCGACCGCGGCGCCAATCACGATGTCCAGGCAGAACAGCGCGACGTTGTTGGTGGCAAGGGCGACGATAAAGCCACCGTGCGGGACGTAGCAGTCGATGCCCTGGAAGGCGGCAAGTGCCGCACCCACGGCAGAGCCGATGCAAATGCCGGGCAGGGTGTGACCGAGGTCCTTGACCGCGAAGGGGATAGCGCCCTCGGTAATACCGATGCAGCCCATGAACAGCGCGGAGATGCCCATCTGGCGGTCAGCGTCATCGAACTTGTTCTTGGCGATGAGCGCAGCGAGGCCACAGGCGATCGGGGGAACGGCGACGGCGACGCGGAACATACCGTTAGGACCGTAGATACCGGAGGCCATGATGGCCATGGTGAAGGTCGAGGCGGTCTTGTTGATGGGGCCACCCATATCGAAGGCGGTCATAACGCCAATGACCAGACCCAGGACAACTGCGGAACCGCCCTGCAGGCTGCCGAGCACGCCGGTGAGCCAGTCCATCACAAAGCCAAGCGGCGTGGCCAGGATGTAGATATAGGCCATGCCCAGGACAAGCGAGGTCAGAATCGGGATGATCAGGATGGGCATGATGGTCTGGATGGTGTTGTTGACCTTCCAGGTCTTCATCCAGCGGACAAAGTAGCCGCAGATGACCGCCATGATCATGGCGCCCAAGAAGCCGGTCGAAACGCTGTTGCCGTTAGGGGTAACGACTGCGTTGTTGACCAGGTAGCCCAGGACAAAACCGGGGGCGAGCGCGGGCTTGCCGGCCATCGAGTAGGAGATGTATGCCGCAAGCACCGGGATCATCATGGAGATGCCGGCCATGCCGATGGTGTTAAGGCTCACCATCAGCGGGTTCGTAACCTCCATGCCGTTGGCGCCGGCGGTACCGGATGCCAGCGAGAAGGCAAGAAACACGCCGCCGATAACGACGATGGGGATAAAATAGGAAACGCCGGTATTGAATGCATTGAGCAGCGTCTTGCCAGGATCGGCAAAGATAGACTGCTTGGACGCCGGTGTCGGGGCCTGCGGGGCAGCGGAGACGGCCTTCTTCTCTGCCTTGGCCTCGGCCTTGGGCGCGTCAACGGCGCCACCCGTCGCCTTGATGATCTCAATGGCCTGGTCGATGATCTTTACCGGATCGGCGATTACATCCGAGGTGCCGACCTTCAGGAACTTGCCCTCGGCCATCTTCTGCTCAAAACGGTCCTCGTTCTCGACACCCACGTCGACGGACTCCAGGACCAGGTCGGCGGAGTCCACGTCTTCCTGCGTGAGCTCATTCTCGATACCCAGGCCACCCTGAGCCTCGACCTTGCACTCGATGCCACGGGCGGCGCATTCATCCTGAATCGCCTTCTGGGCCATATACGTGTGGGCGATACCCACAGTACAGGCGGCAACGCCTACGATCTTCATTGCTTCCCTCTTTTCATAGAGTTGCGTGCGCAAGACACCGTTTGCGGAGGCCTCCGGAGCATCCCCTGCCGTTTGGACTTGCTGTCTTTTCGACAAGAACAATATAGGTGCTCGTTTTTCTTAATGCCAGCTTATTTCGGTAAACGCGCAGGTCAGAGCGTTGGTTATGCGATTTAGTTATGCGTTTAACCAAAAATGAATCCTGCGATTTTGCCCTCGATTTCAAAAGTCAAGAAGTATTTGATTTTCTCGGTAGACGGCAGATGCGCATGCCGGTCACAAATTTCGACCCCACCCGTATGCCGCATTTGTTGCATACTCATATGAAAGGAAAAAGCCGCTCACCGAAGCGTATCCTTCACCAAGACTCAAAGTCATCATGTTGGAAAATGCTCATCTGTCGGAAGGAGTCGCTGTGGCAAAACAGCGCGTTACGATCGCAGACGTCGCTCGAGAGGCGGGAACCTCGACGGCAAGCGTCTCGTATTACCTCAACGACAAACGAGAAAAGCTTAGCGAGAAGACGCAGAACAAAATCGCGCGCGTCATTAAGGAACTCGGATACGTTCCCAACGCCCAAGCGCAGACGCTCACCGGCAAGCAAACCCACGTCATTGCCATCATCATTTTGGATAACACCAACAAATGGGCGGGGCTCGTTCTCAATGGCATGGAGCAGGTCATGCTCCCCGCGGGCTACCAGACGGTCGTTTGCACGAGCAACTTTAACCCCGAGACCGAGCTCATGTACGTCGACAAGATGCTCTCGCTGGGCGTCGATGGCTTTATCATCCAGCCCACGGCAAACTTCAAAGCCGTGCATGACCGCATTAGACGCGCCGGCAAGCCGGTCGTCTTTTTCGATGCGGCCATCTATAGCCCAGGTACCAGCTGGATCAAAACCAACCTCTACGACGGCGTGTACAACGCCACACAGGCGCTCCTCGATGCCGGCTACGAAGATTTCTTTTCCATTGCCGCCAACATGACCGAGATGCGCACCCGCATGGAGCGTTTTCAGGGGTATGCCGAGGCACTGGCCGCGAATGGGCAGCTCTACAAAGCGATTCCCATCGATCACAACAAGCCGTCAATCAACGAGCTCACCAAATACTTTAAATTCAAGTTCAATCCCGCCAAGCGAACCCTTATCTTCGTGCAAAATCAGTGGGCACTTCCCCGTGTCTACAAGGCCCTCCAGCCAATGGCCCATCTGCTTCCGCAGCAAATCGGCCTTTTGGGACTCAACTGCGAAGACTGGACTAATCTCACCACACCGACCGTCTCCACCATCATCGAGCCCGTCGACCAAGAAGGTCGCGAAGCAGCCGAGATGCTGCTCGCCCTACTTGACGGAAGCAGCGAACCCGGCGAGCAGCGCATTCTCGAGTGCAAGCTCAACTGGCTCGACTCCACCTCGATCTAGACCGCGGGACAAATGAATCAGTAGCGTCTATCCCAAATCTTGAGTATTTGTTCGACAGAACGGCCCCTGCCGGCTCCTGCTAGACTGGTAGATTCCCAACCGTCCATCCAGGAGCCTCAATGTCGCGCAAGCCCGCCTACAAGCAAGTACTTTCCATCGGCACCGCCGTGGTGCTGGGGTTTGCGCTGTTCACAGGGTCGCTCGACGGGGCGCCCAAGCTGTTGTCGCCGCAAAGCGATGAGCAGGCGGTAGCTCTGGCCGAGAAACAAAACGAGAGTCCCAGCCGCACCGACGACGAGGCAGACCTGGTTGCCCGGCTCGAATCGGGAACAGTGAGCTCTTCAGACCCTCAAAACGGCCAGGACTCTGGCGATGGCTCCGATTCCGCCGCAACCGACACCGATGACGACGTTTCCGCGGACAGTGCCGCCACCCCCATCGACGAGGTCGAAAACCCCGACCTCAACCGCGCCCGCGGTGTTTATCTCAGCAGCATTCCCGACTACGCCGGCAATCCCTACGTTGCCCTTCGCGCCGACAGCACGCACCCGCTCGGCACGCCGTCGTTCACGCTTGACGAGTATGAACGTGCCACCGAAGAAGGCTGCTTTAAGAAATTCTCCAAGCTCGACAGCTTGGGCCGCACTCGCAAGGCGCTCGCCTGCGTAGGCCCCGAGTCGCTCGGACAGGGCAAGCGCGGCGACATCTCGCGTATCCACCCCGCCGGATGGCACCAGCAGCGCTACGACTTTATTCCAAGCCAGAGCCTCTACAACCGCTGCCACCTCATCGCCTGGTCGCTCTGCGGCGAAAACGCCAACCGCAAGAATCTCCTCACCGGCACGCGTTATCTCAACGAGACGGGCATGCTGCCATTTGAAGAGCAGATTCTCGGCTACATCCGCGATACGGGTAACCATGTGCTCTACCGTGTCACGCCCATGTATAACGAAGAGGAACTTGTCTGCCGTGGCGTGCGCCTTGAGGCGCAATCAGTCGAGGACCACGGCAAGACACTCTGCTTCCACGTGTACTGCTATAACCTACAGCCGCACGTTCAGATCGACTACGTCACCGGCCGCAACCAGGCCTCGGGGAACTAGCCCCAAGCCACGACAAGAACCGATCTGCAACCCCACCGGGGACCAAAAAGGGCCGTCCCGGTTACCCAAGGCGGCCCTTTCGTCAGCACCTACATTGCAGGCAAAATCGCACGCTACTTGGCGCGACCCTCCTCATAGCGCTCGACCAGCTTGGCCTGAACGTCATAGGGAACCTGCTCATAGCCAGCGGGCTTCATGGTAAAGTCACCCGTGCCGCGCGTGATAGAGCGCAGGCGCGTCGAGTAATCCGTCAACTCGGCCAGCGGCGCCTGGGCGATGACCACGGTGTCGCCGCGCTCATCGGTCTCCATGCCCGTCACGCGACCGCGCGATGCCGAGATGTCGCCCATCACGGCGCCGGCGTAGCTCTCGGGGATAGTCACCGTGATTTCCTCGATGGGCTCCAGCACCACCGGGTCGGCATCGGCGCATGCCTTGCGCAGGCCGATGCGAGCCGCCGCGCGGAACGCCATCTCGTTGGAGTCGACGCTGTGATACGAGCCGTCGTACACAGCCACGCGAATGCCCGTGAGCGGATAGCCGGCAATAATACCGTCCTTCATGGTCTCCTGGACGCCCTTGTCCACGGCGGGGATGAGCGAGCGCGGGATGCGGCCGCCCACGACCTCGTCCACAAACTCGTAGCCGTCGCTCGTGCCGTCGGGCCCAATGAGCGGCTCAACGCGCAGCCAGCAGTCGCCATACTGACCGGCACCGCCAGTCTGCTTCTTGTGGCGGCCCTGGGCACTCGCCGTGCGGCGGATGGTCTCGCGATACGGAATGCGGATCGGCACGCTTTTGGCCACGACCTTGGTGCGGTCCTCCAGACGGTTGAGCAGCACCGAAACCTGCGCCTCACCAACGGCGGAGATAATGGTCTGGCCGGTCTCCTCGTCGCGGTCGATGCTCATGGTCGGATCGGCCCTGCAGGCCTTCTCGATAAACGTGTAGAGCTTCTCTTCGTCCCCGCGATTCTCGGCCTCGATGGCAATGCGGTACTGCGAGTTGGGGAACTTAAACGCCGCAGCCTCGACCTTGCCGGTAATCGAGAGCGTATCACCCGTCTCTGCCGCCAACTTGGGCGCCACGATAATGTCGCCGGCATAGGCATGGCCAACCTCGGTCATATCGCGGCCGCACATCACATACAGGTGAGCCAGACGGTCGCCCTTGCGCGTGCGCGCGTTGACCAGCTCAAGGCCCGGCTCAAGCGTACCCGTCAGCACCTTGATAAAGCTGATGCGACCCTGCTGCGGATCGGCCAGCGTCTTAAACACAAACGCCACCGGACGGTCATCGTCGCTCGAAATCTTGAGCGAATCACCGTCGATAAGCGGCATCTCGCCGTAGTCCGTCGGCGCCGGGAAGTACGTGGCGATGTCGTCCATCAGCGAGTTGACGCCCTGCTCCTTAAAGCAATCGCCCGCAAAGACCGGCACAAAGATGCGCTCGGCAATCGCCTTCGACAGCAAGCCCTCAAGCTCCTCCTGCGTCAGCGTCTCCTCGCCTTCCAGGTACTTCATCATCAGCTCATCGTCGGCCTCGGCCACCAACTCGCACAGATGGTCATGGGCCTCCTCGGCCTGGGCACGATACTCCTCGGGAATCTCCGACTCAACGGCTTCGGTGCCGTTGCAATGGCGCGCCTTCATGCGCACCAGGTCGATGATGCCGTCAAAGTCCTCGCCCTCGCCCCAGGGAAGGGTCACGGCGCCCAGGCGCGTGCCAAAGCGCTCCTGCAGCAGGTCCATCGTGGTCGCAAAGCTGGCCTCGGAGCGCGACAGGCGGTTTACGAACACCGCACGCGCCAGGCGCAGGTCCTCGGCGGCATACCAGAGCTTAACCGTCGTAGGCTGCGGGCCGGCCTCGGCGTCGACCACAAACAGAGCCGTCTCGCAGACGCTCATCGCGGCAAAGGCGTCGCCGATAAAATCGGGGTAGCACGGGGCATCGAGCACATTGATGCGCGCGCCCTTCCAGTCGATCGGCGCAATGGTCGTCGAGATGGAAAACGCACGCTTGACCTCTTCGGGGTCATAGTCGAGCGTGGGTTTGGTGCCGTCGTGGCCGCCCAGGCGGGCGGTCTTGCCGGAAAGGTGGAGCATGGCTTCGGCGAGTGAAGTCTTGCCCACCCCGCCTTGGCCTACGAGCACCACGTTCCTTACGTTACCGGTCTTGGGAGCACCCATGATGACCTCCTTGCAGGGCCGCGCGCAATGCGCGACGCCAACGGGGAGAGTTCGCGGTCGGTGCCATCCCGGGAGCAGCATGGTCGGCAGCCGAGCCGACTCACCCTCCAAATGTCCTATGCCACCACCCTACCCTCACGGGCGACCGTCCATGCACACCTTTCGGCACACGTATGAATACAGGCGGCGAGAGGAAGAGACAAGCTTGTGAGGCGATTATTGAACCCCGTCGACGCAAACAAAAAGCCGCCACAGACCGTAAGACCTGCGGCGGCTTCGCCTCAATTAATAGTTGAGTAAATACCTGAGCCTATCCCTCGATACGGCTCAAGAACTCACGGGTGCGCTGCTCACGCGGATGGTCGATGACCTGCTCGGCAGGACCCTCCTCGACAATGCGGCCGCCATCCATAAAGACCACGCGGTCGGCAACATCGCGCGCAAACTGCATTGCGTGGGTCACAATCACCATCGTCATATTCTGCGCGGCAAGGTCTTTAATGACACGCAGCACCTCGGCCGTCAGCTCGGGATCGAGTGCCGAGGTCGGCTCGTCAAAGAACAGGATCTCCGGATCGAGCGCCAAGGCGCGGGCGATACTCACGCGCTGCTGCTGACCGCCCGAAAGCTCGCACGGTACCTTGTTCTCGTTGCCCGTCAGCCCCATCTGTGTAATAAGCTCGTGTGCACGGGCCTCCGCCTGCTCGCGCGGGCGCTTAAGCACGCGGATCGGCGCGTCGATGATGTTTTTCATCACGGTATAGTGCGGGAACAGGTTGTAGTTCTGAAACACCAGACCAAACCGCGAGCGCGCCTGTTTAGGTACATCGCCCTTTGCATACACCGCGCCCGAGCCCGCATCCGTCGCGACGGCAAGGTCGCCAAACGAGAGCGAGCCACCGTCGAGCGTCTCGAGCAGCGTGGCACACCGCAGCAGCGTGGACTTGCCGCCACCCGAAGGCCCGATAATCGCCACGACCTCGCCACGCTTCACCTCGAGCGAGATATCCTTGAGCACCTCATTGCCGCCAAACGCTTTGCGAGCGCTTTCGATTTTCATCACTGAGTTAGTCATGATAATAGTCCAGCTTCTTTTCGGCGGCGCCCAGCAGCATCTCGACCACAAAGTTAAAGATCCAGTAGATCAGCGCCGCGATCGCAAACGGCACCATGCTCACCTGCGAGGCGACCAACGCCTTGGCCGTCGAGAACATCTCACCCACGCCAATGGCAAACGCCAGCGACGTGTCCTTGACCAGCGTGATGATCTCGTTGCCCATCGCCGGCAGAATACGCTTGGCGACCTGCGGCATCACGATATACAGAAACGTCTGCATGCGCGAATAGCCCAGCACCTCGGCAGCCTCGTATTGACCGCGCGGAATGGACTGCAGGCCCGAGCGATAGATCTCGGCAAAGTAACCGGCGTAGTTGATGATGAACGCTACGACGCACGCCGTCCACTTGGAATCGGGCGTGAGCGAAATGCCAAACACGTAGTACGGGGCAAAGTAGATGGCAAACATCTGCAGCATGAGCGGCGTACCGCGCATGACCGAAATGTAGATGCGCGCAATCCAGCGGAGCGGCGCAATTTTGCTCATGCGCATAAACGCCACGGGGATTCCCAGCGGAATCGACCCCAGCAGCGTCAGCACAAACAACTGCAAACTGACCAAGAATCCCTGGCCAAGCATCTGCATCATGACCTGAATAGACATTACTTGAGCACCCAATTATCGAAAGATAGACCATAGCTTGAATACTTGTCGCACAGGTCCTTGACCGTGCCGTCCTCGTAGAGCGCCTTGAGCGACTCGGTCACGGCATCGGCGGACTTGGTGTCGCCCTTCTTAAAGCCGACGGCGTAGTGCTCGCTGGACAGCGGCTTGTCGAGCTGCGTATAGGCATCGGGCTTGGCGGCAAGCTGATACTGGGCAATCGAAAGATCGCACGCCACGGCATCGACCGCGCCGCTCTCGAGCTGCATAAAGGCCGTGTTGTACTCGCCGATCGTGTCGAGCGTGGCAAACGTCGCCGCCAGATCCTTCTGGTCACCCTCGAGCACATCCTGCGCAGCGGAATCGGTCTGGGTAATCACGGTCTTGCCGGCAAGATCGTCCCAGCTCTTGATGCCTGCATCCTTCTTTACCACCAGCACCTGCTCGTTGAGCATGTACGGCTCGGAGAATGTGTAGTCGTCCTCACGGCCCTCCATGGTAAAGCCGTTCCAGATGCAGTTGATGGCGCCCGAGTTAAGCAGCGTATCCTTGGCGTCCCAGTCGATGGCCTCGTATTTGACCTCCCAGCCCTGCTTATCGGCAACGGCCTTGGCCAGATCGAGATCAAAGCCGGTGTACTCGCCATCGTCGCCCACAAAGCCGTACGGAGGGTAGGACTTGTCAAAGCCCACCACGAGCTTCTTGGACTCCGCAGCGCCCTTCACATCCTTGGCCGCGGCAGAACCGGCAGCGGAGCCCTTGCCGGCACCACCGCCGCAACCGACAAGACCAAGGCCAAGCACCGTGGCGAGCGAGCCGGCTAGACCAACAAACTGACGACGAGACATATCGGTATTCATGGTATTCCCCCTTGATGGCACTTTAGTTAAGTAAAGTGAGTCGTGTAACGTCCAGCATCATACACTTTAGTGAGATGGAGTACAAGGGAGGGTTTGCCCGGCGTGGGCGGGAAGCGGCGCGTAATTAAGTTTCCTGCTCTACAGTCCTGCGCAAGACGGAAAGCACATTAAGTGCTTTCCTTTG
>CAKWZF010000055.1:8660-11657 GCA_934865005.1 uncultured bacterium | reverse complement strand
GGCCGCGGTGTCGTCACCTTCGGCACCATCACCGGCAGAAGGCTCGGCCAAGCGGTAGCCCACGCCACGCACGGTCTCGATGGCGCCGGCATGCTCGCCCAGTTTTTGGCGAAGCGTCTGCACGTGCACGTCAACGGTGCGCGAACCGCCGTCGAAGTCCCAGCCCCACACGCTCTGCAGCAACGACTCGCGGGTAAAGACCACGCCGGGCTTGCGCATGAGGTACTCGAGCAGGTCGAACTCGCGCAGGGTGAGCTTAAGCGGCTCGCCGGCAACGGTCACCTCGCGATGGCTGGGCGAGAGCACGATGTCGCCCACGCTGAGCACATCGCTCGCCTGCTTGACCATGCCGCCGCGACGCAGCAGTGCGCGGCAGCGGCTCGCAAGCTCCATGAGCGAGAAGGGTTTAGTCAGGTAATCGTCGGCACCGCCATCGAGCGCCATGACCTTATCGAGCTCGGTGTCCTTGGCGGTAAGCATCATGATGGGCACCGTCGCCGTCAGGCGATCGGCACGCAGTCGACGCATAATCGCCAAGCCATCGGTATCGGGCAGCATGATGTCGAGCAGGACGGCATCGGGTACCCGTCGCGCCACGGCAGCCTTAAACTCACCGTCGCACGAAAAGCCTTCGGCCTCAATCCCCTGCTTGCGCAGCGCATAGACCGTCAAATCCCTGATGTTGTCATCGTCCTCGACGTAATAGATCATGTTGAACCCCTTTGCGGCCGGCATGACCGCATCTTAACCCTAAAGGTACCTTTACTAGATGGTATCAGCCAAAACGCCCCGTCAAATAATCCGCCGTGCGCGGATCGGTCGGATTCTTGAAGAGTTGCGCGGTGGGCGCGTGCTCCACCAGCTCACCCAGCAAAAAGAATGCGACCGAATCGGAGATACGCGCCGCCTGCTGCATATTGTGCGTAACGACCACGAGCGTGCAGGTCTCTTTGAGCTCGCAGGCCAGCTGCTCCACCACCAGCGTCGACACAGGGTCGAGTGCCGAGGTCGGCTCGTCCATCAGCAGAATATCGGGCTGCACGGCAAGTGCGCGGGCGATGCACAGGCGCTGCTGCTGTCCACCCGAAAGACCCAGGCCCGACTCCTTGAGCTTGTCCTTGACCTCATCCCATAGCGCAGCGCGACGAAGGGAATCCTCGACCAGCCCATCCAGCACAGCGCGATCGCGCACGCCCATGCCGCGCGGCCCATAGGCGACGTTGTCGTAGATGCTCATGGGAAACGGGTTGGGGCGCTGGAACACCATGCCCACGCGCTGGCGCAAACGGCAGATGTCGTAATCGCCCAGGATATCTTGACCATCGAGCGCAATCTTGCCCTCGATGCGGCAATCCTTGATGCCGTCGTTCATGCGGTTAAAGCAGCGCAGCAACGTGGACTTTCCGCAGCCCGAAGGCCCGATGAACGAGGTGATCTGCTTGTCGCGGATCTTGATATTCACGTCCTTGAGCGCATGATGGTCGCCATAGAACAGGTCGAGGCCCTCGACATCGATGCGCGTCGGCGAGGCGGCAAGATCCTCTGCCGTGGGGCGAGTCGCATCCCCAACCTCGCGCTCGTGCGCGGCCTCGGCCTGCGCTTTCATGAGTTCTTCAAGCTCCGTGGGCTCCACAGCCGCAGCAGCCGTCATACCGCATACCTCCACATCGATATCAATTCAGCAGTATCGATAGTAGGAATCGCGGCTCATATGCACGTGAGCGCATTGTCAAGTGTTTGTAAGGGCACACTGGCTATGCGGCGGGCAGCTCGATGGTGAATATCGTGTGTTCGGGCGTCGATTCACATGCAACGGTACCGCCGTGCGCGCATACGATCTCCTTGGCGATGGCAAGCCCCAGTCCAGCGCCGCCGCGATTGGTCGCACGCGCCGCATCCAGGCGATAGAACTTCTCAAAGATCACCTTGAGCTTTGCCTCAGGGATGGGATCGCCCTGATTGATAAAGCGCACGCGCACGCCACCGCCGTCCCGGCGTCTGGCCTCGATCGTGATGGTCGAGCCCTCATAGCTATAGGCAACGGCGTTTTTCATGATGTTGTTGAACACGCGAGCCATCTTGTCGCCATCCACGAGCACCGTCAGGTCCTCGCGAATATCAACTTGGGCTTCCTTATGCTGCTCGTTGAGGATGGGATAGAACTCGTCAGCCACCTGAGCCAGCAGCAACCCCAGATCAACATAGCCGCGCGTGAGCACGATATCGTGGAAGTCAAAGCGCGTGATATCGAAGAACTCTTCGATGAGCGCATCGAGCCGGTGCGCTTTGTCGAGAGCCACGCCCGTAAAGTGCGCACGTTGCTCAACCGGCAGCTCAGGAGCCTCTTGCAGCAGCGAAAGATAGCCCACCACACTGGCAAGCGGGGTGCGTAGGTCATGTGCCAAGTACGTGACCAGATCGTCCTTGCGATGCGACTCGTCACGCAGAGCTTGCTGCACCTTGCGCTCACGGTCACGCACGCGGTTAAGGGCGCCCTCGACCTCCAAGAAGTCGCCGTCGATGTTATCCCAGGTGTCGGGGTGATCGATCAGGCGATCTTGAATACGAGCGGCCAGCACACAATCGGCATGCTGCTCGCCCTGCTCGTAGCCCTGGTAGTACAGGGCGCGGCCACACAAGAACAGCACGCACGCGGCAAGCGCCAGCACAAAGCCAAGCATGTTGAATACAAAGCCGGCATCGAACAGCACCGGCCCTTCGATGCCGCCGAGCGCCATGGCGCCAATCGCCAACGTCATGGCCCACGCGGCGCCGCCAATCACCACGCAGCGGCACACGATCTCAAATCGATCGATCAGCAAAAAGCCGACAAGCAGCACCGCCAAGATTCCGACGATGTTGTCGATGCCAATCAGCAGCAGGCTCAGCAAAAAGAGCAGCACCGTTGCAAGCGCGCGGTTGTCGACGACCAACCTCACGTATTCAAAGAGCCGATCGGGCACCTCGAACGCTTGCCTATCGTCTTTTGTCATATCA
>CAKWZF010000055.1:770-8647 GCA_934865005.1 uncultured bacterium | reverse complement strand
CCTCACAAGCGAAAAGCGTTATTCGATGATGTAGCCAACGCCCCAGACGTTTTTGATAAAGCGTGGCTTTTGTGCGTCGTCGCCGATCTTTTCGCGCAAGTGGCGAATATGCACCATCACCGTATTGTTGGAGCCGGGCATAAAGTCCTCGTTCCACACCGCGCGGAACAGGTCCTCCACGGCCACCACGCTGCCGCGATGCTCGACCAGATACAGCAAGATTGAATACTCGGTGGGCGTGAGGCGAACCGGTGAACCGTCCACTGTCACGGAACGAGCATCGCGGTTGATCTCCAAGCCGTCGAGCTGAATGGTCGGCGACTCGGCCGCCTGTGCACGGCTACCGTAGCTGGTGTAGCGGCGAAGCTGAGCGTGCACGCGCGCGATGAGCTCCAGCGGACGGAACGGCTTAACCACGTAATCGTCCGCGCCAAGCGAAAGGCCCCCGATCTTGTCTTGCTGGGCATCGCGCGCCGTCAGCATGATCACGGGATAGGTATGGCTGGAACGGATCGTACGCAGCAGCTCAAACCCATCGATATCGGGCAGCATGACATCAAGCAGCGCCAGATCGAACTCCTGCTCCAAAATCGCCTTGGCAGCATCGGCCCCGCTATAGGCAATCTGGACATCAAGGCCCTCTTTTGTAAGGTAGATGCCAACCAAGTCGGCGATGGCCTTCTCGTCATCAACTACCAAAATGCGCTCGTTCATGCGTGCTCCTCTCGCGCTCCATTATGCCCGAGGCGACGCACGCCACACACAACAAGCGTGGGTGATTAAGTCGGCCTTAAGCACCCTTGTGCCCGTTCGGGTGCGGATGTGGGCCACGCACGCACGCGATGATCGCCGACGCCGGCAAACGATATACTCTAGTTCCAGAAGAGACCATCCCGTCGAAAGCGAAGTCCGTGAAGTCCCTCACCCCTTTTGCAAAGCGCTCAGCCCAGCTTGCCGCCGGCTTTGTCTGCGCTATCGCCCTTGCCGCTGGCGTGCCCACCGTCGCCGGCGCCCAAGTGCTCACGACCGACAATGTTTGCGGCAAAACCGCCGATGTGCGCGGTATCACGGCCGAAAACCTGCCCGATATCGATGCGACCAATGTCCTCGTCATGGGCAAAGACGGCACCGTCTACTATGCCCGCGACGCCGATGAGCAGGTCAAGATTGCCTCAATCACCAAGGTCATGACCGCAATCCTAACCGTCGAGAATTGCAAGATGGACGAGAAGGTCACGGTGAGCAACGCCGCAGCCACCGTGGGCAATTCGACCGCCGGCTTGCTCGAAGGCGACAAGCTTACCGTGGAGCAGGCGCTGCGCGGCCTGATGATTCCCTCGGGCAACGACGCCGCCATCGTGCTCGCCGAATATGTGGGCAAGAAGATCGACCCTAAGACCAAAGACGCCGAGGCCACATTTGTGAAGGCCATGAACGAGCGCGCTAAGAAGCTCGGCTGCACCGGTACGCTATTTGAAAACCCGCATGGTCTGGACTTTGATGAGTGGGCTGGCGATATGCACTCAACCGCACACGACGTAGCGCTGATGATGCAGGAGGCCATGAAAAACGACACGATCCGCGAGGTCGTAGCGAGCGAGGATTCCTGGATCGAGGTCACGGGCGCCGACGGCACCGACCATTCGCATTCCATGGACACGCATAACTATTTGCTGGGCCAAGATGGCAACATCGGTGGCAAGACCGGCACCACCGACGATGCAGGCTATTGCTTTACGAGCGCCTACAACCGCGACGGCGACGAGATCTACACCGTCGTTTTGAACTCCACCACCACCGATCAGCGCTTTACCGATACCGCAACCCTTGCCAATTGGTACTACGGCCACAAGGTCACGGTCACGATCGCCAACACGCAGGAAAAGACCGCCAACGGCAACCCGCTCATGGCACGCATTAGCCAGACAGATTGGACGGACAAGACGATCGACGCCACGCTCGCCGACCCCACGGCGCAAGCGACCGTGTTTTCTCTTGCCGGCGAGGTGACCGAAAAGGTTAGCTACGACGATCTTTCGGGCACGGTGCATGTGGGCGACAAGGTGGGCAGTGTTACGCTCAAGCAGGACGGCACCAAGATCGCCGTCATGGACCTAGTTGCCGACGAGGAAGGCGCAGGGCCGAATCCCATTGAATGGCTGCTCGTGAAGCTCGATCGCTTGGGCCGCCGCATCGACAACCGCCCACTTGCGGCAGAGAGCGAGACCGTCGCCAAGGCTCCTGAGATGTAGGGCTGGGGGAACATTACATTTGAGATTGGAGAGGCGTCCAACGGGCGCCTCTTTTTGAATACCTCTTAAACGGGATGCGTCAGAATCACCAAAGCGACATTGCTAGCCGTTTACCTTCGCTGTGTCTTTTCGGACCTTGAAAACGGGTCCACCGGGCATGCTAGTAGATCCTTTCGACCTCCTTGGTCAAGGCCCTGAAAAGATCCCCAGCTGAGGGGTCTGCCCCAGGACACAGCGATTGCCAGGCACCCGTTTCTCCGATGGTGCCCGCACTCGTCATAACAAGATCGTCGCTCCGCCTGCGAATGGAGACACTAACGGAGCGGCCATTATGGAACCCATGGATATCGACTTTATTTATGCGCCCATCAGCTAGATAACTAATCATGACATTGATGCTGTCACCATACTCCGGCAATTCGAAGCCGTGGGAATCCATCAATAGCTTCACGTCCTGATGGTAAATGCGGGCCTCGACGACATTCTTGGGCATCTTCCCCGTCTTTGTTGGAGAGCAAAAGCTGATGCTTGGCTCCTCTTCGCTCATGCCTCGGTCAAACCTAAGCATGCACGGGCATACCGACTCAATGGTTCGCAAGGCGTCCGCCGCGACCTTTTCCTCGGTAAACATCTCCACGTCGATGCCGTTTTCTTCCATATAGGCACGGTTTTTACGTTGAAGCTCTAGCCGAGCCGCAGCCTCCCCATCTCCACGCTGTTCCCAATTTCCGGAGTCGGCGACATTTCGATCGAATGTAGAATCAACGGATCATGGCGCTTGCTGTTGAGTCTGATCACTGTCGCCGAGACGCCTTAGCTCGGAGCGTCTCATCAGTAGTGTCACAATATCAAACAGCCAACCAAATCCAAAAAGGCCAAAGGTAAAGAGATATAGAAAGAAGCTACCCCACATCCGTGCATACGCCCTATGAGCGCCCGACCACCCAAGAAGGAAGCATAGCAAAAGCGCCTTGCTTGCCCTGTCAACCGACGTAATCTCTCGAGTGAGAGATTTCTGTTCAGGCTTCGCCAAAGGTGTAATTTCATGCGATGAAACAGTAATTGAGGACGTCCTTGACGCCGAGCTCCGAGCGCCTGATTTAGCAACGGCGCGAGCGACATCCCCAACTCCGACGGTCGTTCTGCTGTATACGGCATTGTAAGCAGCCTTCTTCGGATTTTTGATCCACCCCATGCCCTTCTTACCATAGCCGGGGATTATCGCCCGCTTTACCGCGCGCTTCGCTCTGCCGGTCGTTCTTGCCTTGAGTGATGTCTTTAGATTCGGCTTACGCAGCCCGACCTTTACCATATTTCTACTCCATCCCCTCGGAACCCCACACCGGGGTGCACGAGCACGCCTGGGTCTCCCCGTTTTCAAGCGCCCCGTGTTTGCCTAATGTTCACGCCCTTTCGGACTCTAATCCCCAGCTGCCATTCTTGATAATAAAAAAGGGCCCCAAATGGGACCCTTCTTCAAAGTCATACTGGCGGAGAGCTGGGGATTCGAACCCCAGATGCCCTTTTGGGGCATACTCGCTTAGCAGGCGAGCACCTTCGGCCTCTCGGTCAGCTCTCCGTAACAGCCGTTCTATAGTAACCAAACAGCCGAAGTTGGGCAAGGGGAATTTTGAGGCGTTTCCTCTTTTACCTCTCTTTTACCAGTAAACGTCTCAGTCAATCATCTCAACCTGTAACATCTGCAGGCCGTAATCCCCTCCAGATGTTACAGGTTGAGACAAAGATACAAGGACGGCCCCAGCGACAGCGCGGACAGCCCATTCTTTATTAGTCCTCTCGAACGGTCTCCAACAGATAATCGCGCATGTACGGAATTGCAAACGAAACACAGCCATAGCCCGCGGGCTCAATCAACCCCGCATCGATCAGACGCTTGCGATATGACCCAACTTTGTTCGCCGACAAACCCATCTTCTTGGCGATATCGCCGTTGGCGATATCGACGCCCTCGCATTGAGCCATCGCCGCGAGATACTGAAACTGCCGTTCCGACACCCTGCGCAGCGCTGGGGCAATCACCATAGCATTAAAGCTATCAAGAGCCGCCTGGATACCCTTACGAGCCGCCTCTTCGCTCACGCTCTCCGCCCCACTGCGCGCAGCAACCTGCCAAGCGTAATATCCGACCAGCTGGACCATAAAGGGATAGCCTGCCGAAGCTTTTGTTAATAGCTCAGCGGCACCTTTGTCGAGCTCCTTGCCCGCTCGTCTCATCGTATCCTCAAACGATCCGCCAACTTCAAAATCGGAAAGCCGAGTAAGTTCAACATGTTTGGCTCGCTGAAGGAACGTCAACGTATCATCCACCACCACGCCATCTACCGATGTCGGCAGCCCGGCGAAAGCGAAAGCGACATTCGCTCCTTGGCGGATCAAGAGCTGCATCTCATTGCCTAGCTCGCGCATTTCCTCAGTTGAGGCATCCTGGATCTCGTCGAGCGTAATGAGCAGACCACCGCGCTTCGCAGCATCGTACATCGCCTCGCCCAGATGAGAGGCCGACTTCGACATCTCCATGGAGCCAAGGCTGACCCCTAAAATCGATGGGGAAATCGAGATTGATTCAAGACGAACGTTTCGCTGCAGAGCCTCGAGGATTCTATTGCAAAAACCAGCATTGGAGGCAACGTCAACGACCTCGAATCCTTTTTTGCGTGCAAGGTCACCCAATGCATTAAGGAGCACCGTTTTACCTGTGCCTCGGACGCCCGAGATGCGCATGAGTCGATCGGGGGCACCAGGACCATTCTCAAGAGCCTCGGCAAAGTCATCCAAAACAGTGTCCCGTCCGATAAGCTCAGGCGGATTCATGCCCGCCGTTGGCTTAAAGGGGTTAACAGCTTTCGTCATTCTGCCCTCCTCTGCTAGTTTTAACAACTTTAACAAAGTTTAGCAACTTTAGCAGAGTTTAACAGTTTTAGCAGGCTCGGCGGCTTTATGCCTTACCAATCCTGCCGGGTCCTCCCGCCCGCGCCGATACAAATAGCGCGGTGCGGCCCCTCTATATCGCCCCTACCCCAGCGAGCGGTTGAGGGAGCCGAGCTCGTCGTTACCCATGGTGCGCCACATTTGGAAGATGCAACCGCGTGCAAGGAAAAAGAAGCCGTTGTCGACCAGTTGCACGGCGGCATCCGCCAGCTGATTCGTCACGGCGGACACTGGCGGCAGCTCAAGTCCAGCCGTGCGGATGGTCTCGACCGCTTCCTCGAACGTCGGCGGCTCGCTGACGCCCATCTCGTTCATGAGGCCCTGCATTTCTTCCAGCGCGCTGCTGCCCGATTCCTCACCGCGCGGCACTAGACGGTAACAAGCCAGCGCCAGGTCGAGCTGATCGCAATTCCAATAGGCAAACGCCAAGCGGTAGAACAGGTAGCCAATTGCAGAACGATCGCTGGCAATACGTAGGCCGTGGCGCGCCACCTCGATAATCTCGTCAAAGCGCTCCAGACGCGCAAGCACGTTGATGAGCGCAAAGTGCGATTGCATGGACGAGCGCGCCAGATCGTAAAGATGGCGCACCTCGGGCAGTGCTCGTTCAAAGTCCTCTTGCTCGGCGTAAAAGCTGCAAATCTCGTGCTGGGCAAAGTACAGCGCATCGGGCGCACGAAGGATCCGCACAGAGTCGTCTTCTTCCAACACCGGTAGCACCATGCGCACCAGCTGGTTATCGCAAAACTGCGTTTGAACCGGACCTGTCGCCAAAAGCTCGGCGACGGCGCACTTAGCCTCCAACTCCTCGACAAGACGGGAAAAGCCTTCAAAAGCACCTGTACGGTCGACTTTTGCCTGCTCGCGCAATTCAACAACACGGGCCACGTATGGGTCGTCGTCCTCTTCCATGACCTCCAACTCGTCAGCCGTATCGGCAAGCAGCAGATCGCGCAGCGCCGGCGGCAGCGTGCGATGGTCATCACGCGGACGAGCATGAACCTCCGCAGGCTCAATCGTCTCCGGAGCGGTTGACTCATACGCCTCAAGCACACGCTTGCACGGCATATCGTCCATGTCCATGCTCTCAAGATCCTTGGCGACAGGCACGCAATCGGCCAGATAGGCCGCGCGCCCAAAGAAATACGTTGCAACAACGCGCTCGCCCTGCTCACTGTCGGGAGCAGCAATCTGCACATAGCAGCGCGTGATGCAGGTGCCCGCGGCAAAACACGCTGCCGCAAGCGTGAGTGCCACGCGCGCATCGTGCTCCGCGGCCCAGATCGCGCGCGTGTCCTCGTCCAGCTCGCGCCAGGCGTCATCCTGAGCGTCGTATTCACGTTGCAGCATGGCATCAACGACAGACTGCCCAAACCGAACGAGCATAATCCCCTCGGCAACGTTTGCCCGATAGGTATAGTCGAGCCGCGTGACCACGTTGAGCGCCTCAACGATTCGCGCAAAACGGGTGCGCACGTCCCACTCGCCGCCCGGCTGGCACGAAACCGTTCCCGGCTTGGCCCACGGGTTATCGCTCGAAGCCGTATCGAGCAGTCGGGGAACATCGTTGGTCGTCTTGGCGATATGCCACGCATCAAAGAGCGCGCAGCCCTCAAGGCTCGGCGAGGATGCCGCAGGGGCCAATCCGGCCCCGATGCGCTCAAGGATGCCGGAGAGGCGGTTGAGACGGCACTCGATGGCGAGCAGCATGTCAATCTCGTCCTGATCCAGCAGGCTACGATCAAAATTGAGATAGAAAAGCTTTGAGCGATCAATGCGAGCCAGGCTCATTTCGGACTTGGCGGCAATGGTGCGCAGACGGGGCAAGTCGACCTCGCTCATAAGGGCGGCGGCATAACGCTCGATACCGCTCGGATTCTCGGCATGGTCGACACGGTAGAGCAGCGTCTCGATAGCGTCAGGTAGCGGTGCCGTGTTAAAGCCCAAAAACACCTCGACCGGCTCGGGCAACTATACGAGCTTTATTTTGTCGACAACGTTTTGCATGTCCGCATCGAGACCGTCGACGCCCGCCGTGTTCGCAATAGCGCTTTCGGAGTTGGCAAATATCACGTAGCGCAAGAACATCGAGGCCATGAACTCGCCGTAAGGAAGGGCGCGGGTCGAATTCCATGTCTCGTGGTCGGACTGCTCGCGCATGGGGCCTTCGGGAGAGCCGGCAGTTTGCGCACACGTACGCATTGCACCGTTGGCTTCCCTTACCATAATCTCACCAATACTGGAATCCGACTCGTCAAGGACCAGCTCCATGTCGGGATCGTTGGGCAGCGGAGCCTCGCTAACGGGGCGGTCCACCTTATAGACCTCACCCGAAACGCTCACGTAGCCCAAAAGCGACACATGGCTTTTGCCGACGAATTCGACGGCATAGCATGATTCATGCGGGTCCTCGCCAAAGAGTTTCCAGACCACGCCATATGAGCGTCCCGCAGGCTGCTCGGGCATCACCGGAAAGCGCTTCTTGGGATCGAGAAACCTGAGCTTGTATGTCGGACGCTCTGCCACGAAGTATCACCCTGATCGGTCGTTGAGAGAAGGAGTGATCGCGGATGGGCCGCGACACCTACTCGGAATCTTACACGAGTCGACAGGAAATAGTCCGCTTTACGCCCGCGCCTCGACCGAGGTTCGAATCCATGCAGTGCTTACGTAAAA
>CAKWZF010000055.1:0-670 GCA_934865005.1 uncultured bacterium | reverse complement strand
GAAAAGCCCCCGTTGCCGGGAGCTTTAATCTCAAATGGTGCGGCGTATAGGATTCCGCGCATCCGCTGCGCGGATCCGCACCGGCTCCGCCCGCCTTCCGGCGTGCTCGCCCGCGGGCTAAAAACGCTCCGCGTTTTCTTTACGCCCGCGCCTCGACCGAGGTTCGAATCCATGCAGTGCTTACGTAAAAGAAAAGCCCCCGTTGCCGGGAGCTTTAATCTCAAATGGTGCGGCGTATAGGATTCGAACCTATGACGTTCTGATTCGTAGTCAGACCCTCTATCCAGCTGAGGTAACGCCGCAACGCACGGATTATTATGCACGTGACCCCTCGATGGGTCAAGCGACAATTTGGAAAAATTTTACGAAGTGATGATTAAGACGCTCGCGCCTCGACCGAGGTTCGAATCCATGCGGTGTTTACCTAAAAGAAAAGCCCCCGTTGCCGGAGGCTTCAAGTTCAATTGGTGCGGCGTATAGGATTCCGCGCATCCGCTTCGCGACTCCGCACCGGCTTCGCCCGCCTGCCGGCGTCCTCGCCCGCTCGCTAAAAACGCTCCGCGTTTTCTTGGCGCTCGCGCCTCAACCGAGGTTCGAATCCATGCAGCGGCGGCATAAAAGAAAAGCCCCCGTTGCCGGAGGCTTCAAGTTCAATTGGTGCGGCGTATAG
>CAKWZF010000054.1:7799-11662 GCA_934865005.1 uncultured bacterium | reverse complement strand
GTGCGGCCCATAAAAGCGATGGATGCGCTCCGAAATATTGTGCATGGCCACACCGGCGCCGCCACCCTGGGGAGAGCTGGCGTCGGGACGGGCAGAACGCTCGTCAAACAGTCTGGCGGCGGTATCCTCATCCATGCCCACGCCATTATCGGCCACGGCAATCAAGATTGCATCCTCGCCGTCTTGGTGAACGGTCACGTCGATCCTCAGGGCGTCGTCATCGCCCATACCATGACGTACGGCGTTCTCGACAATCGGCTGGATCACGAACGCCGGCACCAGCGTATCTTCCACGTCCTCGGACACATCGAACGTCGCGAGCACGCGGTCCTCGCCAAAGCGGGCCTTCTCAAAGGTAAGGTAGCGCTTGGTCTGTGCAACCTCGCGCGAGACCGGAATAAGCGATCCCGAGTTGTCGAGCGTGGCACGATAGAACGATGAGAACTCACGAAGCAATTCGCGGGCCCGCAGCGGGTCGGTGCGTGTAAACGATGCAATGGTGTTCAGCGTGTTGAACAGGAAGTGCGGGTTAATCTGCGCCTGCAGCGCACGCACCTCGGCGCGCGCCGTGAGTTCCTTTTGCACCTCGAGCTCGTGGATGGCGAGCTGCGTGGACAAGATCTCGGCAAAGCCCGAGGCAAGCGCGTACTGGGTACGGTCGACGGCGCGCGGGGTCTTGTAGTAGAACTTGAGCGTGCCGACGGTACGATCGCCCACCTTGATGGGGGCGATAATGCCGGCGGGGACTTGGTTGTGCGAGCCGTCCGAGCCCACGACATCCACCATACGGTTGAACGACTGCACGATGCCATGTTCGATAACGTAGCGTGTGGCAAGCGTGTGGATGGGAGAATCTGGCAGTAGTTTTTCCTCAAACTCTCCCGCGCAGGCAAGCACGTTGCCCTCGTCGGTGATGGCCACCGTCATGGCGCGCGTCTCGGGCAAAATGCGCCGGCACACCAAACGCGCCGACTCCTGCGTCAGACCGCCCTTAATGTCCTCGAGCATGGCCGAGGCCACCGAGAGCGTCTCCTCGGTGTACTGGGAGCGCACCGAATCGGGATTGAGCGTCAAAAAGATAAAGATGCACAGAAAGATGCACAGCAGCGCACAGGCAATCACCGTGGCGATCGGCTCGATACCGGTCACCAAGGCAAAAATAAAGTACACCAGCACGCAAATGGCGCAGGCAACGGCAATGATGCGAAAGATTGATATTGAACTATCGCGCTGGGCGCGGCGGTCGATCATTCGGCCCCCTCCAGGATACTGATCAGTTGTGCGTCACGCCAAAGCCCGTCCATGATCTTGGGCCAAAAGCTCTGGAAACGCAGGTAGCTTGCAGCGTTTTGGCGCGCATAGGCCTTTGCCTCGCCGATACCATGGCGCCAAATGCGCAGGTAGCCCTCATGCTCGCGGGTAAACACGCTGCGGACCATAGCGGTCTTGCGCACGCGGTCGTCGAGCTCGCGCGAAATCCAAGGGCCCGGGTAGGGCATGAGCGATGCCGCCGTAACGGGAATGAGCTCCTTTTGATGCGCGGCGAATGTCAACTTGGCCCGTTCGTAGTACCAACGGTATACATCCTGCATAAAGCGCGGTGAGCGCTTTTCGGACTCCGGAGGCAGATGGCGCACGGTCCACTCGTTATCGAACCACACGTCGTAGCCAAACATGCGCATGTTAAAGAGGTAATCCAAGTCCTCGCCGCGGGTGATAAACGGGTCAAAGGCCACACGCGTAAAGGCGCGGGCGTGCAGGGCCATCAGGCCGCCGCACACGTAGTTGGAACGCGAGATGCGGGTGCCCGAGAGCGCCTTTTTCATCCAACGGTTGAACTCGATGCGCTTGGTCCACCAACGATGGCAGATGCCCGCCTTGTCCGTGGGAGCCAGCGGCGAGCCGTCGCGATCGTAGAAATAACCGCTCTTGACCAAGATCGGCAAGCCCTGACGCGTCTGCTGCCCCAACGCATAGGTCGCGCGCTTCATAAAGTCGGCGTCGATGACAGTCTCATCGTCATCCAAGAAGATAACCGCGTCACGCCCCAGCACAGCGGCACAGGCTAGCCCCATATTGCGGATGGCACCGTAGCCTCGCAGGCTCACGCACTCGCCCGAACCCTTGGGCGCGATCTGAGCAACCCGGTCTGCGATATGCGAGGCCTGGGTGTTGGTGACAACGGTGACCTTGAGCGTGGGATGCGCGTCGACAATCTCGTGCACGCGCAGCGACACATCGGCTGTGGCAGAAACGGGACAGACCACCAAAAGGATGATGCGCGGGATGTCGCGCACCTGCTCAAGCGAGGCCAGGCAGCGGTCGAGTTCGGGATTGTCGGCGTTGAGTCGTGTCGAATGGTCATAGGTGCCAGGGGCGTTTGCGCAAGCGTCATCGCCCGCCCAATACGTTGGAATCACGACTGTGGCGTTCATGCCTTACCCTCCCTGCAACACAAAAACGGGACGCCGCCAAACACAGGCGACGCCCCGCGACCTAGCTGATTCCATCATACCCACTTGGGCAAATCATTGCTCGCAAGTCTCAATGTTTATTGCGGATAACCCCAAAAGAGTACCGTGGACAGGCACAATAGCTGCTCGCTCCTATGCGGCATGCTCTGCCGCCCGAGTCATGCGGGACAGGCGGACCAGCAGCATAAAGCCAACGATCAGCAACACGCCAATGGAAAGGACGCCCAGTGACGGGTTGCCGGTCAGCGAGGTGACGACCGACACCAGGAAGGTGCCCATGACGCTTGCATAACGACCAAAGATGTCAAAGAAGCCGTAGTACTCGTTGGATTTTTCCTTAGGGATAATGCGGCCAAAGTAGCTACGGCTGAGCGCCTGCACGCCGCCCTGGAACAGGCCGACCATAATGGCAAGCACCCAGAATTCGAAGGCGGTCTTTAGGAAGAACGCGGCGAACAGCACAATGCCCATGTAGGCGGCGACCGCCACCAGAATCATGTTGAGCGTGCCCACGCGTCCGGCGAGCTTGCCGTAGATGATGGCGGACGGAAAGGCCACGAACTGCGTAACGAGCAGCGCCAGCACCAGCTGCGTCGAATCGATGCCCAAGGCCGATCCGTAACTGGTGGCCATGGAAATGACCGTGTGCACGCCGTCGATATAGAAGAAGAACGCGACCATGTAGACCAGCACGGTCTTGTTGTGGGCGATCTCGCGCATGGTGTGTCCGACCTCGGAGAACACACCGCCCACGATGTGGCCGATAGTGTCCTCGGGACCGCGCTCGCGACCGTACTTTTGCTTATAGGTGCGAATGAGCGGCAGGGTAAAGATGAGCCACCAGGCACCAGTGATGATAAACGACAGACGCGTTGCCAGCATGATAGGGACGCCAAGAGCGGGGCCACCCATGATGAGCGCCAGGCAGATGACGAACGGCACGGTGGAACCGATGTAGCCCCAGGCATAGCCCGAGCTGGACACGGCGTCCATGCGCTCGTCGGTGGTAATGTCGGGCAGCATGGCGTCGTAGAACGTCATAGAAGAGTTAAGGCCGATGGTGCACAGCACGTACACGGTCAAAAATGCCATGGCGGACATTGGGATAGCCTGCGCCAGGCAAAGCACCAGGCCCGTGAGGAAGAAGCCCAAGAAGAACTTGATCTTGTTGCCGGCGTAGTCGGCAAGCGCGCCCAGAATGGGCATGAGCATGGCAATGACCAGCGAGGCGATCGTCTGCGCATTGCCCCAGGCGACCACCAGGTCGGCCGAGGAAGCGCCGGTATTGATGGCGTTAAAGTAAATGGGCACCACCGAGGTATTGAGCAGCACGAGGGCCGAATTGCCCACATCATACAGGATCCAGCGTCTTTCCAGTTTTGTTGTCTT
>CAKWZF010000054.1:0-7789 GCA_934865005.1 uncultured bacterium | reverse complement strand
ACATCATACATAACCCAGTTACGCTCGAGCTTGGTGTATTTCATGGACAGGGACCCTTCGTATTTGCCCGATATGCAGTTAGTTCATCGTACCCCAATTGTCCAGAAGCACCGGTAAGGATTCGGCAAAGGGACACGCACGGGCCCTATTCCTCGCGGTCGAACTCCTCATCGGCATTGAGCACGCGACCGCTGTAGTTGACGTGACTGGTCACGGCATCCATGTCACCGGTCTCGATAAAACGTGCGACCGTGCACTCGTAATCGACCAGCGCGCGATCAAAGACCTCGGGGAAACTCTCGTTCGAGACCTCGTCGGTAAAGGGGTTCTTCCATGTCAGATGGCCCAGGTTACCGGTGCGCTCGGGCAGCTCCGTCGTCACGCGATGGGCAAGGCCGTCGAGCAGCGAGTAGTCGTGCACCAAGCCCTCAACCAGCGAGATCGCGCGCGTCTTTGCGGAGCCGGCC
Organism: uncultured bacterium; assembly: GCA_934865005.1. Classification (GTDB taxonomy): domain Bacteria; phylum Actinomycetota; class Coriobacteriia; order Coriobacteriales; family Coriobacteriaceae; genus Collinsella. The sequence continues at coordinate 7,322 of CAKWZF010000054.1, read as the reverse complement.
GGCTCAATCGCGCGGTAAAGTCGCTGCATATTGGCAACGGCAGCACCGTACTCCCCCGCCGGAATGTCAATGCCGTACACGCGTCCGGCAACATAGCTCATCAGCACGCCGGCCACGCGATTGATGCGATCGGTGGTGACGATCTCGCCCGCCGGCGGGTAATCGTCGACCGTAGCGCCATCGCGTTTAAGCTGCAGCATCAGCACATCCAGGTCGCTCTCGATCACGGCATGGACCTGACTGCTCGAATCCTCAAGCTCTGAATCGGACTCCACGATGCCAAACTGCTGCTCATAGACAAAGGGATGGGCGTTGCGGTCGAGCACGTAATGAGACAGCAGGCCCAGCGCAAAGGCACGACCCAAGCTGGCGTCGCGCGGCAGCAGATGCGACACGCCGTCGCGCAGGCACGCGAACTGGCGAGACATGCGCGACCGATGCATGACCTGCGCCAGCAGCGTGCAGTCGGAAACACGCGGTGTCAGAATGTGAAAGAAAAACGGGTCGGGGCCTTGGTTGCCCAAGATAAAGGCAATGCGCTCTTCATCGGACGTGATGACGCCCTGCGGAAGACGGTCGATGCTTTCCTCGCCAAACAGATGATGGGTGATAAGCGCGGGCATAATGATCCTTTCGATTTCATTCGATGCCACCCATTATGCCCACCGCGCGCCCATGCCAAACCTGCGATGGTAAACGACGGCACGCAGACCGTCTACGCAAGCCCCAAGTGTGCTTTAACCTCGGCAGCGCGACGGCGGGACACGGGCACCGTCGAGCTCACGCGGTCGAGCCTGAGCTCCATCAACCCCGTGGAGCCAATCTCAACATTGTGCACGTCTTCCAAATTGACCAGGTAGCTGCGATGAACGCGAATAAAGCCCTCGGAGTCCAAGCGACGCTCGAGCGAAGAGATCGACTCATTGATCAGGTACGTTCCCTCGGCGCAGATGGCGTTGCAAAAATCGGCGCGCGCCTCAAAGTAGCAGACGTCTGCGGCGGGAATGAACACCTTTTTGCCCCCGCGGTCCACCGTCAGACGCAAAGGCTGGCGCGGAGCGTGGATAACACGACGGACACCCAAGGCTGCCTCGATCTTGTCGAGTGCCTTTGACAGGCGTGCGTCCTCGACCGGCTTGACGACATAATCGACGGCATCGAGGTTATAGGCATCAGCCGCATACTCGGCAAACGCCGTCACAAACACAACCACCGGCGGCGTCTTTAGGTTCTGCAGCGTCTCGGCAAGCTCAATTCCCGAGCGACCGGGCATGGTAATGTCTAAAAACAGCACGTCGGGCTTGTTCGACAGAATCGACTCCACGGCTTCGGTGACATTGCCCGCCTCGGCAATCTGGCCCACACGCGTATCCTTTTCCAGCAGATAGCGTAGCTCAGCCCTAATGGGAGGTTCGTCATCAACCACCAAGATGTTCCAGCCTTCGGACATATGTGCTTCCCCTCTTTTTCTCTCAATCCAACCGCGTGCTACGCCGTCAACGGCGCGGGCTCATGCGGCTCGCCGTTCAGCTCGACGATGACCTGCGTTCCCACGCCCTCCTGGGACTTCACGCGCATGCCGGAATCTTCTCCATAAAAGAAATGGATGCGCTGAAGCACGTTGAAGAGCGCCAGGCCGCAACCTCGCTTGACGGAGCCGTCGGCGGTAATGCTCTCGGGCTCCTCTCGGCGATGTTGCTCAAACAGATGCGCGCAGACCTCTTCGCTCATACCGATGCCATCGTCCTCGACGATGATCTCCAAACCGTCATCGGTCTCGAAAGCCCTAACATGAATAGAGAGCGGCTCGGTCTCGCGCTGCGCGTGCTTGATGCAGTTTTCGAGCAACGGCTGCAAGATAAACGGCGGCACCATGCAATCGCGCTCCTCAAAGTCGATATCGACCGAGACGCGCAGACGGCCGTCACCATAACGAGCCTGTATAAGATTGATATAGCGAGTACCCTGTTCCACCTCGTGCTCGAGCGTGGTGAGCGTATCGGAATCAGAAAGCGTCTGACGATAGTAGTTGGAGAAGTCGATCAGCAGCGACCTGGCCTTGTCGGGCTCGGTTCGAACGAGCGACACGATCGTGCTAATGGTATTGAATAGAAAATGAGGATCGACCTGCGATTGCAAGGCGCGCAGCTCCACGCGGGCCGTAAGCTCGTCCTGGCGCTCGAGCTCAAAGCTTGCAAGCTGCGTGGAAATGAGGTCGGCAAAGCCCGAGGCAAGCGCCGTCTGGCGCATATCGATGCTGCTCAGACGGGGATAATACAGCTCGAGCGTGCCCACGCAATGCCCGCGCACGGTAAGCGGTGCGACAATACCGGCGCGCAGGCGCGGAAAGTAGCCACCTGTCTCGGTCGAGGCATCGCGCGAGAACACGCTTTGCTCACCGCTGTTGATCACGTTGAGCGTAGTCCGCAGCACCACTGGGGTGCCCGCGGGGCATTTTGCCGAGTCCTCGCCCCAGCTTGCCAACACCTGCTTGCCGTCGGTAAAGCAGATGGCAGAGGCGATAGTTTCGGACAGGATGATCTTAGAGGCGCCTAGGGCAGCTTCAGGCGTAAGGCCGCGCGACGTGTAGGCGAATATTTTTGAAGCGATGGCGAGCGTGCGGTCGGTTGCGCTCGATGTGAGGTCATCGGGAACGACAAAGACATACGAAAAGAAGAAGCACAGCATGACCAAGCCGGCAATGACGACAACGGCCGGAACGGGATTGGGATTATCGGTTAGATCCCAGATGAGCAGCAGGATAAGCAGCGGAACGACAATACCGAGCAAGATGGCTTGAACCACATGCTGAGCGGTACGAAAGACCTTGGTAGAGTTGTAGCTCTTGCCCAGAATCAGCCTATTGAGATCCACCGTCATCTCCTTCTTACCGACGCACCCCATAGCAATAAAGAGGGCCGCAAGCGACCCTCTCCATTGCATTATGCAATCAAATACTGTGTTTTACATCAAGCCATCGATGAACGGTAGCTTAGGCGCTGTACTTGTTTGCCTCGCCGAAGGTGCCAGCCTCGACAATCCAGCCGTCCTTCATGATGACGTCCATGTTGTCGGTGTTGAGCACGTGGATGTCGGCGGCGACGTCACCGTTGACGACCAGCAGGTCGGCGCACTTGCCGGCCTCGATGGAACCGGTCTCGTCCTCGATGTGGCACATCTTGGCACCGTTGAGGGTGGCACAGGTGATGGTCTCGACCGGGGTGAAGCCGATCTTGTCGACGAACTCGTACATCTCCTCGATGGAGCAGGTGCCGTACGGGGTGACGAAGGAGAAGGAGTCGGAGCCGATCGTCATGACGACGCCGCGCTTCTTGGCCTCGCGCAGGCAGTCGTAGTTGCGCTGCAGCTCCTTCTCGACCAGGGTGCCCTCGTACTTGTCGTGCAGCTCGGGGACGTAGACGGGCGGATAGGTGGCGTACCAGGTGGGCAGGAAGGCGATCGTCGGGGTGAAGAAGGTGCCCTGCTCGGCCATGAGGTCCATGGCGCGCTCATCGATATCGAAGCCGTGAATCAGCTGCTCGCAGCCAAAGCGAACGGAATCGTAGGCAGCGGCGTGGTTGTTGTAGCAGTGGCTCCACACGGGGATGCCGACCATCTTGGCCTCTTCGACCACGGCCTGAATCTCCTCGGAGCAGTAGTGCTGGTCGCGGCCGGAGTCCCAGCGCCAGATGCCGCCACCGGTAGCCCAGATCTTGATGGCATCGGGGTTCTCGCGCAGGCGACGACGGACGGCCTTGCGCAGATCCCAAGGACCGTCGACCTGATCGCCCCAGGGGTGCGATTCCTTGTTGAGCTCCTGGCTGCAGTGGTGAGAGTCGCCGTGGCCGGCAACGCGGCAGAAGCCAAGGCCGGTGGCCAGAACGCGCGGGCCCTTGAAGACGCCCTTGTCGATGCAGTCACGGATCTGGATACCAAAGCGGCCGATCTCGCAGACGGTGGTGAGGCCGTGGGTGAGGCAGTCGTAGGCCTGCTTGACGGCGACGGCCTGCTTCTCGAGGAGCGGCTGCATGACCCAGTCGGTGTCATCGTCGGTCAAGTTGCCCGAGAAGTGCAGGTGGGTGTCGATCAGGCCGGGAAGGACGGTCTTGCCGGCGGCGTCGATGACCTCAACGCCCTCGGGAAGGTCCTGCATGGCGCCGGCGTACTCGATCTTACCGTTGTCGTCGACGAGAACGAGGGAGTTCTCGACCGGCTCGGCACCGGTACCGTCGATGAGCTTGCCGCCAACGATTGCATACTTAGTGGACATGGTTCCTCCTTATGGATCCATATAGTGGGCGAGGCCGTGTTGGGTTAAGGCCTCACAAAGCTACCCAAGTGGTGCCGGGTTCGGTGCGCGGAAGAGAGGGTCCCGCGCACCTGATCCGCCCCGGCTCGGCGTTACTTTTTGCGGGAATTGGTGAAGGCCATGAGAGCCAGGCCGACGGCCAGCCAGCCGATCACGATGCTCCACTCCACCATGTTGAGGGAGGCGGGAGAGAACGGAATCACGAGCAGGCCGATGATGATGGCGCAGGCAGCGATAGCGAGGCCGATGCCAAACTTGCCGCCGGGCACCTCGTAGGGACGAGGCAGGTCGGGCTCGGTGAAGCGCATGCGCAGGCAGGCGAGGGCGACCATGCCGCAGGAGAAGATGAAGGCGAGAGCCGACACGTTGGTCAGAGGGATGAGCATGTTCTTGCCCAGGAACGGACCGACGACGGTGATGACGCCCAAGACGATGCAGGCAAGCTTGGGAGCGCCGGACTTGGGGTCGACCTCGGCGAACTGCTCGGGCAGCTGGCCCTTGCGGCCCATGGCGAGCATGATGCGGCTCGTGGCGCCGTAGAAGGAGTTCATCGGACCCATGGGTCCAAGCGTAGCGATGACGAGCATGGCCAGGTACAGAAGCATGTTGATGCCCTTGAGGCAGGCGAGCGCGGGAACCGGGCTCTTAACGAACTCATGCCAGTCGAGGATGGTGCCGAACGAGTAGATACAGACCATGTAGAAGCCACCGGCGGCCAGCAGTGCCAGGGAGATGATCTTGCCGAACTTGTTCCAGTTGAGGCCCTCGGCTGCTTCCTCAGCCTGCTGAGGAATAGTGTCGAAGCCGGCGTAGAAGAACGGGGTCAGAACCAGGACCGACACGATGCCGGCAAACAGGCTGGTGCTCTCGGTAGCGGCCTTGCCGCCGCCAGCGCCGGTGACCTGGGAAAACACGGGCATGGCGTTGTCCGGCGAGCCGGTGAACAGCGAGACGCCCATGGCGAGCAGCATGCCGCAGAGCAGGGCCTTGGTCAGGAAGGCTTGGAGCTTGGCGGCCGAGCTGGCACCGCGGAAGTTGAGGAAGATGACGTAGACTGCAAAGCCGAGCGCGATCAGCGTCGGGAACAGGTAGACGTCGGCCCCCAGGATGGTGTAGAGCTTGACGGCGCGCAGCCACTCAAGGCCGGGCAGGCTGCCGAACATCTCGGACACGAGGGTCGAAATGGCGATGGCCTCCCACGGGCACAGGATGCCGTTGCCCAGGGCCAAAAGCCATCCGGTGATGTAGCTCAGCGTACGGCCAAAGCTACGATCGACATACTCGACGATGCCGCCCGAGATGGGGATGGCAGCCGTGAGCTCACCGAAAACAGCTCCGACGGGCACGAGGAAGATTGCACCCAAGAGGAATGCGATCATAGCGGGAACGGGACCGCCGCCCACGACCATCCAGTCGCCGACCTGCAGAACCCAACCGGTACCGATAATGGCACCAAAGCCGATGGTGAAGAAGTTCCAGAGCGAAAGCGTTTTCTTCATGCCGCCGTTATCCTCGACTGCAACTTCTGCATTCTTGTCCGCCATTGTTCCCCTCCTTTCCTTTTTGACGCCCCTTGGCGTCACCCCTTGCGCGGTCCGTTTTGCCGCGCGCTTTTATTCCATGGCTTTAAGATACGGCCTTGGCGCAGCAGCGCCGCTCGCAGCTCGACCGAAGGCAGAACTGCAAAACGAGCGGCACCGTTTTTGGGACGAACGGCGGGAGACGTCATTCGTCTTGGACGCTTTCATCTTGTCTGCTTTTGAATACCTGTTGCCGTGACGCTTGGCGCGCGGCGCGGCAACGTTCATACCATTTGTCAGGCTTTTGGCGCACATACCCATGTGTCGTGCATCATTTTATGTAGGATAGACAAGTTACACATGAGGCAAGGTGATTCGAATGGCATACGGATACAATGACGGCGACCAACGGCCACAAAGTGTGCGCCTTGCCGGCCGCACCACGCCAACGCCCAGAAGCACCTCCGACAACGACAACCCGCAGCGCCCCCAAGAGCAGCTCGGGGCTTCTTCGCGGCAACAAAGCCGTACCGTGCAGCAGTCAGACCGCGTGAGCACGAGCACACGCCAACGCCAGACCGACACATCGCAGCCACGCCGCTACGATCGACATAAGACCGACTACTACGTCAAGCGCTCCTTTTCGCGACCTCAACGCGATCGCGGCAATTCCGTCCCTCACCCCGCGTCGCACACCACAAGCCACGCGCTTCCGGCCCGCCGCCTACGCCTTGCGCTTTGCTCCATCGCCGCCTGCCTCGTCTTTGTGTTTTTGGGATCCTGTATCTCCCACGGATCAGCCGGTCTTGAGCCCACTGCCGAGGACAAGCTGCTTAAAGCTCCCGTCGCGCCCGGTTACTCCTTTGCGTTCTCGACCCCACGCTCGCAATGGCAGGCCGGCACCATGCCCCACATCTACCAAATTGACCCCGCATGGTCGGAGCTGCCCTATGCCGGTGGCACTATTCGCGAAAACGCTTGCGGTCCCACCTGCCTCACCATGGTCTATATCTTTAAGACCGGCCATACCGATAAGACGCCGGTCGATATATGCGCGCTGGCCGAAGCCGGCAACTACGCCCCCACCGGTGCCACCGAGTGGTCGTTTATGACAGGCGGTGCGTGGCAGCTGGGGCTCAACGGAACACAGCTCTATAACGATCGCGAATCGATTACCCAAGCACTTCGCTCGGGTGCGCCCGTCATCGCCGCAGTGCGCCCCGGTACGTTTACCAACGTAGGCCACTACATCGTGCTCTACGGCATCGACGATGCCAACCAGATTGGCGTCTACGACCCCAACTCGGCCAGCCGCAGCGCCCGCCGCTGGGGCGTCGTAGAGGTCCTCAACGAAGTCGAAGCCATGTGGGCCTACTACTAGTCATTGGGGACAGACTTAAATGAGTGGTCATTGGGGACGCTCTTGTTTGACTAGTCATTTAAGAACGTCCCCAATGACTAGGTGAATAGCAAAAGCCCCGCAGTCGGAGCGG
>CAKWZF010000053.1:5821-11705 GCA_934865005.1 uncultured bacterium | reverse complement strand
CCATAGAGCAGTGCCGCCGTTGCTCCACAAAACACGGCATCCGGTTCAACGACCGCAATAGCGGATGCCAATTGAAAGATGCGATCTTCGACGCCGAGGTCATTCCAATACGCGGGATCAGCGTAGACATGGTTGTAGAGTCGAATAATCATCTCTTTTTGCATGAGCGCGTAGGCACAGCGTTCATCCCATTTTTTGGTAGCTACAAACAGATGCCCGCCATGATGGGCCTCGAATAACCGGAAGAATAGCTCTGCTTGCGATTTGGAACAGGGTTTATCATGACTCATTTTCGACCCCATGGTCTCGAGGGGGAGTGAATGGCACTACGCTATCCCATATTTGGTCCGCCAGACCTTGCCATGAACTGACCAAAAGCTTGACGGGGCAGGTCAGAGTCATGAGTCGGAGCCAAACATATCGGCAAACGGTTGATTAGTGCCCCTCGGCGGCACTAAAAACCACCCTTACAGAAAGTTGCGGTGAAATAGTTCCTGAAAAGCTCGAATAAGCCTAAAACCAGGAACTATTTCACCGCAACTCAGATGCGGATGGGGTTAGCTGCGGGGGCGGTGGCGGAGCTTGTCGATGGTGGAGTCGGTGCTTCGGCTGCGGGCTTCGGCGGCGCGGTCGCGGGCGTCGGTTGCGGTTTGGCGCTTGCGGCGGTAATCGATCATGCCTTGGATGATGGGCTTGCCAAAGCTCACGACATCATCGTTGTAGATGGCGGTTCGGGCTGCGAGGAGGCAGTCGGTAAAGTCCATATGGGTCTTGCCGAAGAGTTTGATGGCAAGGGCGACAACGGTGGGCTCGTCGACCATGACGTCATCGAGCAGCCTTTTCATGGCCGCAGCAATATCAACGCGGGGAACCTTATAGACGTCGCGCAGCGTGACCACGACGCGCGTGATGATTTCGGGGTAGACGCGAGCGGTGCGCGTGGCGATGACCTTGGCGGCGCGCGGTGACAGGACCTCGTCGTCGTCAAGCAGGTAGCGTAGGATGACGGTATCGTCGATGATGGTGCTACTCATGGATATCTACTTCCTTGGGACCCAAAATCGAATCGTCACTTTCTGTGGCAAGGTATTCAATCCAGGCATTGCGCTCCTCGGAGCGGTGATTGGGATCTCCATATGCTTTGAGCGATCCATAGGCGGCGGTGCCGTCCTTTGAGCGCACGGCGACCGGCTGAAAGGGAAGCTTGCGCATCAAAATGCTCTGCGCGACAAAAAGACGGACGGCCTCGGCGAGCGATGTGCCCATGGCGTCGTAAAGACGCTCGGCATGCTGCTTGTCTTCCTCGCGAATGCGCACCTGCAGGATGGCTCTTTTTTGAGTCGATGACATCACTGGCCCCCTTAATGAGCGTGCAATATAGTCGGTCAAATGCGGCATGTGCCGATACTTGAGCATCTTATAACGATTACTTTATTTCGCTCAAGTAAATAACCATTAACTTGAATACAAGCGTAGTACATCTAAAATGAGAGCGCGTAAAAATCTCTGAGGCGTACGCATGTAATACACTCACCTTTATAGCCTCTAGAGAATAATTCCAACCTGCCAAAACCCCTGCAATACACCCGTATTGCAGGGCCTATGCTCAAGTTTGCCCCCTGCAACTGCGTATATTTAGCCTGTATATCGTTGGAGGAATTCTATCGAAGTGCCTGTTTCGCCGCATGCGCTCGATACGTCGATGCCAGGCCACGGGCGGCTTGGGACAACGTCGACAGGGTCTCTCCGGCATGGGATTCAGGAGGGAGTGAACATCATGGGCAATAAACGAGTCGTAGCCGATTCCTCGCGCTGCATTGGGTGTCAAACCTGCATGGCGGCGTGTATCGAGGCACACGATATTCCCGGCAATATCGCCGCGCCGCGCCTGCGCGTGACGCGCACCTACGAGATCTCCGCACCGGTGGCTTGCCATCACTGCGAGGATGCCCCGTGCGCCAAGGCCTGCCCCACGGGCGCCTTGTTCTTTGATCCAAAGAACCATCGTATCGGCGTCAACGAGGACAACTGCATCGGCTGCAAGAGCTGCGTTATGGCATGCCCCTTTGGCGCCGTGAGCGTGGCGACCACGCAGGTCCCCGTCTTGATGGGCGACGTTCGCGTGGGTTCGCAGACTAAGAGCTTCGTGCTCAAGTGCGACCTGTGCGTGGACCGTCCCGGCGGTCCGGCGTGTGCCGAGGCGTGTCCGACCAAGGGCCTCACCCTGGTAGACGAGGAGCGCCTGGCGGAACTGACTGCCGAGCGTGCCCGCGCCACCATCGAAAACGAGGCATAAGCGTCGGGCGACAGGCCCAATGATTGTCAAATAAGTACCGATTAATCGGTAGCAGAGAAAGGAAGGAGGGTGTCATGGAGAAGCGTAAAGTGATCTGCCCGTACTGCGGCGCCGGTTGCCAGTTTAACCTCCTGGTCCAAAACGGCCAGGTCGTGGGTACCGAACCGCTCAACGGCATCACCAATCAGGGCGAGCTGTGCCTTAAGGGCATGAGCGGCTACGACTTCATCAACGACACCAAGATCTTGACTCCTCGCGTACTGCACCCGATGATCCGCCGCACCAAGGGCGCGGATCTTGAGCGCGTAAGCTGGGACGAGGCACTGGATTTCACCGCATCTAAGATGCAGGCCATAATTGACGAATATGGTCCTAACGCTGTCATGACCACCGGCTCCTCGCGAGGCGGCGGCAATGAGGCGAACTACGTCATGCAGAAGTTTACGCGTGCGTGCATCGGTACCCACAGCGTGGACAACTGCGCCCGTACTTGACACGGCCCTACTGTCCTCGGTCTGATGGACACGGTTGGTTCAGGTTGCATGTCATGCTCCATCCCCGGTATGGAGGATGCGGGCTGCATTTTCCTCTTCGGCTATAACCCTGCCGATTCGCACCCCATCGTCGCAAGGCGTATCGTGCGAGCCAAAGAAAAGGGTTGCAAGATCATCGTCGCCGACCCGCGCCATATCGAAACCGCGCGTATCGCCGATCTCTACCTTCCGATCAAGAACGGTTGCAACGTCGCGTTCCTCAACGCCTTTGCCAACTGTCTGGTCAACGATGGCCTCTACGACAAGGAATTCGTCGCCGAGCACACGAACGGCTTTAACGAGTGGTGGGAGACCATCAAGAACTACACTCCCGAATCCGTACAGGACATCACGGGTGTCGAGCCCGCGCTGATCCACCAAGCTGCCGAGATGTACGCCACGGCGAAGCCCTCTGCCATCATTGGCTGGGGCATGGGCGTATGCCAGCAGAAGCAGAACCTGAAGACGGTGCACACCATCGCCTCCATCGCCTGCGTTGCCGGCCAGATCGGCAAACCCAACTCCGGCCTCGCGCCCGTGCGTGGCCAGAATAACGTCCAGGGCTCCTGCGATATGGGCATGCTGCCCAACCTGTACCCTGGCTACCAGAAGGTCACCGACCCGGCAGTGCGTGCCAAGTTTGCCAAGGCTTGGGGCGTGCCCGAGGAAAAGCTCCCCTTGGAGGAGGGCTACAAGCTCACCGACCTGGGCCACCTGGTCGACGAGGGCAAGGTGCACTGCTTCTACAACTACGGCGAGGACCCGGTGCAGACCGAGCCCGATTCGGCCGGTATGCGCAAGACGCTCTCCGAGCTGGACCTGTTCATCTGCCAGGACATCTTTATGACGCAGACGACCATGCTCGCCGACGTCATCCTGCCCGCCACCTCTTGGGGCGAGCACGAGGGTGTCTTTACCGCATCCGACCGTAGCTTCCAGCACTTTGACGCGGCCGTTCCGCCCAAGGGCGAGTGCCGCCACGACTGGGAGATCTTCGCGGACCTGTCCACGCGCATGGGCTATCCCATGCACTACGACAACACCGAGCAGATCTGGAACGAGTGCATTAGCCTGTGCCCCAACTTTGTGGGCGCGACCTACGAGAAGATGGCTCCCGAGGGCGGCTACGCCCAGTGGCCGGTCAAGAGCACCGATGTGAACGACCACGGCACGGCCGACATGTTCGCTGGCGGCAAGTTCACCACCAAGGACGGCCGCGCCAACCTGATGGCGCACGACTGGGAGGCGCCCTCCGAGCTTCCCGACGATGAGTACCCGCTCATCCTGTGCACCGTCCGCGAGGTCGGCCACTACAGCTGCCGTTCGATGACCGGCAACTGCAAGACGCTGGCGCTGCTTGCCGACGAGCCCGGCTTTGTCCGCATGAATCCCGCGGACGCCCAGGCGCGCGGCATCAAGAACGGCGACATTGTCTCGATTCACAGCCGCCGCGGCCAGGTATACAGCCGCGCCGACGTGAGCGACCGTATCAACAAGGGCACGGTCTATATGACCTACCAGTGGTGGATCGGCAAGTGCAACGAGCTGACCATGCACAAGGTCGACCCGGTCTCGCATACGCCCGAGGACAAGTTCTCCGCCTGCCAGGTCGATGCCATTGCCGACCAGGTCTGGGCAGAGGGCGAGGTCGAGCGTCAGTACACCGAGCTCAAGCAGGCTCTGGTGGACGCCGCCGCTCCTCAGGATGTTGAGCCCGGCGCCGCCAAGTTCGACGACGAGACGCACGTGAATCAAATCGTGTAGTCCCGTTCTCGTTGGCTTTTTGGGCCGGGCGTCCCGTACGTTCGGGAGCCCGGCCCGTTATTTTGAAAGGAAGTGGGGATGAACCGCTTCATCGACATCAACCCGGAGAGGTGCATCGGCTGCGGAACATGCCAGTCCGCCTGTGCCGACGCCCACCGGATGCAGGGTCTTCAGGATACGCCGCGCCTGGCGCTCGTGAAGACCGGCGGTATTTCGGCCGCCCTTGCCTGCCACCATTGCGAGGGTGCCCCCTGCGCCGAGGTTTGCCCGGTGAATGCCATCGAGCACGATGGCGACCGCATCCACGTCAAGGAGCAGGAGTGCATCGGGTGCAGGCTGTGCGCCATCGCGTGCCCCTTCGGAGCCATCCATCCCGATGGCACGTCTATCGCCGGTGTCGCAGGCATGTGCGACCCGACGCCTTCGTATCCTAAGTCTCTGAGCAGCCTGCTTACGTGGGCTCCCGGCCAGTACACCTGCGCTGTCAAGTGCGACCTGTGCGCCTTTGATCCGGACGGCCCGCATTGTGTGGCGGCGTGCCCCACCAAGGCACTGACCGTCATGGGCGGCGCGGCCGATCGCGAGCTCGACGAGGCCAAGCGCCTGCGCTCGATCGAAAACGGTCCGATCGTCGACGTTACCGCTGTGGCCCAGGGCCTGTCCGAGAAAGCAGAAGGGAGCGTAAACAATGGATAGCATGACGCTGTTTATCGCATCGCTTGCCGTCTCGTGCATCGGTGCGCTCGCCTCGGTTCTGCTGATCAAGGCCGATAACGCCGCCAAGACCGCCGGCTGCCTTGTCGGCGCCGTCGCCGCGGTGCTTTCGTTTGTGGCCGGTATCCAGGCCGTGCTGGGCGATGTCACGTCGGTCGACACCATCGTGTTCTTCCCGTTTGCCCATTTCCAGCTGCTGCTCAATCAGCTGTCCGGCCTGTTCGTGGCGCTCATCTCGGTGCTCGCGTTTGCCGGTTCGATCTACGGTCTCAACTACTTTGATGAGTACCCGGGCAAAAAGGGCCGCGCCGGCTTCTTCTTTAACACCTTCGTGGCGTCCATGATGCTCGTCATCACCGCCGACAACGTGTTTTGGTTCCTGGTCGCCTTTGAGCTCATGTCGCTGACCTCGTACTTCCTGGTCGTGATCGAGGAGAACGAGAACTCCATCCATGGCGGTTGGCTCTACTTTGTGATCGCGCACGTGGGCTTTGTGCTCATCATGGCGAGCTTCCTCACCATGACCAACTTCGCCGGTGGCTCGTTTGCCTTTGCGGATTTCCGCGCCACGCAGTTT
>CAKWZF010000053.1:4259-5811 GCA_934865005.1 uncultured bacterium | reverse complement strand
CGGTCGCATCCGTGTGCTTCGTGCTCGCCTTCTTTGGCTTTGGCGCCAAGGCCGGTATTATCCCGCTGCACGGCTGGCTGCCCAAGGCACATCCCGAGGCGCCGTCCAACGTGTCGGCCCTCATGTCCGGCGGCATGATCAAGATCGGTATCTTCGGTATCCTCAAGGTTGGTCTCGACCTGCTCTCCGCCTCGGGCGTTCAGGTCTGGTGGGGCCTTATGGTCATGGTCTTCGGTGCGATCTCGTCGGTCCTCGGCGTGGCCTTCGCCCTGCAGGAGCATGACATCAAGCGCCTGCTGGCCTATCACTCCGTCGAGAACATTGGCATTATTCTGCTCGGCGTCGGCGCCTCTATGGCCGCTATGGCGCTCGACTCGGTCGGCATCGCCGTCCTGGCTCTGATGGCCGCCCTCTACCACACGTTTAACCACGCGATGTTTAAGGGCGAGCTGTTCCTGGGCGCCGGTGCGCTGCTGTATTCCACGGGTACGCGCAATATGGAGAAGATGGGCGGCCTGTTCCGTCGTATGCCGGCAACGGCCATCTGCTTCCTCGTTGGCGCGCTTGCCATCTCGGCCATCCCGCCCTTCAACGGCTTTGTGTCCGAGTGGTTTACCTACCAGTCGCTCTTTAACGCCGCCATGCAGGGCGACAAGGCCGTCATGATCGTGGCCGTGTTCGCTGCCGTCGCGCTTGCTATTACCGGCGCACTGGCTGTCACGTGCTTCGTCAAGGCCTATGGCGTCTCCTTTGCCTCCGCGCCCCGCTCCGAGGCCGCGGCCAATGCCAAGGAGGTTCCTGCCCCTATGGTGTTTGCGCAGGGCCTGCTCGCGGCCATCTGCGTCGTGCTGGGCATTGGCGCTCCCGTGATCGCGCCCGTGCTGGTCGATGTCGCCGCGTCCGTGCTGCATCCGTACGGTGGCGTGTTTGCCGCCGAGGGCATGGAGCTCATGAACCAGTACTCCGGCGCTGCCACCTCCACGCCCGCGATCGCCATTGCGCTCGTGGTGCTCGTCGGCCTTGCCTGCGGTTATCGCAAGCTCAAGACCGTCGGCAAGGTGCAGAAGTCCCAGCCGTGGGCATGCGGCTATGCTCCCAACGAGCATATGCCCGTCGTGGCCACGACCTTTGCCTCCGAGGTGTCCTGGTTTATGCAGCCGCTCTACACGCTGCGTGACCGCTGCACGGCTGTCTGCTGGTCCATCGCGCACTTCTTCCAGAAGCTCACCGGTGTGGCCGAGGCTGTGGAGCCCGTACCCGACAAGGTTCTCGTCGATGCCCCACATAAGGGTGTCGAGAAGCTCGCCGACCTCGCGACTAAGCTCGAGGGCGGCAACTACAGCATCTATATCTGCTACATCGTCGCGGCACTCGTGGTGTTCCTCGTGCTCGCCGTGCAAATGGGTTAAGGAGGGGAGAGCATGAACAACATCGTACTTGCCGTTCTGCAGGGCGTGGTCGTTATGGCCGTCGCGCCGTTCTTCTCCGGTCTCGGCCGCGTGATCCGCGCCAAGATGCACAACCGTCGCGGCCCCAGCATCATGCAGGACTA
>CAKWZF010000053.1:0-4249 GCA_934865005.1 uncultured bacterium | reverse complement strand
ATGCCCTGCGGGTGGGCGTTACCGCGCCCTTTTACCTGGCCAAGCTCTTTGCGCGCCCCGAGTCCCAGAGCGAGGACGCGAGCTTTGCGCTGCGCATTATGCCGCCGCTGTTCTTCGCCGTCGCCTTTATGCTCGCGATGGGCCTGCCGCTCTTTACGGCACAAAGCCCCATCCCGGTCTTTGGTGACGCCATCACCATCATGTACAGCCTGGCGCTCGCCCGCTTCTTCTTCGCCCTCTGCGGTGTGGATTCGTCCAACGCCTACGCCGGTATCGGCGGCGTTCGCGAGCTACTCATGAGCGTGCTCATCGAGCCGTCCATGCTGCTGGCGCTGTTTGCCGCCGCCCTGGTGTGCGGCTCCACCGACATCGCCACCATGGGTCAGCACATCATGACGGGTGCCATCGACGCACCGGTCGCCGTGATCCTTGCCGGCATTGCCTTTGCGATCGCCTGCTACATGGAACTCGGCAAGCTGCCGTTTGACCAGGCCGAGGCCGAGCAGGAGCTTCAGGAAGGTCCGCTCGCCGAGCTTTCCGGCCCGTCGCTCGCCATGGCCAAGCTCGCCATGTCCATGAAGCAGGTCCTGGTCGTCGCCTGGTTCTGCGCGATCTTCGTCCCCTGGGGCGAGCCCGCGGCCGTGGGCATCGCGGCCGTTCTGGGTGCAGTCATCTTCCTGGTGAAGTGCCTGATCGACTTTGTCGTATGCGGCGTGATCGAGAACTCCTGCTCGCGCTCGCGTTTTAAGGTGCTTGGCAATCAGACCTGGGCCGTCGTGGGCATCGCCGTTCTGGCGTTTGTCTTCGTGGTCGTCGGCGTGTAGGAGAAGGGAGAAACAATGTCATTTGCAGTCAGTCTGTCCCTTCTCGGCTTGGTCGCTATCGCGGCCCCGATGGTGGCCTCGGTGCTCGTCGCCCTGTTCCCCCGTCCGTACGCCAAGTGGTTCAGCGTTTTGGGTGCCGCCGTCTCGACGGTCTGCACCATCGCCCTCGCCGCGAATTTCGCTGGCGCCGGCATGCCCGACACGCAGGTCCCCCTGATCTCGTTTGGGCAGACCCTCGTCATGGGATTCACCTTCGATCGCATGAGCACGCTGCTCGCGCCCGCCTTTGTGGGTATCGGCCTGCTTGTCGTGATTTATTCGATTCCCTATATGAGCGAGAATAACCGTGAGCATCCCGACGCACCGCGTCGTCGCTTCTATGCGTACCTCGCGACCTTCATCGGCGCCATGGCCGGCCTTGTGTACAGCTCGACCCTTTTGGGCCAGCTCGTGTTCTTTGAGATCACGGGTGCGTGCTCTTGGGGCCTCATTAGCTACTACATGACGCCTACGGCCAAGAAGGCCGGCATGAAGGCCCTGATCATTACGCATATCGGTGCGCTCGGCCTGTATCTGGGCGCCGCCATTGTGTTTGCCCACACCGGCACCTTCGCCATTACCGCGATTGCCGGCCTCGACGCCAAGCTCAAGGTTATCGTCCTTTTGCTCGTGCTGTTTGCGGCCTGGGCCAAGTCCGCACAGGTTCCCATGTACATGTGGCTGCCTTCGGCCATGGAGGCGCCGACGCCTGTTTCGGCCTACCTGCATGGCGCCTCGATGGTCAAGGTCGGCGTGTGCGTGTTCGCGCGTGCACTCGTCTCTGCCGGCGAGATTCCCGAGATCGTGGGCTGGGTCGCCATTATCGACGCCATGGTCACCATGCTCTTTGGTTTCCTTATGTACCTGCCGAAAAAGGACATGAAGCGTCTGCTGGCCTTCTCCACGATCGCCCAGCTCTCCTATGTGTTCTTTGGTCTGGGCCTTTCGGTCTTTGGCAGCCAGCTGGCCTTTGACGGTGCCGTGTGCCATATCTTTAACCACGCGTTCGCCAAGACCCTGTTCTTCCTGATTGCCGGTTCGTTCTCCTTTACGCTCGGCACGCGTATGCTGCCCAAGCTTCGCGGCATCGTAAAGAAGTACCCGATCTCGGGCGTGGGCTTTGGTGTCGCCGCGCTCGCCATCGCCGGCGTGCCGCCTATGAACACGTTCTTCTCGAAGTTCCAGATCATCGCCGGCGGCTTCTCTGTGGGTGCCGGTAACGTCGCGATCCTGGTGCTCGTGTGCATCATGGTCGCCGAGACCGTCGCCACCTTCGCCTGGTTCCTCAAGTGGATGGGCTATTGCCTGCCCGGCGAGCCGAGCGAAGAGGTCGCTGCGGGAGCCCCGCTTCCCCGCGCGATGGCGTTCGTGTTCATCGTGCTCATCATCATGGTCATCGTCAGCGGCCCGCTTTCGGCCAGCTGGATCGGTTAGGAGGTAGAACGACATGGGTTATTCGATCGTCAACATCCTTGGCGGCCTTCTGATCGTCACGTCCACCATGGTGGTTGTCTCCAAGAACATCAAACATTCCATCCACTGGTATGCGGTGCAGTCGCTGGTGCTCGTGGGGCTTCTCGCCACGCTCGGTGTCACCACTGGTGCGCAGGAGCTGCTTATGTGGGCTGGATCTGCCTTTATCACTAAGGTCGTCCTGGTCCCTTACATCCTCAACCGCGCATACAAGAAGATGGGCGAGCCGAGCGACGCATCGCTCAAGGCCGGTCTTAAGCCCGCGTGGGCCATTTGCATCATCGCCGTCGAGGTCGCGATTTGCTTTGCCGTCGTGACGCAGATCAGCCTGCCCACGGCCGAGGTCGCAACGCCTGCGCTCGCTATTAGCTTCGCTCACTTCTTTGTGGGCCTCACCTGCATCATCTCGCAGCGCAACATCATGAAGCAGATCTTTGGATACTGCCTTATGGAAAACGGCAGCCATGTGACGCTTGCGCTTTTGGCCCCCACCGCTCCCGAGATCATCGAGATCGGTATCGCCACCGACGCCATCTTTGCCGTCATCATCATGTCCATCGTCGTGCGTCGCATTTGGGACGACTCCCACTCGCTCGATGCGCGCGACCTGTCCGAGCTGAGGGGGTAGTCCATGGAAACGTTGATTCTCGCCCTGCTCGCGACTCCTTTGGTGTTCTCGCTGGTCATGGCATTTTTGCCCAAGAACACGTCCTATAACGTGTTGGCCGGTCTCAACCTGGTCTCCGTCGCAGCCGTCCTGGTGCTGTCGATTATGACGGCCGGTGACGTCCTTATGAGCGGCGACACCGCGAGCGCTCTTGGCCTGTGGTTTCACCTCGATTCGCTGGGCGCCATCTTTGTGCTGCTCATCGGCTTTATCGGTTTTCTTACGGGGCTGTTCTCGCTGCCCTATGTAAAGGCCGATATCGAGGAGGGCTCCATGCCCGCCGAGCGCGCCAAGCAGTATTTTGCGCTGTTTAGCCTGTTCGTGTTCACCATGCTGCTCGCGTGCCTGTCCAACAACATGATCCTCACGTGGGCCGCCGTGGAGGCAACCACGCTTTCCACCGTGTTCCTCGTGGGTATCTACAAGAACAAGACGGCCCTCGAGGCTTCTTGGAAGTATGCGATGGTCTGCACCGCCGGCGTGGCCTTTGGCCTGTTCGGTACGCTGCTGATCTACGCCAACGCCGCCGACGTGATTCCCAACGCCCACGAGGCCGCATTCCTGTCGTGCGTGCTGCCGTATGCCGACCAGTTCGACCCGACGCTCATGCGCCTCGCCTTTGCGTTTATCGTGATCGGCTTTGGCACCAAGGCCGGCCTGTTCCCCATGCACACCTGGCTGCCCGATGCCCACTCCCAGGCCCCGAGCCCTGTCTCGGCCCTGCTCTCGGGCGTGCTGCTTAAGTGCGCCATGCTTGTGATCATGCGCTTCTACGGCTTTACCATCCAGGCCGTGGGCGCCGAGTATCCGCAACTTTTGCTATTGATCGTCGGCACGCTGTCCATTTTGGTGGCGGCACTTTCGATGTTTCGCCAGGACGACCTCAAGCGCCGCTTTGCGTACTCGTCTGTGGAGAACGTGGGCGTTATCGCCCTGTGCCTGGGTATCGGTGGCCCGCTGGGTATCGCCGCGGCCCTGCTGCACTGCGTGTTCCACGGCTTTACCAAGACGCTTGCCTTCTGCGTGTCCGGCAACATCCAGCACGCCTTTGGCACGCGTAGCCTGGCTAAGATCCAGGGTGTCGTCGAGGTTGCTCCCGCAACCGCCGCGCTCGCCGTCCTGGCGCTGCTCGGTCTTGGTGCCTTCCCGCCCTTTGGCATGTTTATCTCCGAGTTCCTGACTTTTGTCGCCGGTGTTACCGCCGGTCCCATGTGGCTGGTCGTCGTGGTCGCCCTCGGTCTTACCG
>CAKWZF010000052.1:0-11885 GCA_934865005.1 uncultured bacterium | reverse complement strand
GGTGATCTCCGCCTTGAGAGGGCGGCGTCCTAAACCGCTAGACGAACGGGCCATATGTAGCAAATGCAATGGCTGGGATGGAGGGAGTCGAACCCCCATTGACGGAACCAGAATCCGCTGTCCTGCCATTAGACGACATCCCAATGACTGCATCGCTGCGCTCGGCTGTGCCTTTGCGCAAGAAAGAAATATACGGGAAGTCTCGCCGTGACGCAAGCCCCAATTTTGACTTTTTTGAAATTCAGTCAAATTGGCCTAATTTAGTCCAACCCGTGAAGGACCTGTGAAGCCAACCGCTGTACACGAAGGGCAAAACGCCGTGAGCGGTAGCCGTCAACCGTTGGCAGATTCTACCGTGAAAACGATAGCACCAGGCAACACAATCGAAGTATCAATGATCACGTAGATATCGAGGCGCCATGGACGAAGAGCTTGATTACCTATGGGAGACCCTGGGCCTTGAGATCACTGCCGACCTTTGGCCCGAACGGGACAAAATCCATCCCACGTTACGCCCCGCCATTACTGTGGTGCAGGCAAAATACCGCCGTGCATCCTTTTTGATCATGCGGATGTCATGGCACGCGGGACTCCCCGACCTTAAGCGAATCCAGGCAAGCCTCGTCGAGCTGTCCGGCATGCCGACCGTCATATCCGAGGCGCACCTGGAGCAGCGCCAGCGCGAGCGACTGCAACAGCAGCGGATTCCCTTTATCTGCCCCGGCGTTCAGGCATATCTGCCCTTTATGGACGAGGAGTACTGGAGCGGCAAGCCCAACAAACACGTAAAGGTCTACGATCCGCACGAATGGGCACAGCTGGCGGACTGACTGGGGCAGGCCCGCCGGCGGAAAGTGCGTCCCAGATTTCAAGCTCAAACTGGTCCCCACTTTCCCGTCGAGCCCTCAACCGGAAACCGTGTCCCACAATCGAAGCTCAGAATGGGACGTGCTTTCCGCAACCGGCCACTTTGGGAAAGTGCATCCCATTCTGGAAGCGAATTCCGGGTCGCACTTTCCGCAGCCGCTACAGCAACGCCTCGGCCCAAGCCGATTCCCTAAAGCCGGGAATCGCAAAGTCGTCGCCCACCAGCAGCGGACGCTTGACCAGCATGCCGTCGGTCGCCAGCAGCTCGTAGCACTCCCGATCCGTCATGCCCGCATCCAGACGCGCCTTCAGGCCCAGCTCTCGATATTTCATGCCCGACGAATTAAAGAAGCGCCGCACCGGCAGCCCCGAACGAGCAATCCAGGTCGCAAGCTCATCAGCCGTGGGATTGTCCAAAACGATATCGCGGTCGATATACTCTACCCCATGTTCGTCCAGCCATGCCTTGGCCTTCTTACAGGTCGAGCACTTGGGATATTCAACAAACAGTACGGTCATGGGAATCCTCCGAATATAGATCGGCCAACGCAGGCACACGCCACACGAGGCGCCTTCGTATGATGGGCCAATTGTAGCCCACGGGTCACACGCTAAACGAACCGTACCCCGAGTCCGCGTTTGATGAACGGCAGCAGCTCCATTGCCTCGGGCGTGATATGGCCCGCAACGTTCATGCGCTCGTCACCGGGAAGATCGACCCGCGCAATCTCAAGCTCGCCTTCGTAGCGCCCATATCCGCTATTGCTCACAGCGATCGACCCCGCCTTTCGCGGCAGGCCGGCTCCGGAATCCGTCGGCACGGAATCCGGCTTAAGCGTCGTACGTGACTCCTGAGACCTAAAGATGAGGACGCTCGAGTCGGGCCGGTCGTGATGAATCTGCCCGCGCACATAGGCATAACCGGGCTCAAGCTCGCATTGCAGGTCCACGTATCCGGCGGAAACTTGAGCAAACTGCGCCCAGCCCGCATCGGATAGATCGGGGTCGCCGACCAACACAATGTCGCAATCGGCGCCATGTGCAAGCTCAAGCATATTGAGAGCAACCTTTGACGCGCGACCGCGCTGCGCCTCGACCGTCGGCAGTCCCTCGAAAACCGGCCCGCGAACGTTAGCATCACCCGGCACAAAAGCCATGATTTCGAATCCAAGCGCCGCAAGACGAAGATTCGTCCGAGCAACATCTTCAAGAGCTAAACCGGTATAAGGCTTGGGGTAAAAATTGTGGCAGGCGGCAAAACGAGTCACATCGGCACCGGCCTCACGCCACGATGCGATTTCATCAGAACTCACCGTCGATGCATTGACCACAATGCGAAATACACCGGACAGCTCCGCGACCCGCTGGGCGCTAAAGCCATAGTCCAAACGAAGGTATTCCAACCCCAGATCGCGCAGGTCCTCAATGCGCTCAAGCCCGAGCAAATCGCACGTGCGAGGACCCACATCGGCAATGAGCGCGATGCCGCGGGCGGAAAGCAGCGACAGTACATGACGGACCTTATCGGCATACGCCGCTCCCCCATCCTCGGGAATATGCAGCGAGGTGAACGCATAGCGCGCACCCGCCGCGACACCACGCTCAATCGTCCGCTCAATATCCTGCGGAGGGCTGGAAAGATAAATCGAAATACCCGTTTTCACGCTTCAACGCTCCTTTAAAAAAGGCCGGCGGAGCAGTTAGCCCCGCCGGCACAACCATATCATCAAGAAATCTGCCGCGCGCCGCGAACCCTGGGCAACACGGCTCGCGATATCAAACTACTCGCCAAAGAACTCGTTGATCTTCTGCTCGTCGACGCCAAAGAACCACGTCAGGACAAAGCCGGCGGCATAGGCAAGCAGCATAGCGGCAACATAGCCGAGCTGCTGGCCAGGAACGACGATCAGCAGGCCAAACAGACCGGAAACGCCCTGAGAAACCGTGCCGATGTGAAGCAGCGCCGCGAGTGCGCCGCCAAATCCGGCACCCAGGCAGGCCGTCACAAACGGACGAACGAGCGGCAGCGTAACAGCATACATCAGAGGCTCGCCCACACCCAGGATTCCAACGGGAATGGACTCTGCGACGTACTTCTTGAGCTTGGCGTTCTTGGTCTTAAAGTACAGCGCCAAACCGGCACCGACCTGGCCGCCGCCAGCCATCATAAGGATGGGAAGCAGGTAATTGATACCCTTGGTAGCGCCGTCGGGATCGTTGAGCATAGCGTGGATCGGCGTGAGCGCCTGATGCAGGCCGACGGACACCAGCGGCAAGAAGCCTGCCGACAGGATATAGCCGCCCAGGACGCCCAGCTTCTCGAAGATAAAGGTCAAAACGCTAAAGATGGCAGTCGTCAGCCATGCGCCAACCGGCTGGATGACGAGCATCAGAGCAAAGGCGCCGATGATGAGCACCAGCAGCGGGGACAAGAACGTGTCGAGTGCGTTGGGCATAACCTTGCGAATCTGACGCTCCATCCAGGCAAAAAATGCGCCAGCGATGAGAGCCGCGATCATGCCGCCCGCTGCAGGGTTGTACTGCGCACTGGTGAGCGGCAGCAGAATGGCAGTGGCAGGATCAGCCGCGCCAGGCGCAAGCAGGGGCATGGCGCTGTTGGCGATACACATCATGCCGGCGATGCCGCCCAGCGCAGCGGAGCCACCAAACTCACGTGCCGCGTTATAGCCCACCAAGATGGGCAGATAGGCAAACAGGGCCCAGCCCATGGAACGAATGCCCTGGTACCACCACTCGCCTGCAAGCGCGCCTGCCGTCGAGACGTTAATGACGTTGCAGATACCGTTGATGAGGCCAGCCGCAATGATGCCGGGAAGCAGGGCGACGAAGACATTGGAAATCTTCTTGAGGAAGGCCTGAACCGGCTTAGACTCGTACTTGGCCTTCTGCGCGGCCTTGTTTGTGGCCGCAGCGTCAACCACGCTCTCGTCAGCAACGCCTTTCGCAAGGCCGGTGAGCTTGGAGAACTCCTCGAGCACCTTATTCACCTTGCCCGGACCCAGCACGATCTGCATCGTGTCGTCCTCGACCAGGCCCATCACGCCGTCGAGTGCCTTAATACCCTCCGTGTCGACGTTGCCCGTATCTTTGACGGTCACGCGCAGGCGCGTCATGCACGCCGCGTTTGCGAGCACGTTGTCTTTACCGCCCAAAAGGTCCAGCAGCTTTTGGGCCAGCTCTTTGTTCGTCATAACTCCTCCTTGTATTGGGTATCTCGTCTGGATGTCATATCAGCTCACGCCGCGCACCTATTGGGCATCGGCATTGCTTTTCTCATGGCCACTCACCGCAGCGCGGACATGGCCTCGCGCCCGCTCAAGAGCTACCGCAGCCTGCTCGGCATCGCAGTCCAGCAGTACCGAGACAATAGCGGTTTTTACGTGGCCGCCGGCATCTGCAAGCGCCTGAACAGCGCACTCGCGCGTGCAGCCGGTCGCCTCCATCACGATGTTCTGGCCGCGCACCACCAACTTCTCGTTCGTCTGCTGCACATCGACCATCAGGTTTTGGTATACCTTGCCGATCTTGACCATGGCACCGGTCGAAATCATGTTGAGAATGAGCTTTTGAACCGTTCCCGCCTTGAGCCTCGTTGAGCCGGTCAGCACCTCGGGACCGGGCACGGGCTCAATGGCAAGATCTGCGCTCTCCCCGATCTTCGACCCTTGGTTGCAGGCAATTGCAATGGTCTTGCACCCAGTTGCCTTGGCGTACGCAAGGCCGCCCACCACATAAGGAGTACGGCCGCTTGCCGCCAGGCCAACGACAAGATCCTTGTCCGAGAGTCCACGCTCCCGCAGGTCGCTCGCGCCAAGCTCCTCGCTGTCTTCGGCACCTTCGACAGCCTTGATAAACGCCGTCTCGCCTCCGGCAATGAGCCCGACAATCAGATCGGGTGACACGCCAAACGTGGGCGGACACTCCGAAGCGTCGAGTACGCCCAGACGACCGCTGGTGCCTGCGCCCATGTAAAAGACGCGCCCGCCGCGCTCGAGTGTCTCAGCAGCCCAGTCGATTGCCATGGCAACCTGGGGCAACACTTTCGTGACCGACTGGACGGCACGAAGATCCTCATCGTTCATCGTCGTGACGATTTGCAGCGATGTCATCGTATCGAGGTCCATTGACCTTTGATTACGCTGTTCGGTCGTGAATTTTGTTAAATCGAGCATTTCATTCACCTCATCTTTCCTGTTTCTCGATGTAGTTTTGCTTTATGACATGCGTCGCCCGTTCGTAGTCGCTGGCAACGTAAGCAGCGTACAGGGCATCGACAACCATAAGCTGGGCCATACGCGAAGCCATGGCACCGCTGCGGACCAAGGGTTCACTCGCAGCGACGCCGAGCACGGCATCGGCCATAGTGGCAAGCTTGGATGATCCATCTACTTTGGTAACGGCCACAACGGGACAGTTGTGACGTTGAGCCTCGGCGGTGCAGTCCAGCACCTCTTGCGTCAAGCCCGAGTAGCTAAAGGCGATTGCCATATCGCCCTCATGCATGTTCTTGGCACATAAGAGCTGATCATGCCAGTCGTCGTACAGATGGCACTCTTTGTCGACACGCATGAGCTTTTGCGCCAGATCGTGCGCGACCAAACGGGAGGCACCAATACCGAACAGATTGACCGCGCGTGCCCGCTTAAGACGGGCCGCGCATCGCTCCAAGACGGTGTAATCGAGCGTTCGCGCCGTCGCCTCGATCGTACGCACGTTGCTTTTCATCACCTTCCCCACGATACGTTCGACGCTGTCGTCCATGGAGATGTCCTCGAGGGCTACGTCTTTCTTGTCACCTAAGAGCGCCAGCTCGGCAATCAGTTCGCGCTGGAACTCCTTGTAGCCCGCAAAACCCAAACGCTTGCAAAAGCGCAAAATGCTCGAGGGCGAGGAGAACGTGACATCGGCAAGACCGCGGACGGACAGCCCGACCACCTCGTGCGGATGAGCGCTTACATATGCGATGACATTGCGTTCCGCCGGGCTCGCGCTGAGCTCACGCTCGCGAAGCCGCAAAAGCAATCCGTTTGCCATCTCAAACACCTCCGTTGAGAAGAATTAAAGACCAACGAACGATTCGTACCGGATACAAACAGCTTTTGCGGTACATTGTGCCGCATCGTGGCGCACAAAGGGCGAGCGTTCTACCGCTCGCCCCTCAAATCCGACCGCTCGGAAATACGCGCGACACAAAATAATTCAACAAGGTCGCATTATCAGAAACGGGTTTGTTACCGGCTAGCGCCTCGCATGGGCACCGATCGGCCGAGTCGCATGGCGCACCAACGCCGCCGCCAGCAATACCAACAGCATGGCGGTGACATAGCCCGCAGCGTCGAATCCTAAATCGATAACGTCGAAATGCCTTCCGGGAACAAAGATCTTATGCACCTGATCGCCAACGGAGCAGGCGGCGCAAAAGAGCAATACGGGCACGCAACGGGAGCATACGCTCCACGGACGCCTGGAAAAGCAAACCACGACCACGGAGGCGAACAATCCGACGAAGAAAAACTCTACGGTATGGGCAACGCGACGGACGTTTGTGCCCACCCACATGCGAATGGAAGCAAGTCGGCCAGACCGGACATTCGAGGCAGTCGAATCGGCGCCCCCGGTCATTCCGTACTCCGTCTGGGCTTCACCCGTGGCATCGACAGCCTGAACGCCCGTAGCCTGGCCCTCCACCACACGCGCGGTGGACTCGCTCAGCAACGACGTCTCCACCGCATTTTGCTCCGTCAGCACCCAGATGCCCGCCAGCGTTGCAGCGAACAGAACGATCGCGGTCAATCCGATTATTTGTTTTACTCGCGCCAAGGGCCAACCTCCTTTTTTGAATATCAGCGAGTGTAGCCCCAAATGGCATCGTCACCGTATCAAAATTTGAATCGCAACAGGAAGCGACAAAGCGACGCAAACCCCCTACCCCGCCTCGCGCATCCAGCGATCGAACGTCCCCACGCACACGCCCAGGCACTTTGCTGCCTGGCTGCGGGTAATATCGCCTGCCTCATAGCTATCGCGCACCAGCTCAAACTGAGGAGGGCACGGCTTGCGAGGTCGACCGAAACGGACCCCTCGCGCCCGCGCCGCTGCAATTCCCTCCGCTTGGCGCCGATGGATATTCTCGCGCTCCACCTGCGCCACGTAGCTCAGCAGTTGCAGCACAATATCGGCAATCAGGACGTTGGTCACATCCGGCGCGCCGCTGGCCCTAGCGCGCGTGTCAAGCAATGGCATGTCCAACACCACAATGGCAACCCCGAGTTCCTTGGTAATGCGTCGCCATTCCTCAAGAATCTCGGAGTAATTACGGCCAAGTCGGTCGATAGAAAGAACCACCAGCACGTCCCCGTCTCCCAGGACGTGCAGCAGCTCGCGATAACGCGGTCGATCGAAGTCCTTGCCGCTCGCATGGTCGGCATAAATATTCGCCGAGCCCACGCCATAGGCGCCCAGCGCATCCAGCTGCCGATTAAGGTTCTGATCGCGCAAACTCACCCGCGCATAACCGTACACCGTCGCCATCTCATCCCCGCTTTCTTGTAAACCTGCCAAAAGGGACAGGTTTATTTTGGTAGGTTTTACCTCTCAAATAGCAGGTAAGCGGGCGGCCGAGCAGACGGCAAGGTAGCCACGATTCAAATGCGGAGGGCGGTCCCGAAAGGCCGCCCTCCGCTCCCCCACCATCAGTCGGGATTTGGCTAATGGATAAGCTTGAAGTCCAAGTGCCCACGCGTGGTATTGACGCGCGAGACCTCGATGATCACGCGCTGCCCCAGCTCGTAACGGGTGCCCGTGTCGGCACCCGTGAGCGTTAGCGCGTCCTCGTCGAACTCGAACCACTCGTTGCCCAGGCTCTTGATCGAAACCAAGCCTTCGACCTGCGTTAGATCCAAGCGCACAAAGAGGCCCATGCTGCTAACCCACGAGACGGTTCCGGCATAGCGCTCGCCTAGACGGTCCTCATAGTACTGGGCAATCTTGATCTTTTGCGTCGCATGGCTGGCGGCATCTGCCGCGCGCTCGGCATCGCTGCATGCGCGGCAGATCTGCGGCAGAATGCGCGGCAGCGACTCGCGTCCCTTGCCGATCAGCCGCGACGTACGGACCAAGGCGTCCTTGCCGCCGAGTTGCTCATAGGCCAACTGCAGTTTGAGCACGCGGTGCACCACCAGATCGGGGTAGCGACGGATGGGACTCGTAAAGTGGCAGTAGCACGGCGCGGCGAGCGCAAAGTGGCCCTCGTTGCGCGGTTTGTACAGTGCGCGCTGCATGCTGCGCAAAAGCAACGTGTTGACGAGCGGCGCGTTGACCGTACCGGCGGCGGCATCAACTGCAGCCTGCAGCTCATCGGGACTCCCCAGGGCAATACCGGCAGCACGGCGATCGTCGATGATGCCTAGCTGCGCCAGCGCAACGGCGGCACCGTGCAGGCTATCGGGGCTCGGATCCTCATGCACGCGATAGCAGGCCTCGATATCACGGTCTGCCAGCCACTCTGCAACGCACTCGTTGGCGAGCAGCATGGCTTCCTCGATAAGCGACGTGGCACACGAACGCTCACGTGCCACAATCTGCACGGGTACTCCATCCTCATCCAATAGAGCGCGAATCTCGGCCGTGTCAAAATCGACTGAGCCGCGGGCGCGACGGATACGACGGCGAAGTTCGGCGAGCTCGTTCGCGGCGACAAGGAAATCGCCCAGATCGACGTTATAGCCGCGGGCAGTTTCCTCGCACGCAAGACCGCGCTCAAGCGCTTCCTCGCGCGAGGTCTCGGCAGCCGCAACATCCTCGGCCGCACCCTCCAGCACCGAATACTCAACCGCGCCGGCACGCACCAGCAGCGCCTCGGCGCCGTCATAGTCCATACGCACACGCGAGCGAATCACGCTGGGGTACGGATCGTAATGCCGCACGCGACCCTGCGCATCGAGCTCGATATCGACGGTAAACGCAAGACGGTCCTCGTCAGGGCGAAGCGAGCACAGGTCACAGGACAAGCGTTCGGGCAGCATGGGAAGCACGCGATCGGCCAGATACACCGATGTCGTGCGATGGCGAGCCTCAAGATCGATATGCCCGTCCCAAGCCACATAGTGCGAAACGTCGGCGATATGCACACCCAGCTTGTAGCCGCCCTCGGGTGTGCGCTCCAGCGAAATGGCATCGTCAAAGTCGCGCGCGTCGACTGGGTCGATCGTGATGACAAAGCGGTCGCGCAGATCGCGGCGGAGCGGGTCCTTAAGCGCCGCGGACACATCGAGCGAAAGTCCCTCGGCCTCGTCCAGCGCGGCCTCGGGATAGCTATCGGTATAGCCGTAACGCGCCATCACATATTGAACGCCCAAATCGGGCGCGTCATCTCCGCCAATGCGGCGCTCGATCGTCACAGTGCCCGATTCCAGGCGCGTCGGGTAGGTCAAAATGCGCGCGACAACGGCATCACCCGGGTGGACGCCCAGACGATCCGCCGAGGTATCCTCGGGCAGAATGAAGAAGTCGGCCTTCAGACGCGAATCGAGCGGCTCGATCACACCAAGCGGACCGGCGGTCTGGTACGTGCCCACCACGCTTATGGCTGCGCGCTCAACCACGCCCTCGATCACGGCGCGCCGCTCACCGTGCGGGCTGTTCTTAATGCTCACGGCAACGGTATCGCCATCCATGATCTCGCGCTTGCCGCGACCCATGACCTTGTAGTCGCCGTTTTCGGTTACAACGTAGGCGCTATGCTCATGGAGCTGCACGCGCCCGGTCAGGCTCGGACGGCGTTCGCTGCGCACCGGCCCGCGCTGATTGCGAGCTCCACGCTTATGCTTGTTATTGCGCCCCATGGCGCCTCCTAACTATCGATTGCGAACTCCAAAGAGTCTACCCAAATGATTCGCTTTCCTGCCGTCCCCTAGGGATCAAAAAACGGGCCGCCCCATAAGAGACGACCCGTTGGAAGGGATGAATTCCAAGCATGCCTACACGCGCAGGTAGCGGCGCATGGCGATGGCAGAACCAAAGAGACCGATAATCACACCGACCAGAATCAGCGCAGCATAGGTCACCAGGTAGTACTGCATCGGCAGGGCAAACGACATCCAGCCGATGCTCTCTTGCAGACGCGGAATCATCAGATTGCGCAGCAGCTCCAGAACGCCGATGGAAAGCAGCGAGCCCAAAATGGCCTGCAGCACGCCCTCGGTGATAAACGGGCCACGAATGAAGCCGTTGCTGGCGCCGACCAGACGCATAATCGCAATCTCACGACGACGCGCCGTGATGGACAGGCGAATCGTGTTGTTGATGAAGATGAATGCGATAAAGGTCAGAAGACCAACGAGCACCACGGCGGCGATGCGGATGTAGTTGGTCACCTGGAACAGGCGGCTCACTTCCTCCTGGCCGTACAGCACGCTCGCGTTGACGTCGCCGTCATCCGCGATCTTCTGGAAATCGGCATCCTTCTTGAGCTTCTTTGCCGTGCTCTCGACCTTGGACGGATCGTCCATCTCAATAGCGAAGGAAGCCGGCAGCGGGTTCTGGCCATCGAGCGCGCTCATGGTGGCGTCGGCGTTGCCCGACATCTTGCTCGTATACTCGGCCAGCGCGTCGTCCTTGTCCTTATAGGTCACGGACTTGACGTTATTCCACGTCTTAAGCTCGGCCTCAAAAGCCTGAACATCGGCCTGATCGGCGTCATCACTAATGAACGCGTTGATGACAACCTGATCCTCGACGGTGCCGATCACGGAGTTCAGCATCGCAGAGCCCATGATGAACAGGCCGATGATAAACAGCGAAAGGAAGATCGTGATGACGGCGCCGAGCGAGGTAGTCCAGTTACGGAAGAAGTGGCTGATTGCCTCTTTGAAGGAGTAGCCCACGTTAGTTGGTGCCATAGTTGCCGTAACCTCCCCTCTCCTGGTCGCGGATGACGTGGCCGCCCTCGAGGGCGATCACGCGACGGTGCATGCTATCGACCATCTCGCGGTCGTGCGTGGCGACGATCACGGTGGTGCCGGTGCGGTTAATACGCTCAAGCAGCTTCATGATGCCCAGCGAGATCGCCGGGTCGAGGTTGCCCGTGGGCTCGTCGCAGATCAGCAGCGGCGGACGGTTGACCATAGCACGGGCGACGGCAACGCGCTGCTGCTCGCCACCGGAAAGCTGGTCGGGCAGCGAGTCCATCTGATCGGCCAGACCGACCAGACGCAGCACCTCGGGCACCTGGCTGCGAATGACGCCCTTGGGCTTGCCGATGCACTGCAGGGCAAACGCCACGTTTTCGTAGGCGGTCTTTTGCGGCAGAAGCTTAAAGTCCTGGAACACGGCGCCAATCTGGCGGCGCAGGAACGGAACCTTACGGTTCTTGATCTTCATGAGGTCCTGACCGGCAACCAGGATGCGGCCGCTCGTCGGCTTGACGTCGCGGTTGAGCGTCGACAGCAGCGTGGTCTTACCCGAGCCGGAGTGACCGACCAGGAAGACGAACTCGCCCGGATAGATCTCGATGTTGATGTCGTCGAGTGCAGGCTTGTTGGGCTGTGCCGGATAGATCTTGGTGACATGCTCCATAAGGATGACGGGCTCGACACCGGCCTGCTTGGCCATCTTCTTGCGGCTGGCCTGCGGATCGATGGGCGCAAACACCGACGTAAAATCGGGGTTGTTGAGCGCGTTATCGAGGCTTGCGACCTCGGCTGCCTGATCGCTCTCGACCACCGGGGCAGCAGGCTGCGTGGGGTCGGGAATAGCGGCAAAGAGACCGGACTGCGCAGGCTGAGGAGCCGGCGTCGCAGGGGCCAAGGGGTCGGGAATGCCGGCCATGGTAGGCTGCGGCGTGGCGGCACCAGCCTGAGGCTGCTCCACGCGAGCGGTCACGGCCTGAACGGGCTCAAAACCCGCCGTGCCGGAAAGCGCGACATCGCTGGTTGGATTGTAGGCAAAGGGATCGGATGCCGGCTGTGCCTGATCTGCCGGCTGAGCGGGGGCCTGAG
>CAKWZF010000051.1:0-11937 GCA_934865005.1 uncultured bacterium | reverse complement strand
TGCCGTCGGACACATAGACGATACCAGCGCGCTCAAAGCCGGCCTTTATGATGGCACCCTGCATGGGCAGGTTATCCTGATGCGTGTCGATGCGCAGGTGATCGGCACGTTCTTTGGCAAAGGCAAACATCGCAGCCGCGATACCGTGCACGGTGCCATCGGATGCCACACGGTGCAGCACGGCGTACGGAGTGTCGCTACGCCATTGACCGTCCTCAATTACGTCATAGCACTCGTCCGGGCCCGGTAAAAAGGCAAACGTCGCCACCACGCGACCGTCGACTTCGCACACATAGCTGCCACCAGCGGCAATATCGGCAGCCAGCTGCTCGGCAGAAGGCGTGCCCTCGGGCCACTGCGTGGCGTTGCCATGCGCACGCATAAAGGCGCGGGCCGCGTCATAGATAGCCATGACGGCGGGAATGTCGGTATCGAGGGTTTTTCTGATCATCACGCGGCGACCTCACGTTTATTGGTATCACTTTGATTGAGCAATGATACCAACGTTTGGAGAAGGGCGCGAAGCAGATGGGGAGCAAAAAGCGAGCCGCCTGGTCAAAGGCCAAAAGCGAGTTTTTGGGCGCTGCCACCGGCGGCGATATGAGCGACCTGTTTGCGCGCGAGGACGAGCGCCGCGACGCCCTGGACGCCGAGCGCGATGAGGCTTGGCGCTATAAGTCGTGCGAGCGCAAAAACCGGTACGACACACGCGCCGAGGCCGAGGCCGTTATGGCCGACTGCGAAAACCGCGGGCGGCGTGGTTTAGCCTGCTACAAATGCGAATACTGTGGCGGGTGGCATCTGACGTCGCACCCTTGGGAATAGACCCCGCATCTGCACGGTGTTGACGGAGCGCCAACCATCGCACGCGAGCTACGGGCGCGGCGGCACCAAAACATCGTAGCGAATGGCCTTGCCCGCAAGTTGATAGCTCGGCTTAACGCCGGCAAGCAGCGGCCCCTTCACCGGCCGCTTGATAACGACCTTGCGCGGGCGCACCGCAAGCGCAGCTTCGACCAGCGACTCCTCATCGGCGCACGGCTGTTCCAGATGGTGCAAGAGCTGGAACTTCTTTTTCACCGCCGCGCTCTTGGTGCGCCCGGGAAACATGGGGTCCAGATATACCACGTCAGGAGCGGTGAGCTCGCCCTGCCCGATCAGCTCGGCTGTATGGCGAAGGCCGGCAATGCTGTCCTCGCCCGCATGTAAGCGCATGCGCGCCACGGCTGTCGCAAGCGCCGGATCATCTGCCGCGCGATCCAAAGCATCCTTGAGGAGCGCCGCGATCACGCAATCCTGCTCATACAAATCGACCGCAAAACCCGCGGCAGCCAGCAGCAGCGAATCCTCGCCAAAGCCTGCCGTGGCGTCAATCGCCCATGGGCGCTCGACGCCCTTTGTGCGCGCAGCCTTCACCAGCAGCTCTTGCTGCAGACGACCCTGCTTGAGCCGCGGAAGCATGCGGCCAAAATCGGCACGCAGCTCCATCGTGCCATCGGTGAGCGTGAGGCCCTCGGACGTCCGCACGAGCTCGAGCCCAGCAGCCCGAGCAACAGAAAAGGGATCGACGACGCCCATGGACACTCCTTAGCAAGCAAAACGAATACGTGAGCGCCACCTCAGTTGGCACCCAACCGTCCGCTATTGTCCCACACGCGACATGGTCCACAGCATCCCAATGCAAAGCACCGCCATCAATCCCGTGCACACGGCAGCGATCACGGAATCGCCCATACGCCTTCCTAACGAACGCGGCTCACGCACTTGCTTGGCTCCGTACATCACGGCTCCTCCTTCGGTCCAGCTCTTACCATGGCCTCATCATCGCAGCGCCGCGCATACGCTGCCATCGATTTGACTTACGTCCAGCTTTCCTTTTTGAAAGGTTGGACCGTGCAGGCAATAGACGCTTTCAAACGCATGCATCGCCCCGTTGAACTACAATGTGCTTCACGATATGTGCCGCAACCTGGGTGCGACAGATTCTCCGCGCCCGCATCGAAAGGACCAGCTATGAGCGCCGCTCGCAAGACACTCAAAATCCTTGCCCTGATTTATTTTGTTCTGGGCATCGCCAGTCTCGTCATTGGAATCGCCGGCATCGCGACCGGCAAGCTCGAGTCCACCTACGGGCCGAACGCCATGCTCGCCGCGGCCGTGATTATCGCCAAGGGCCTCATCGATCTCGCCGCAGGTGTTGCGGGCATCAAGGGCGCCAACAAGCCCTCGCAGGTGGATGGCGCGTTTAAGCTCGGCATCGTTGCCGCACTCGCCACGATTGCGCAGGCCGTGCTCACGCTTCCCGCACTCGGCGGCAGCGCCGTCAATATCGGCGCCTTTGTCATCGTGGTCTACGACCTGTTCTTTGTTCAGCAGGCGCACGCCGTCAAGGCCGAGAACAAGGACCGCCTGTAAGCGCTCGCTTCTCATAGCCTCTGCAGCCAAGCAACTAAAAAGGGCCGATCGCACATCTCCGCGGTCGGCCCTTTGCATTTGCCCAGATAAAACTTGCCAAAATAAACCTGTCTCTTTTTGGTAGGTTAGTGGCGGTATTCGGCGATGATGAAGTCGATGTCGGTTTGAAGGGTGTCCAGGTTTGCCAGGCGCTCTTTGTCGGCGGGGCGCGTGCGGTAGTAGTACGGCGTCATCTGGAACACCGCCTCGATGTCAGCCTGGGTCTGAAGCGTAATGTTCGCAGACACCCGCTGCGTTCCGACCAACTCGAGCTCAGTAGTCTTCGGCAGCTTCTCGTCATTGAGATATGGCGTGTCGTAGAGCACCTCCTTGAGCCCAAACAGATGACGGGCACCCGGCACCACGGTATAGAGCGAGCCCTCTGGCGCCAGCACGCGGGCAAACTCGCGCTCGTTAAAGGGAGCGAAGAGCTCGGTCACCATATCGAAGGCGCCATCGGCCACGGGGATTTCCTTCATATTGGCCACAAAGTAGGTCGCATCGCCGCGCTTGGCGGCCAGGCGCACCATCTCCTTGCCCAGGTCGAAACCGTAAGCATCCACGTCCGGCACCGCACCCATGGCGCTGGTGTAGTAGCCCTCGCCGCAGCAAATATCGAGCAAGGTCATGGGAACGCCTGCAGACGCCGCGCGCCCAGACACCTGCTTGCGCACCAGCTCGACCATCGCATCGCGCAACGGCGCATAGTAACCGCGGTTCAGAAAGTCGCGACGACTACGCGCCTGCGACTTGGGATCGCCCATGGAGTCGCCGCTCTTGGACGAGCGCAGTAGATACAGATAGCCCTCGCGCGCACGATCAAACCGGTGTCCGCCCGCGCACACAGCACCGCGCTCATCGTCCACCAACGGCTCATGGCAAACGGGACACAACAACATGGCAACTCCTTAGCGCGAACAACACAACGCCCACCATTGTCGCACGCCTTCCCCACCTAGTCATTGGGGACGTTCTTAAATGACTAGTCGATTAGGAGTATCATCGTCTGCGCGAATAAGCACGAAAGAGCATATTAGAGATTGAGAGCGTATGGCAGACACCGCATCTAAGCACATCGACATGACCACCGGCTCGCTGTGGCGCAATATTCCCCTGTTCGCCTTTCCCGTCGCCGCCACGAGCATCCTTGAGCAGCTGTCGAACCTCATCGCCACGGTCATCATCGGTAACTTCTCGGGCGACCAGGGAACCCTCGCCATGGCGGCGGTCGGCTCCAATGTTCCGCTTACCAGTCTTATGATCAACCTGTTTATTGGGCTGTCGCTTGGCTCCA
The DNA here is from genome assembly GCA_934865005.1 of uncultured bacterium. Taxonomy (GTDB): domain Bacteria; phylum Actinomycetota; class Coriobacteriia; order Coriobacteriales; family Coriobacteriaceae; genus Collinsella. Next base: position 8,189 of record CAKWZF010000051.1, on the reverse strand, counting down.
ACGTGGTCATCGCCAACGCCATCGGCCGCAACGATCAGAACATGGTCAAGCGCGCCGTCCATACCTCGATTATGATGGCACTCGTGGGCTTTGTCGTCATCGCACTGGGCGAGATCTTTGCCGAGCCCATGCTCGCCGCGCTCAACGTCCCTGACGAAACCATGCCGCTCGCATCGCTCTACCTGCGCGTCTTTTTGCTCAGCATGCCCTCGATCTTGCTCTACAACTTTGAGGCCGCAATCTTCCGCTCCGTCGGCATCACCCGCATGCCGCTGCAGGCGCTTGCCGTGTCCACCGTCCTCAACATTGGCCTGGACCTCATCTTTGTCCCCGTGCTCCACTGGGGCGTCGCGGGTGTCGCCATCGCCACCGCCATCGCCTATACCGTCAGCGCAGTCACGCTCTTTATCCGTCTGGTCAAGACCAACTCCGTCGTCCGCGTCACCCCACGCGACTTAGGCTTAGACCCCGTCGCCCTCAAGCGCATCGTCAAGATCGGCCTGCCCGCCGGCATCCAAAGCGCCGTCTTTGCCGTCGCCAACATCATCATCCAGTCCGCCATCAACAGCCTGGGCACCGAGGTCATGGCGGCATCCAGCGCTGCCATGAGCCTGGAGTACGTGTGCTACAACCTGCTCAACAGCTTTAGCCAGGCCTGCACCACCTTTGTGGGGCAAAACCACGGCGCTCGCCAGATCGACCGCTGCACCAAGACGCTCAAGGTCTGCCTGGTCGAAGGCGGCATCGTTGCACTCACCACCATCGTCATCATCGTCGGTCTGGGGCGCGAGATCCTGGCGCTCTTTAACAGCGATCCCAACATCGTCTCGATCGGCTATATCCGCGTGTGCTCGATCTTCCCGGCATACGCCTTTAGCATGTTCTACGAGAATATGTCCGGCTACCTGCGCGGATTTGGCATCTCGCTTATGCCCGCCCTCATCACCATGATCTGCGTCTGCGGCATCCGCTTCTATTGGGTCTTCTGTGTGTTCCCGAACTTCCGCACCTTTGCGAACATCGTGATGGTCTATCCCATCAGCCTGGGCACCACGGCATTCTTTATGGTCGTGGCGGTACTGCTCTGCCACCCGGCACGCACCTACCGTCTGGCACAAGCCAAAACCGGGGCGTTCTAGGCACACAACTAGGTAGCACATCGGCAGCTAATTGACAATATGCGAGCTCATATAGTCGATAAAGCGCCTCGTGGCGATAGGCATGGTGTCCCAGCTGCGCCAAGCCGCCACGACGTCGCGCGAGGGAGCATGCACGATGGGGCGCACACAAATATCGGCCCGCATGCCCTCGACGGTACGGCGGTAGAGCATGCTCACACCGAGGCCCTCCTCCACCATCGCCATAATGGTGTAGTCATCGGTGACCTCACTCGTCACATGCGGCGATAGCCCGTGCGCGGCAAACGCATCGAGCACCAGACTCTGTTCGCCCTCATCCAGCAGCACAAACGGTTCGGACGCCAGGTCGGCAAGCGTCACCTTTTCCTTTGCCGCCAGTGGATGGACGGCTGGCAACAGCGCCACCAGCTCGTCGTGATAGACCACGCGCTTCTGAAGCCCCGTGGTAAATCCACGCGCTGTAAAGCAAAAGTCGACCATGCCATCGTGCACCCACTGGGCATTGCGCGTGTAATCGCCCTGCTTGAGGGTAAAGCGCACGCCCGGATGCAGGGCCCCAAAGTCGCGGATCACACGCGGCAACACAGTACGACTCACGTTGGTAAACGTCGCAATGCGAATGTCGGTCGACGAAAGCCCCAGCAACTCCTGACGCTTGCCCTCAAGCTCGGCCTCGGCTGTAACGATCTGGCGCAGATACGGCAGATACTGTTTGCCGTCGCGCGTCAGTGAGACGCCCTGCTTGCCACGCTCGATAATCGTGGTGCCCAGCTCGCGCTCGAGCGCCTTGACGGCCTGGCTCACCGCGCTTTGCGTATAGCCCAGCTCGTCGGCGGCACGTTTCAGGCTGCCGCAATCGACCACCATACATACAATCTGATACCGCGATGCCATCGTGCCTCCACATCGATGTAGCCGTAAAACGTTTTGCCAGGGCTTTTTCTTCCAACATTAGTATTTCTTAATCATACTGAAGATGCATTCGCTTTACTACATCCATATCTGGGAGCAGAATCCTTTTTGCGAAACCGTTCTGTAACAAAAGGAGTCCCATGGATCGCAAAAAAGCAATCGCGCTCTCATTTTCCGTTCCCGTCGCATGGGGCTTTTCGTACCCCCTCATGAAGATCGGCATGGACAGCATGAACGCCACGAGCATCGTCGCGCTGCGCTGCATCATCGCCTTTGCGGCCTGCCTGCTGCTCTTCCACAAGCACGCGGTGCGCATCAACCGTGACCTGATGGTCCGCGCCGCCATCATCGGCGCCATCATGGCAACCGAGATCACCTGCATGTGCCTGGGCTCCAGCCTCACCTCCGCCTCCACCGCCGGCTTTTTGCAGAGCCTGACGGTCGTAATCGTGCCGTTTGCCAACGCGGCCCTGCTGCGTCGCGCCCCCGAGCGCAAGGTGCTCATCGGCACCGCCATCGTCACTTGCGGCATGCTGCTGCTCTCGGGCGCCGACTTTACCAGCCTCAATCCCGGCGCAATCATCATGCTGCTCTCGGCCTTTATCTATGCCGGCCACATTATCATCGCCAAGCGCTTTGTCGAAGAAGTCGATCCGCTGGCTCTGGGCGTTTGGCAGCTGGGCTTCGGTGGCTTGTTCTCGGGCATCGCCGCATGCACCTTGGGCGGCTTTACGCTTCCCAGCACGCCGAACGAAATCGTCGTGGTCGTTGCGCTCGCACTCATCTGCTCTGCCTACGGCTTTATCACCCAGACGCTCGTGCAGCCTCACGTACCCGCCGAGACCACCGGCTTTGCCTTCTCGCTCGAGCCGGTCTGCTCTGCCGTCTTCTCGTTCTTCCTGGTCGGCGAGGTCCTGAGCCCCATCGCCTTCTTTGGCGCCGCCCTCATCCTCACCGGCGTCATGGTGGCAACCGTCGAGCTTCCGCGCCTTCGCGCGCATGGACAGGCTCGCATGGCAGGAGCGCCCGAGCGCGTCTCGTAATCCCCACTCCTTATGCAGCCGCGGCATAAAGGCAACCGGTGCGCCTTTACAATAGATGCCAACAGAGCATCTGCCATAAAGGAGCCCCATGGACACCGCAACTCGCGACCGCAACATAGCAACTTGGTTGGGCGATGCGCCGCAGCCGGTACGTGACACGACGGACCAGCTGCTCGAGCGCATCGCCCTTTTACGTGCCGAGCAAACCATTTACCCGGCACAAGACGACATCCTCAATGCCCTCGCCTATACGCCGGCCGACCATGTCAAAGTTGTCATTTTGGGTCAAGATCCCTATCACGGACCCAACCAGGCCATGGGGTTATCGTTCTCGGTTCCCGCGACGCAAACCAAGTTGCCGCCGAGCCTGCGCAACATCTACAAGGAGCTCAAAGCCGATCTGGGTTGCCCCATTCCCGCCACGGGAGATCTGACGCCATGGGCACAACAGGGCGTCCTGCTCCTTAACACCACGCTCACCGTGCGCGAGCATGCCGCGAACTCACACGCCAAACTGGGCTGGAGCACGCTCACCGACTACGTTATCGAACGCTGCTGTCAGCTGCCCCAGCCGGTAGTCTTTTTGGCATGGGGTCGCTTTGCCCAGCAGATGGTCGAAGGCAAGCTCGCCGCGACCGGCGCAGGCAAGGCAGCCGGTAAGTTCTGCCTGGCCTCCACACACCCCTCGCCGCTTTCGGCCAACCGTGCCACGGCAGAACTCCCCGCTTTTATGGGGTCGCGCCCCTTCTCGGCATCCAATCGTCTACTCGAACAGCACGGCTCGATCCCCGTCAACTGGACTTGCCTCGGCTAAAAATCGATACATCAAAAACGCGCCCGACGGCTTCCATCGGGCGCGTTTTTTACTCGGGCCAGATAAACTGGGTGCGGCCGGCCTCGCCGCCATCGATCAGCAGGCTCTGCCCGGTCATAGACCGGTTGGTCACGCCCACAAAGTAGATCCACTCGGCGATCTCTTGGGCGGTGGCCCAGCGCTTAAGCGGCGTGAGCTCCATAATCTGGCTCCACAGGCGCTCGTCTTCCATCACGCAACGGTTGAGCGGCGTGATAACGCCGCCCGGGTCCACGCTGTTGGCGATGGCCTGCGGCGCCAGGCGGTTTGCAAGGTTCTTGGTGTAGGCGATAACGCCGCCCTTGCTGGCGGCATAGGCGGGAAACTCCGATCCCGTATGTCCGCTCGCCGACCCCACATTGACCACGGATTTGATAGCCGCTGTCGGCTTGGCGGCAAGCCCCTCCCCCACAAAGGCGTAGCGTTCGGTCACGTTGATGGTGCCACACAGGTTGGCGGCAATGTCGTCGGCCGAATCCTGCGTACCGGCAACGTTTACGATTACCTGGGGTTCAAGGTCGTCTGGAAACGAGTCCGGTTCGCGGACATCAACGATCAGATGGCGGTAGCGCTCGTGCTCGACCGCCGTCGGCAGCAGGTCAAAGCCCACGACCTCGTGGCCCTCGTCCAAAAAGCGCTGCACGCACGCGGCTCCGATACCGCCCGAAGCGCCCGTGATCAAAACCCGCATACTTGCTCCTTAGGCGGTTGCGTGGCGCTCGAGGTACTCGGCGCCCACATTCTCACGCTCCCAGCCACGCACGACCTTGTAGCCCACGGGGCTCAGGAAGACCTCGCACAGCAGCTCGGCAACAGCGCCGGTCAGCGAGCACATAAGGACCTGCACCCAGGTCCAACCAAAGAACGTGTGGCTCACCACAATGGCAAAGACCAAGTTGTCGATAAACTGGCCAACACCCGTGGACACATAGGAGCGGAAGGCAAAGCTCGCAAAGTTATTCTTTTTGAGCATACGACCGAGCGACTGGTTGAGCGTGGAGTTAACGACGGCAGAGACGAGCATGGCGAGCGAAGAGCCCAGCACCACGTACCAGGTGCCGCCGATGGTGGCGTTAAGGGCGGTGTTGACCTCGATCATACCCGTGTCGTAGTAGGCGCCCCACATGCCGGGCGTGAGCGAGCATGCCCAAAAGCACAGGCTCACAGCCAGGTTGACCAGCAGTGCGAGGATAGAGATTTTGATGGATGCCTTGGCGCCAAAGCGCTTGCAGATCATGTCCTGGCACAAAAACGAAACCCAGCTCACCACAAAGCCGCAATCGAGTGCCAGATACGGCAGGCTGATGAGCTCTTTGTTGGCCAGCAGGTTCATCATGATAACGCTCACGATAAACAGCGAAACCGTTGCCGCGGGAATGCTCCGCAACAGGACCTTGTAGTCCTCCATGACCTTCTTGATCATTATGTACTCCTTTGGTTTTAGGTTTAACGAGCAGGATATCGGACCCGAACTGCTCGGCCGCCACGGTCTTGAGGCGACGGTGGGTATGATAGCCGCTCACGCGGCGGCAGGCAAGCAAACGGCGCGGCGGCCCCACAGGATCACCGCGCCGGTGCGCTAAAACGTTACGTTGCCGAACTCCGACAGGACAAGGTCGGGGTTGTGGTCGGTAGCCCAGTCCACGTTCCACGGGCTCGTGAACAGCAGCAGTTTGCCGCCGCGCATGTCCTCGACGCGCAGGGTATCGCGCGTGAGCGAAAGGCCCGGGATATCGATGGTGTCGGGGTCGTTTTGGATCCAGCGGATGTCCGTATAGGGCAGCGGCTGGCGACGAACCTCAACACGGTACTCGGCCTTGAGACGGCGCTCGAGCACCTCAAACTGCAGCACGCCGACCACGCCCACGATGACGCTCTCCATGCCGGCACCCAGCTCGCGGAAGATCTGGATGGCGCCCTCCTGGGCAAGCTCCTCCATGCCCTTGACGAACTGCTTGCGCTTGAGCGTGTCGACCTGCGTAATGCGAGCGAACATCTCGGGGGCAAACGTCGGGATCTGCGGATACTGCACGTGATGCTTGCCGGAACACACGGTGTCGCCGATGCTAAAGATGCCCGGGTCGAACAGGCCCACGATATCGCCTGCGTACGCCTCGTCCACGATGGCGCGGTCGTCGGCCATCATCGAGGTGCCCGTGGCCAGCTTGAGCTTGCGGTTGCCCTGCATATGAAAGGCGTCCATGCCGCGCTCGAACTTGCCCGAGCAGATGCGCACAAAGGCGATGCGGTCGCGGTGGTTCTTGTCCATGTTGGCCTGGATCTTAAAGACGAAGCCACTAAAGTCGTCGCGGCAAGGATCGACCGGCTCGCTGGTGAGCGTGTCGGTGTAGGCGCGCGGCGTCGGGGCCAGACGCAGGAACTCCTTGAGGAAGGGCTCCACGCCAAAGTTAGTGAGCGCCGAGCCAAAGAACGCCGGGCTCAGCTTGCCGCAGGCCACGGCATCCAGGTCGAGCTCGTCGCCGGCACCATCGAGCAGCTCGATGTCGTCCATCAGGTTCTTATGGTTCTCCTCGCCGATGAGCTCGTCCATGGAAGGATCGCCCAGCTCGGCCTCGACCTCGGCGACCTTCTTGGTGGCGTTGGCGTGGCCGTCGCCCTCAAAGGCAATGACGCGACGGGTCTGACGGTCGAACACACCGCGGAAGTTGCGGCCGCTGCCGATCGGCCAGTTCATGGGATACGTATTGATACCCAGGACGTTCTCGATCTCTTCCATGAGCTCAAACGGGTCGCGAGCCTCGTGGTCGAGCTTGTTCACAAAGGTGAAGATGGGAATGTGGCGCAGCGTACAGACCTTAAAGAGCTTTTTGGTCTGGGCCTCGACGCCCTTGGCGCCGTCGATGACCATAACAGCAGCGTCGGCGGCCATAAGGGTACGGTAGGTATCCTCCGAGAAGTCCTGGTGGCCGGGGGTATCGAGGATGTTGACGCAGGCGCCGTTGTAGGTGAACTGCAGCACCGATGAGGTAACGGAGATACCGCGCTCCTTCTCGATGTCCATCCAGTCCGAGACGGCATGCTTGGCCGAGCTCTTGCCCTTGACCGAGCCGGCAGTCTGGATGCTGCCGGTATAGAGCAGCAGCTTCTCGGTAAGTGTGGTCTTACCGGCGTCCGGGTGGCTGATGATCGCGAATGTGCGGCGCGACGAGATTTCATCCGACAGGCTTGCCATGCGGATCCTTTCTTGCATTGAGTGCATTACGTCGTTGTAACCGCACTATTGTAGCCGCGAAATCCCGCTCTAGGGCGCCTATCAGGACAAATTCATCAGTTGTGGCCTGGGTAGCCGGCCCAATCCGTATTTACCTCTTGCATAACTGTGCATAGTGTATATATACTGTGCTTACCGGTTATATACACGTGTAGCCCATCAGCTAAGGAGCCGCTGTGGACATCATCCTATCCAATTCGAGCGATAAGCCCATCTACGAACAGATATCCTCGCAGGTCAAAGCTCAGATCCTTTCGGGCGCACTCACCGCGGGAGCCAAACTCCCCAGCATCCGTGCACTCGCGAGCGACCTGGGCGTGAGCGTCATCACCACCAAGCGCGCCTATGCCGAGCTGGAGCAGCTCGGGTTTATCTGCACCGTGCAGGGCAAGGGCTGTTTTGTCGCCGAGGGCAACCAGGAGCTCTTGCGCGAAAACCAGCTCTGCCATATCGAAAAGTTGCTTGCGAAAGCGGCAAGCCAAGCCGAAACCCTGGGCGTCACGCGCGACAAGCTGCACGAGATGCTCGACCTGGTGGCCCCCGAAACCATGCAGTAGCCATCTGCAAGAAAGGCTATACCATGCAAAACTTGCTTGAACTCAAAGGCATCTCACGCACTGTAAGCGACCGCTTTTCGCTGCGCGACGTCACACTTGCCGTGGAGCCTGGCCAGATCGTCGGCTTTGTTGGTGCCAACGGTGCCGGCAAAACCACGACGATTCGAGCCGCGCTCGGGCTTATAAAGCTCGATGCCGGCGAAGTGCACCTGTTTGGGCAGCGCTGTGGCGCCGACGCGCCCGATGAGACACAGCGCTGCCTGCGCTCCCGCGTCGGTCTCGTCCTGGACACATGCCCCTTCCCTTCAACGCTCAAGGTGGGCCAGATCGAGGCACTCGTAGGTCAGGCGTACCCCACGTGGGACCGCAAAACGTTCGCCGGATTCATCGACCGATTTGGCCTCGATCCCAAGACAAAGGTCAAGGACCTCTCCCGCGGCATGGGCATGAAAC
>CAKWZF010000050.1:0-12220 GCA_934865005.1 uncultured bacterium | reverse complement strand
ACCTATCTCAGCAACAAAGACTACTTGCGGTGAGCGCGGTAGAACTCGATCGCACCATCTTATCCGAGCCGGGGCACGTTCGCATAGCGTGGCGCGTGACGGTTGCAAAACCACCCCATTTGAAACAAACGCAAAAAAGTACTTGCAAAGACGCGTTCCGACATATAAGTTGATAAAAGACCGCCGTTGCGGTTTTAAGTAGATCGAGCATATGAAGTTTGAGTTTTAGCGTGTAAGAGAAGGAAGATCGGCAAAGTACAACCCCAAACGCAATGACAACTTAATGAGGCAACTGCCACATGTGAGGCACCCAGGGCATTGCTGTCTCGATTTTGAGCACGATGCCTTCCGCCTTGCATGGGCCGTTCCATCCCGCCCCTGCAGCAACTGCCTCACGGGCTCATTGAAAACCGCATAGCACCCCAACGTCAGCACATCACCCACGGCAAGCACATCACTCACGACAACCAACACATCAACAAACAGCACGAACATCAACCGATTGGAGAAGCTATGACAAACCACCACGCTGAAGACGGCGATAAGAAAAGCATTCTGGATGCCCGCATTGAGCGAGCATATGCAAACGAATATGACGCCGCCTTTGCCGCCGCGACCATCAAGAACTACGCGTCGCTACCACTCGCGACGATCTTGGCCGACCACCCTCAACTGCTGAAGCGCTGCACAAAGATCATGGGCGACCCCGACATTCGCAAGCTGACAGACCCCTATGCCCCAAAACGCGACAACGATTCGTACGTTCTTACCATAGGCTGCCTAGCCCATATGCTTACGGCGCTCGACACGAAACTCAAGCTCGAATGGGAACCCGACGAGCGTCATGAACTCGAAAGCAAGCGGAACACCCTGCGCACCGCACTGTTCCTTCCGTTGGACGGCCTCAAGCGCTGCAACGTCGAGCTCAATACACAGGCGCGGCAAAAGTCCGGGACCACGGGGCAGAAAACTCCAAGACCCCATGCGGCCATCGTCGACCGCAACCGATATAACCGCATGACCGCGCACTTTTCCGCCGAGGGAGCAGCCATAAGGACGCTGATCGACCTGCTGTGCCTCCTGAGCATCAACGAGCTATTTGAGGGCTATCTCGCCCTTGTTCCCGCGACGGCACCCAAGTCGGTAGCAAAGATCATCGAGACCTGCAGGCGCCAGTTTGAGCGCCATCGCAATGGCAGCGAGATGAACGCCAGCATCGCGCAGTACTACGCGGCTCATTACAAAAATGACGGATGTGCCCCTGTCGAGCATCAGCTGCGGCTCGCCTATACCACGCCCGTCGCAACGCTCCATCGCTTTGGAGCCCTTGGCGCTTGCGAGCCGCACGGACAGGCAGCCTGCCCCACAACCGAGCTCGATCTCAGACTCGGACGAACCCTGTAGCCCACCAGCCTCTGCGCGGGCTATAACCCTATTCCACAACAGAACCAACAGAAAGGAGTCCCCATGGACACCAATCATTCCCCCATCATCAGCCCCCTCACCATGCGTGAATCCGCCCGAGGTATCACGCTCACCAGCATTTACGATGAGATGCTCGCCCGTCGCGAGCTCTCCGTCATGGGAAACATCGAAACCCCGATGGCCCACGACCTATGCCAGCAGATCCGCCTGCTCGATGCCACCGACCCCAGCCGCCCCATCACCATATTTGTCGCCAGCGCCGGCGGAAGCGTGCGATCGGGTCTTGCGATCTATGACGCCATGCGCCTCGCATCGTGCCCCATCCGCACCGTCTGCCTGGAATTCGCCGCGTCCATGGGCGCCGTGATCTTTATGGGCGGCGACGATCGCCGTATGGCGCCCCATGCAGAGCTCATGATTCACGACCCGCTGATCCCCCAGGGGGCAGGCGGCTCGGCACTTGCGCTGCAGGAAACCAGCCGGCGTCTCATGCAGACCCGCAAGACCCTCACGCAAATCCTCTCGGACCGCAGCGGCCTCACGCTCAAGCGCATCCAGTCCCTCACTGCAAAAGACACCTACCTTTCGGCCGAGCGCGCCGTCGAGCTCGGCTTTGCCCACGAAATCCTCTCGACCACCAAGGAGGTCGCCCATGTCTAACCTCGCCAGCCGCCTCGCCGCATCTGAGTCCGCATCGTCCACCATCCTCTCCAAGGATCGAACGCTTTCCTGCGACACCCGCCAAACGGGACTCAACAACAACGCACTTGTAATCGGCCCCTCGGGAGCCGGCAAGACCCGAAACGTCCTCAAGCCCAACCTGCTGCAAATGAACGCAAGCTACATCGTGCTCGACACCAAAGGTACGCTCTGTCGCGAAGTGGGACCCGTGCTGGCAGCCCACGGCTACCGCGTGCAATGTCTCAACTTCGCCGACCTCAACACCGTCCCGGCCCTTGCGCCCGGCATCGAGCGCTGCGGCTACAACCCCCTGAGGCACATTCGCCGCAAGGCGGACGGCAGGCCCAACCAGCAGGACATCCTCTCGGTGGCAAAGGCCATCTGCCCCATCGAGGACAACAACCAGCCTTTTTGGGATCATGCGGCGGCAAACCTGCTGTCGTGTCTTATCGCCTACGTCACCGAACAGCTGCCCGCCGACGAGCAGACGATCAGCTCGGTCATCAAGCTGATCGAGCACCTGCAGGACGGTGCCACGGGTCGATTGTTTGACGACCTGATCACGACCGACCCCCAAAGCTATGCCCTCTCGCTATGGCGGCGCTACGCCATTACGCAAAATGCCGAGCGCATGCACGCGAGCATCGTCGGCATCCTTGCCGAAAAGGTCATGTGTCTGGGGTTCGACGGTGCGGCACAGCTCTATCGTGAGTGCCATCAGGTGGACTTCGCTTCCATGGGACACACCCCCTGCGCCCTGTTTGTAACCGTGAGCGATATTGACCGCAATCTCGATCCGCTGACCGGCCTCTTTATTTCGCAGGCGTTTATGGGCCTCATTCGTGAGGCCGATAGGCAGCCCGACGGCAGCCTGCCCGTGCCCGTGCGCTTTATGCTCGATGACTTCGCAAATCTGCAGATCCCCCAGATCGACAACGTGCTCTCGATTATCCGAAGCCGCAACATCTGGGCAACGCTGCTGTTGCAGTCGACCAACCAGCTCGATGCGCTCTATGGCGAGGCACGCGCACGCTCCATCATGGGCAACTGCGACACGCATCTGGTGCTGGCGTTCCAGGATCCCGAGAGTGCCCGGGTGTTTTCTGACCGCGCCGACGCGCTGCCCAGCACGCTCATGGCGACGCCGATCGATCGCTCGTGGCTCTTTGTACGCGGTCGCATTCCCGAACAGGTCGAGCGCTTTAGGCTCGAAGACCATCCGCTCTACGGGGAGCTGCCCGAGGCGCAGCGAGGCCATGCGGAGACCGAGATCTAGGCGCAGGGTTCTCGCAGCGCGCGGCGCCCCGGCGATGTTCCACAAAGGCCGTGCGCCCCGGGACCACGGCAAAGCAAAGGGGCCCGCATCCGATAGGATACGGGCCCCTTTCGTCATAAGCCAAGTCAGCCGAAAAACTACTTGCGGTGAGCGCGGTAGAACTCGATGAGCGCCTGGGTCGAAGCGTCCTGCTCGGCCTTGGCGGCGTCGTCGTGGAAGGCCGGGGTAATCTGCTTGGCAAGCTGCTTGCCCAGCTCGACGCCCCACTGATCGTAGGAGTCGATACCCCAGACCGTGCCCTCGACAAACGTAATGTGCTCGTACAGGGCGATGAGCTCGCCGAGCGCGAACGGGGTCAGCGTGTCGCCGAAGATCGAGGTCGTCGGACGGTTGCCCTCAAAGCAGCGGGCGGGGACGATCTGCTCGGGTGTGCCCTCGGCGCGCACCTCATCGGCCGTCTTACCAAAGGCGAGCGCCTTGGTCTGGGCCAGGAAGTTGCCCAGGAACAGCTCGTGGACATCCTGGCCGCTGTCGGTCGCAGGGTTGGCGGTATTGGCGAAGGCGATGAAATCGGCCGGGACCACCACGGTGCCCTGGTGCAGCAGCTGGTAGAAGGCGTGCTGACCGTTGGTGCCGGGCTCGCCCCAGAAGATCTCACCGGTGTCGGAGGTCGCGGCGCTGCCGTCCCAACGGACATGCTTGCCGTTGGACTCCATGGTGAGCTGCTGCAGGTAGGCCGGGAAACGGTGCAGGTACTGGCAGTACGGCAGCACGGCATGGCTCTTGGAACCGAAGAAGTTGACGTACCAGACGTTGAGCAAGCCCATCAGCGCGACGGCGTTGTTCTCGAGCGGCGTGTTGCAGAAGTACTCGTCGATGGCATGGAAGCCCTCGAGGAACTGCTGGAAACGCTCGGGGCCGAGCACGACGATCAGCGACAAGCCCACGGCGGAGTCAACGGAATAGCGACCGCCGACCCAGTTCCAGAAACCGAAGGCGTTGGCCGGGTCGATACCGAAAGCCTCGACCTTCTCGAGTGCGGTGGAAACGGCGACGAAGTGCTTTGCCACGGCCTCGGCGTTCTGCTCATCGGAACCGTCGATGGCGCCCTGAGCCTTGAGCTGCTCGAGCATCCAGGTCTTGACCTCGCGAGCGTTGGTGAGGGTCTCGAGCGTGGTGAAGGTCTTGGAGACGATGATCACGAGCGTGGTCTCGGGATCCAAACCCTTGAGCTTCTCGGCCTGATCGTTGGGGTCGATGTTGGAGATATAGCGGCAGTCGATACCAGCGTCGGCATAGGGGCGCAGAGCCTCGTAAGCCATGACCGGGCCCAGATCGGAGCCACCGATGCCGATGGACACCAGGTGCTCGATCTTCTTACCAGTTACGCCCTTCCACTCACCGGAGCGCACGCGCTCAGCGAAGGCATACATGCGGTCGAGGACCTCGTGCACGTCGGCGACGACATCCTGGCCGTCAACGATGAGCTGGCCTTTCTCGCTTGCCGGACGGCGAAGTGCGGTGTGCAGAACAGCGCGGTCCTCGGTGGTGTTGATGTGCTCGCCGGAGAACATGGCGTCGCGGCGCTCCTCGAGCTTCACCTCGCGGGCAAGATCGCACAGCAGCTTGACGGTCTCATCGGTCACCAGGTTCTTGGACAGATCGAAGTGCAGGTCGCCGGCGTCAAAGCTCAACTTATTCACGCGGTCGGCGTCAGCAGCGAACCAGGCCTTGAGGTCGATGCCCTCGGCCTCGAGCTTCTCCTGATGGGCCTCGAGCGCCTTCCAAGCGGCGGTCGACGTAGCGTCGATAGGTGCGGCAACAGTTGCCATAAAGTCCTCCTCAGCATACGGGCGCATTCCTCCATGCGCCCGGATAATCAGATGCCCCTATTCTAACGCAGGTCAAGACCGTAATCAGCGAGCGTTGCCAATCGGCCCCCGAACGGCGACCGACCAAAAAAGGGCAGGTTTATTTTGGCAGGTCAAACGCTTTACCTACCATAATTTACCTGCCCCTTCCTGGTGAGCCATTATGCCGCGGCGCATACGCTGCCGAGCAGCTCGCGCAAGGGAGAGCCGATGCCCTCCAACAGCTCGGGTGCGATAATGGCAAAAACGGGAACCTCGCCGGCACCCACAACGGCGGGCACTTTTCCCTCGGAGACGATACATCCGTAGGGAACAAAGCCGTCCTCGCCGGCATCGAGCACGGCCATGCGACGAGCAAGTTCGCGCACAAAGCTCGCCGTATCGGCATCGCCGATCGCCAGGACAAAATCCACGCCCTCATCGGTCGCCAGGGCTACGGCCTCATCGACCAAATCGTCTCCCCCGTCGCCCCCGACCAAGCCGCAACGAAAGAGTATGCGTTCGAGCAGGGCGCGATCGAGCGAGCCCAGCGCCGCCGAAACAAGCTCATCACGCGTGTGCTTGTCGCCTCCCAGCACGACCAGTGCCTTGGTGCCGCCATAGTGGGCAACCAATCGTCCGCACCAGCGAGCCACATCCCCATCCGCAACCAAGCGCGTCGGCATACCAAACCCATAGTTGACCATTGTCCCCACAACCCTTCCGTGCTTTATGGTGGTATCGATCGTTAGGCTCATGCTACGAAGCGAGCTTTTCCGAGCTGTTTCGCGCTCTTTAGGGCTGCGTTAAAATCAGATTCGATCCGACATGGCGTCCAGTTGCGACAATTAGGCGGTCAAAATCCAAGGGCCAAGACGCACGAACAGGATGAGCCAGACAAAAGACAGGCAAAACCCGCCCAGCACATCCGAAACGTAGTGCACGCCCAGATAGACACGGCTGACACCCACCGCAAGGATGACGCACGCAAGTGCAACCTCGATGGCGGCGCCGAACGGAAGGCCACACACGCCACACCGCACCAACCATATGCCATAGCCATAAAACGCCATGGCCGCCATCGAGTGGCCCGAGGGGAAGCTCAGCCCCGGTGCCTCGACAAGCCGAAATCCCTGTGGACGAGGTCGACGCACAAGTACCTTTAACAGCTGGTCGATTGCGCTGATAGCACCGACATTGAAGGCGGCCCAGACAACATGGGCCCAATTGGGCGCCCACAGCATCGCCGCGGCTAGCACACCGACGACAAACGGCAGCGACGCCAAACTCGAGGCGGCTTTCATCGCGGCCGTCAACACCGGCGACCGAAGCCTCTCGACAAGCAGCAAGTATCCCACCTCATCGATTCTTATAGCCCGTCCTTTGAGGACCTTGATCAGCAGGTAAACAAAGATCGCAAGGCACAGCACGAACAGTATCAAAAGTGCAAGATCACCCATACCTATGGTCATCCATACCCCCTCAGCGTATTTAACACATTAAGGCTACCGACCCACCGTAAGCACTCGGTAAACCGACCAAAAAAACCTGTCCCTTTTTGGTAGGTTTTGACGGTGTCCGGTCGAGCGGGTATTATCGAACAGGTATTCGATAAGAACATGTGTTTGATGAAAGGGCACAGATGGCGCACGAGCAGCACACCTACATCTGTATCGACCTCAAGACGTTTTATGCCAGCGTCGAGTGCGTCGATCGTGGGCTCGATCCGCTCACCACCAACCTGGTCGTTGCCGACGAATCGCGCGGACGCACGACCATCTGTCTCGCTATCACGCAGGCCATGAAGGACCTAGGGATTCACAATCGCTGTCGCCTGTTCGAAATACCCGATGGCATCGACTACATCAAGGCCGTACCGCGCATGCAGCACTATATGGAGGTGTCGGCGCAGATCTACGGTATCTACCTGAAATACGTCAGTCCGCAAGACGTTCACGTCTACTCAATTGACGAGTGCTTTATCGACGTGACGCCCTATCTGGACCTCTATCACACCGATGCGGAAGGCTTCGCCTGCATACTGCGCGACGAGGTCCTGGCGCGCACCGGCATCACGGCGACGGTCGGCATCGGCCCCAACCTATTCCAGGCCAAGGTTGCACTCGATATTACCGCCAAGCACGTGCCCAGCCGTATCGGCATACTCGACGACGAGACCTTTCGCAAGGAGATCTGGCCCCATCGCCCCATCACCGACATCTGGGGCATCGGCCCCGGCGTGGCGGCCCGTCTCGAGAAATACGGCGTCTACGACCTAATGGGCGTCGCCGCACTCGACGAGAACCTGCTCTACGACGAGCTCGGCGTCAATGCCGAATATCTTATCGACCACGCCTTCGGGCGTGAGCCGACAACCATCGCCGATATCCAAGCTTATCGCCCACAAGCGACCTCGACCAACACGGGGCAGGTGCTCTCGAAGGGCTATGCCTACGAGCAGGCCTACACCGTCTTGCGCGAAATGGTCGATGCCGCCGTGCTGGATTTGATCGACAAGCACGTGGTGTGCAACAGCATCTCGCTCTTTGTAGGCTATGCAAGCGAGCACGCCGACATACGCCGGCTCAACGCCAGCGGCACGGCGCAGTATATAGACGGCTGCGGACATCTGCGCTCGAGCACTTCGGGCATCGAGCCCGCAGCGACCGACGGCCCCGAGCTCGCGCACCGCGCACCGAAACCCGTCCAGCGAGATGACGAACGCCGACGTTTGGTGCGGGAGGCACAGGCGATTGACGGCATCTTTGTGGGCGAACACGGCGGCAAGCCGCGTGGTGGCTATGCCGCGCTCTTTGCGCACTCCAACGCCTCACGCAAGCTGCCCGAGAGCACTAATTCGTTTAAGAAGATCATGGGCTATTTCGATGACCTTTGGGCACAAACGGTCGACCCCAAGCGACCGGTCAAGCGTATCAATCTGGGCTTTGGCAATCTGGTACCCGAGGAATTTGCCACCATCGATCTGTTCAGCGACGTTAAGGCCGATGATCGCGAGCGCGACCTGGCACGCGCCATCTTGGCCGTGAAGGGCAAGTACGGCAAGAACGCGCTCGTCAAGGGATTAAGCTTTACCACCGGCGCCACCGCACGCGAACGCAACGATCAGGTAGGAGGACATCGTGCCTA
Organism: uncultured bacterium; assembly: GCA_934865005.1. GTDB lineage: Bacteria > Actinomycetota > Coriobacteriia > Coriobacteriales > Coriobacteriaceae > Collinsella. The sequence goes on along the minus strand of CAKWZF010000050.1, from coordinate 3,841 downwards.
AGTCCCAACAACAGCCGATGCGGCCACCGACGCCTTTTGAACGTCTAGCGGACCCCGAGGGAAGACGCCGATCCGCCGACCCCAGACTCACCGCCAACGGTGCCCTGCGTGCCAACCGCGCCGCACAGTTTATGCCCTTTGCCGCCCTCACGGGATACTACGAACTCGTGCGCAAGCAAGAGATCACCGTCGAACCAAAATGTGAGCTCACGGAAGAGAAAGCCCTCGAGCTTTCGCATAAGCTCGAGGGCCTCAAGCGTGGTGACCTGGTCCGCGTCACCTATTACGATACGTACGGCCATCGTAGCCGCACGGGCATTCTCGACGAAGTACTCCCCGCCTTCAAGCTCCTCAAGCTCAAAGACATCGTCATCGATTTCGATGACATTCAAGACATCGAACTGCGTGGTCGAGCCTAGACAAGAAAATACATCCAAGGCGGCGCTTACAGCGTCATGACGTAGTAACCCGCGTCCTTCACGGCGGCCACGAGAGCACCGCGATCGATCGGCTGCTTAGAGCGCACGCGTGCCGTGTGGTCCGCATACGTCACCGTTGCCCACACGCCATCCAGCGCATTCAGGGCATTGGCCACGTTCTGAGCGCAGCCGTCGCAACTCATGCCGCCGATGAGCAGCTCCTCGCTATTGGGATAGTGAGACGCATCGGTATCCGTCACAACAACCTTTTTGGCCTTCTTGACGCTCACGCTATCGCTGCAACAACTCTTCCCGCGAGTCGAAGCGGCAATGCGACGCAGCCCAAAAAACATGCCGACGGCAATGACGGCCAGCACGATGATATTTGCAGGATTGAGCAAGTCCTCCATGCGCTTCCCTTTCTTTCTAAGCCTTTTCTAGATACCCCCATGGGGTGTCCCCATCTTAACCCAAAATCATGTCCGTTCGGTCAATTAGTTTCCCTCTTCAAACTTTTTTGTTGACCATGGCTTACTTTCGTGTATAAGTTTTCCTAGCCTAACAATCGAGGGCTCGAAAGGGGCAACGTGACTCGAACCATTGACATCCCAACATACCAAACGGCTGTCGTGCGCAACTGCTCCCCTACGCTCGCAGGTATCAAGCCGGCTTCGCTCTTTACCTATCCCGGCGTTTACGCCAACCAAAACGGAAAACTCGGCGTCGTTCAAATCGAAGAGCGACGCTCTCGCCTGCTCGCCGTCATAGCCCAATGCAACCGCGAGCTCCAGCCGCTCGGGATCCATATGAGCGTTTTGGTCTGGCGCCCCTGCGGAGCGCTCATCTATGTGTACCGCCCTGCGGACCTTATGCGATATCTCTCCGACCCCCGCGCCGCGACGGCGCTTGTCGCCGAAGGCTACGATGTCCACAACCTGCCCGCATCCCTGGTGCATCTCGCCGCGCGCATCACGCTGGCAAGCAGCAATGCCGCAGAAAGCGCCTATGACGGCAGTGTCTGCGCACTCGCGCGAAATAGGCACTGCGATACGGGGTGCATGTGCGAGTTCCCCCACGAAATTGGCTATTTTTTGGGCTATCCCTACGAAGATGTCCATCAGTTTATCGTCCAGCACGGCGAAAACTATAAGGTCTTTGGCGCCTGGAAGGTATACACGAACGTCGAACAGGCGCTCACGACCTTTGACTCCTATCGCGCATGCACGCAATACCTTACCTATATCTATCAACAGGGCTGCACCCTGGGACAACTTGTCCAGGCAACCCGATAGAGCATACAAAACGCGGCCGCACGCCGCACAACCGAAAGGAAAACATATGAGCAAGATCGCAGTCGTCTACTGGAGCGGCACGGGCAACACCGAGGCCATGGCAAACCTCGTTGCCGAAGGTGCAACCGATGCCGGCGCCGAGGCAGAGGTCATCTCCTGCGCCGACTTCTCCGCAGACAAGGCCGCTGGCTATGACGCTATCGCCTTCGGCTGCCCCGCCATGGGTTCCGAGGAGCTTGAATATGATGAGTTCCAGCCCATGTGGGATGAGGTCAAGGAGACCCTCGGCGATAAGAAGGTCGTCCTCTTTGGCTCTTATTCGTGGGCCGAGGGCGAGTGGATGGACAACTGGAAGGCCGATGCCGACGAGGCGGGCGTCAATGTCGTCGATTCCGTCATTTGCTACGATGCGCCCGACGATGAGGGCGAGACCGCTTGCAAGGCCCTCGGAGCCGAGCTCGCGTAACGAACCCAGGACCTCCAAAAGAGTCTGCATCAAAGCGCATCCTTATCCCTACAAAAGAGCGGGGGCTGGATTCAAGTCCAGCCCCCGCTCTTTTATAACGGCAGTTACATCAACCGGCTACGAGATATTGCCCAAGAACGCCTTGGTGCGCTCGCTCTTGGGGTGGTCGAAGACCTCGCTCGGCGTACCCTCTTCCACAATGACGCCGCCGTCCATAAAGACGACGCGGTCGGCGACGTCGCGGGCAAAGCCCATCTCGTGCGTCACGACGATCATGGTCATGCCATCGCGTGCCAGGTCGCGCATGACACCCAGAACGTCGCGAACCAGCTCGGGATCGAGCGCCGACGTGGCCTCGTCAAAGAGCATAACGTGAGGGTTCATCGACAGGGCGCGGGCGATGGCAACGCGCTGCTGCTGGCCGCCCGAGAGCTGGCTCGGCATAAAGTCGATACGCTCGGCAAGACCGACCTTGGTCAGCTCCTCGACGGCGATCTTCTCGGCCTCTTCCTTGCTGCGCTTGAGCACCTTTTGCTGCGCAAGCATGACGTTCTTTTTGACCGACAGGTGCGGGAACAGGTTGAACTGCTGAAACACCATGCCCAAGTGCGTACGCACCTTATTGAGGTCAACGCCCTTGGCGCACACATCCACGCCCTCGACGACAATCGAACCACTCGTAGGATGCTCCAGACGATTGATGCAGCGAAGCATCGTCGACTTGCCCGAGCCCGAAGGACCCAGAACTACGACGACCTCGCCCTTATGCACATCCAGATCGATATCGCGCAGGACCACGTTATCGCCAAAGGCCTTCTGGAGGTTCTTAATGCTGACGACGACCTCGTTCGAGTTATTGATTTCGCTCATGATAGGACCTCCTTACAGACCGGCGATGTGATCGGCAGGCGTCGCGACAACCTGTCCGGCGCTCTTGGCGGGACGCTTCTTCTTGGTCTCGGTCGTACCCAAAAGCCTCGCCTCAAGACCGCTCACCAAGCGAGCGAGCGGCAGGGTGATGACCAGATAGAACAGGGCGGCAACCACGTACGGTGTAATGGAGCCCGTCGTGGCCACGATGGTACGGGCGTTCATGACGATTTCGACCACACCCACGGCGGCAAGCAGCGACGTATCCTTGTAAAGCAAGATAAACTCGCTGGTCAGCGTAGGCAAAACATTGCGGAACGTCTGCGGAATCATAACGTAGAGCAGCGTCTGGAAGGCATTCATGCCCAGAGAGCGAGCAGCCTCGTTTTGGCCCTTGGGGATCGATTGAATACCGGCACGGAAGATCTCGCACAGGTACGCAGACGAGTTCATGGCCATGACGATAACGCCCAAAACATAGTCGTCCACCTTGACGCCGGCCAACGGCAGACCGAAGAACGCGATATAGATCTGCAGGAACGCCGGCGTACCGCGAATGATATTCACGTAGATGCCGGCGAGGCAGCGCAGGATGCGCGACTTGGAGATGCGCATAAGCGACAGGGCAAAGCCAAAGGGAATTGCCAGCGGAAACGCCACGAGCACGATCGAAAGCGACATAAGGAAGCCCTTGAAGACGATCGGCAGGCTCTGGACCAAAATGACCGGGTTCAGGAACAGGCGCAGGAACATATTGGAGTTCCACGCCTCGACCCACGGCTGCTCCTTAAGGT
>CAKWZF010000049.1:0-12472 GCA_934865005.1 uncultured bacterium | reverse complement strand
CCGGCGTCCTTGGTGGCCTGACGCTGGGCGTCGTTGAAGTAGGCCGGGACGGTGATGACGGCGTCGGTGACGGTCTCGCCCAGATACTTCTCGGCGTCAGCCTTCATCTTCGCGAGCGTCATGGCGCTCACCTGCTCGGCGGTGTAGTCCTTGCCCTCGATGTCGACGACGGCACGGCCACCCTGGCCCTCCTTGACCTCGTACGGCACGGTCTTGATCTCGGAGGTGCACTCGGAGTACTTGCGGCCCATGAAGCGCTTGATGGAGAACACGGTGTTCTTGGGGTTGGTGACAGCCTGGTTCTTAGCGGCCTTACCCACGACGCGGTCGCCGTCGGCACGGAAGCCCACGACGGACGGGGTGGTGCGGTCGCCCTCGGCGTTCACGATAATGGTCGGAGAACCGCCCTCGAGAACGGCCATTGCGGAGTTAGTAGTACCAAGGTCGATACCAAGAATCTTGCCCATTAGAAATTCCCTCTCTCTTGTGCGTTTGCACCGACTCGGCGGTCTGCCGAGCGGTGTTTCGGCTTGTCTTTCAGGATGTAGTGTATCCCCTTATGGGCCGGAATATACAAAATCTAAGTCAATTCATATAAGATTTCTTATTGCTGAGAGTTTAGGTTCTTAAATGCGCAGGTAGATGCGCTGATTGAGTTCTCGGCAAATCTATCGAGATCTATGTAGAGATGGCTGAGGTTTGCGTCCGGGGGTGCCTGGGGGCCGTCTTGCGGAAAGCTCATCCCAGTTTGAGCGTGGATTCCGGGTCGCAGTTTCCGTCTGAAGGCTCAACCGAAAACCGTATCCCGTTTTGAGAGCTGATACCGGCTCGCATTTTCCGCTAGCGGGCCTAACCGGAAACTGCGACCCGGTTTTCGGCCAAATAACGGGATGCCCTTTCCGCAGACGCGCTCAATAGCTCAATATTTCAAGTCACCTTTAGCTAACATTTGCGCAGCTCAACGGCCCCACCTGCGCATTTTTTAGTAAACCTTGGCATACTCGGCGAACGGTATGAAGATGCCGGCCAGAGGGTATTGCAAACGGTCGCTCCCGTGGTATGTTTTTGCCCGAATCAAACCGGCGCGCATCGCCTGTAGCGTCGGTCAACAGAGAGGAAACTACCATGGCTCATCCCGTAATTGATGCCGACGAGTGCATCGCTTGTGGCGTTTGCGTCGACTCCTGCCCCGCTGGCGTTCTGGAGCTCCAGGACGTCGCTACCGTCGCTGACGAGGACTCCTGCGTCGCCTGTGGCGCTTGCCAGGACGCTTGCCCCGCCGGCGCGATCACCGAGATCGTCGAGGAGTAACAACTCCCCCACTTGCACACTCACAAGTACACCGTGCACAAAAAGGAGGCCTCCGCATCGCCGCGGAGGCCTCCTTTTGCATATGTGGGCAGCTAATTGGGGACGGTGTCGGGCTAGGACAAATCATCCTCGTAGGGCATTAAATCGGCTAGGTAGCCTTTCTCTTTGAGCATCGCCTCGATCTCGTCGAGGGTCTGTTCGTCCTCCGCCGCAATGCGATGGAAGTGATAGCCGCTCGTCACCGTTAGCAGCGGAAAGCTCTTGCCGCTCTCGATATCGCGCAGATAGCGCTCAACATCGCGGCGATTGCGGATGTCCAGATCAGCCGTGATCTTACCGTATACGCGGTGATTGACGATCACATTGAGCACGGAGCCGCCGGCGTCGACGATACTCGTGAGCTCATCGCCCGCCTGCTCCACGCTGTGGCGAACCTTGACCAAGCGCGTGGGCACAGCGGGGCTGCTGGGGGCCTCCTGCAGCACATAACCACGGTTGGTCGCCACGATATCGTGCCCGTCGGCGCGCAGCAGAGCGATGTCTTGCACGACAATCTGGCGGCTCACACCCACCTCGCGGGCAAGTGCGCTGCCCGAAACGGGTCCCTTGGCTCCCTCGAGCACGGCCATGATGGCACGGCGACGCTCGCGGGCGTCCATTATTTACCGTCCAACAGACGCAGGTGCTTGAGCGAGAGGTCGAGAATCGGCGCAGAGTGAGTCAGCGCCCCCGAGCTAATAAAGTCAACGCCCAGGTCGGCGAGCGCGCGGATATTGCTGGCGTCCACGTTGCCCGAGCACTCGGTCTTGGCGCGGCCGGCGATAAGCTCAATCGCGGCAGCCATATCGTCGTGGGTCATGTTGTCGAACATGATGATGTCGGCGCCGGCCTCCACAGCCTCGCGCACCATGTCCAGGTTCTCGCACTCAATCTCGACCGTCGTGGTAAACGACGCATGGGCGCGCGCCATCTCGATCGCGCGCGCCACGCCACCGGCGGCATCGATGTGGTTGTCCTTGAGCATGACGGCCGTCGACAGGTTGTAGCGGTGGTTGCTGCCGCCGCCGATCTCGACCGCCGCCTTCTCAAACACGCGCATACCCGGTGTGGTCTTGCGCGTGTCGACGAGCACGGTCTTGGTGCCCTCGAGCGCTGCAGCCATCTGGTGCGTATAGGTAGCGATGCCGCTCATGCGCTGCAGGTAGTTGAGCGCCACACGCTCGCCCGAAAGCAGCACGCGCGCGTCGCCGCGCACCTGACCCACATGGTCGCCGGCGTGCACCTCGTCGCCATCGGCAACGTCGAGCAGCACCGAGCTCTGCGGATCCAGCAACTCAAAGGTGCGGGCAAACACATCCAAGCCGGCGATGATGCCGTCGGCCTTGGCGATAAGCTCCACCGTGGCGGGGCGCGCCGTGGGACACACGCTCGCCGTGCTCACGTCCTCGAACGTGATGTCCTCGCGCAGGGCCTGCAGAATCAGATCATCGGCGACGAGCTTCATGGTAATGGGATTCATGGTCTACTCCTCCACGGCCTGCGTGCCGGCGGCACGGGCCAAATCATCGATTGCCAGGGTGTCGGCGCCCAGGGCGCGATGACGGCCATCGAGCGCGGGATCGCCCGCCTGCTCCACGGCCAGCGACTCGCCGGTGCGCATGTACCACGCGGCGCGACGACCCCAGACCAGCGCCTCGAGCAGGCTGTTTGATGCAAGGCGATTCTTGCCGTGAACGCCGTTGCAGGCCGTCTCGCCCGCAGCGTAGAGCTCGGGCATCGAAGTGCGGCCGTCCTTGTCGACCCATACGCCGCCCATAAAGTAGTGCTGCGTCGGCGTAACGGGAATGGGCTCGTCCAAGATGTCGCGGCCGTCCTCCAGGCAGCGCGCGCGGATGTTGGCAAAGTGCCCGGTCACCACGTCGCGCTCGACGGGGGCAAAGCTCAGCCACTCGTGCTCGGTGCCGTCCTGCTTCATCTGCTCGCGAATAGCGGCGGCGACCACGTCGCGCGGCTGCAGCTCGTCGGTAAAGCGCTCGCCGGCGGCGTTGAGCAGAATCGCGCCCTCACCGCGGCAGCTCTCACTGATCAGGAAGGTGCGGCCCGGCTGCGGCGAGAACAATCCCGTGGGGTGAATCTGCACGTAGTCCAGATGCTCCATCTTAATGCCATGCTCCTGCGCGATGTAGCAGGCGTCGCCGGTGAGCTGCGGATAGTTGGTGGAGTGATCGTACACGCCGCCGATGCCACCCGTCGCCCACAGCGTGTGGCGGGCATGAATCTTAAACGGCTCGCTGGCATGCACGCCCTCGGCGGCGTTTGCCAGCTCGTCGGCGGGACGAACCGAGTTGTCCTCGTCCACGGGAACGGCAACGACGCCGGTGCACACCGTAACGTCATCACGCTCGCCCGTCAGGATGTCGGTCATGGCCACGTGCTCCAAAATCTGCACGTTGTCCAGCTTGCGAACGGCCTGGAGCAGCTTGGTCGTGATCTCCTTGCCCGTAATATCGGCATGGAAGGCAATGCGTGGGCGGCTGTGCGCGCCCTCGCGGGTAAAGTCGAGGCTGCCGTCGGCCTTGCGCTCAAAGTCCACGCCCATCGCTAGCAAGTCGTTGATGACCGAGCGGCTCGAGCGAATCATGATGTCGACGCTCTCGCGGCGGTTCTCGTAGTGGCCGGCGTGCATGGTGTCCTCAAAGAAGGCATCGTAGTCCGAGCCCTCGGGCAGTACGCAGATGCCGCCCTGCGCGAGCATCGAATCGCACTCGTCGACAGCACCCTTGGAAAGCATGATCACGCGCGTGCTCGTCGGCAAGTTGAGAGCTGCGTACAGGCCCGCCACGCCGCAGCCGGCAATGACGACGTCGCACTCCATATCGGGGTATTGCTTGGTTTCCACAGGAATCCTCTCCTTTGTAATGTGGCATAAGGGACTGCCCCTCATGTCACATCGTTCTAACGCGCCGCGTACTCGAGCATGCGGTCGAGCGTGAGCTTGGCCTGGTCGGCAGCCTCGTCCGAGACGCCGATCTGCACCTCGCCCTCGCCCGTCTCCAGGCAGCGCACGAGCTTTTCGAGCGTGATGAGATCCATGTTGACGCAGGTGGGCTGCACCGCGGGGAAGTAGAACTTTTTGCCGGTGCCCTGGCAGCGGCGCTCGAGCTCGTAGAGCACGCCGCGGACCGTCACGATGATGAATTCGCTGGCGTCCGACTCCTCGGCATACTTGATGATGCCGGCGGTGGAGCCGATGTAGTCGGCCTCGGCCAGGACGTCGGCCTTGCACTCAGGATGCGCCAGCACGAGCGCGTCGGGGTGGGTCTCCGTCGCGTCGACGATCTGCTCGACGGTGATGATGTGATGGCGCGGGCAGTAGCCGTTGTTGAGAATGACGTGCTTTTGCGGCACCTGCTCGGCTACGAAGCGTCCCAGGTTTTGATCGGGAATGAACAGGACATGCTGCTGCGGCAGCTCGGACACGATCTTAACGGCGTTGGAGCTGGTGACGCACACGTCGCTCCAGCTCTTGATCTCGACCGTGGAGTTGACGTAGCAGACGACAGCCAGGTCGTCGCCGTACTCGGCGCGCGCCGCGTCGACCGTCTCGTGCTTGACCATGTGCGCCATGGGACAGTCCGCGCCCGGCTCGGGCAGCAGCACGGTCTTGGTGGGGTTGAGCAGCTTGGCGCTCTCGCCCATAAACTCCACGCCGCACAACACGATGGTCTGCTGCGGCAGGCTCTTGGCGAGCTTGGCCAGGTAGAAGCTGTCGCCGACGTAATCAGCCACGGCCTGCACCTCGGGCGCCACGTAATAGTGCGCCAGGATCACCGCGTCACGTTGGGTTTTTAGTTGCCGAATGGCCTCGACGAGCTCTGCGGGCACCAGTGCCGCACGCTCCGTTGCCGTCGTTGCCGATGCCAGGCCGGCCGCGATATCGCGTGCAAGCTCCGACGCATCCATGTTCGCGCTCTGTGCCATCAAGGCCCCTCTCTTTTGGCGAATCTTGGGGCTTTAGTATGGCACCTAGGTTTACAGCTGACAAGACAGCTGTAAACCTAGGTGTAAAGTTGAAATAAAGATTCAATCATGTGGCAGGTCCATATTCGAACTGGCAAGCTGAGGATAGCTGAGCTCTCGATGGCGCAGGAGGCATCTTTCGCCACCGCAATACCGCTTGGCGCGAGTTGCACGCCGTGGGGCGCAAACGGTCCGCACCCCCACAAGCGGTCCGCACCCAATGTGGCAAAATCGAACTACTAAGGGGGCTTAGAATGCTCAAGATTATTGCCTGCGACGATGATGTCGCTTTTCTAGATAGACTGCACCGGATGATCGACCGTTGGTCGACCGAGACGGGCACGACGGTCGATGTTGCGCTCGTCACGCGCGGCGAGGACCTGCTGGCCCGCCATGCCGCATCGCGCGCCGACATCATTCTGCTCGACATGATCATGCCGCTCGTCAACGGCATGGACACCGCACGCGAACTGCGCCAGGCCGACACCGCCGTGCGCCTGGTGTTCCTCACCTCGTCGCCCGAGTTCGCGCTTGAATCCTACGAGGTCCGCGCCTTCGACTATCTGCTCAAGCCCGTGACTTACGAACGCCTGGCGCAGTTACTCGACGAGCTTTCGAGCATGCGCCCGGCGGCAACCGACGAGCTCGTGATCAAAACTTCCTTTGGCTACCACGCCCTGCGCCTGTCCGACATCGAATATGCCGAGGCGCGCAACAAGCACGTGGTCTTCCACCTGCGCGACGGACGCGATATCGAGGCACTCGAGTCGTTCCGCAGCGTCGAGGACCGCTTGGAGCAAAACGCGGTCTTCTTTAAATGCCACCGCAGCTACCAGGTCAACCTGCGCAATATCGATCACTTTGACCGCACGGACATCGTCATGCGCTCGGGCGCGTGCATCCCGCTTTCGCGCAGTTGCAAGCAGGGATTCCAAGACGCCTACTTTGCGGTGCGCTTTGAGGCTGGGAGACACTGATGGTCTCCTCGGTCGAAATGGTCCTTTGGGCAATCCACCACGCCACAACGCTACTCTTTGGCGTCTTTGCCTCGGCGGCGCTGTGCGGTATCGAGATCAACCGGCGTCATGCGCTTGAACTGGTGCTGGTCGGTGCCGTAACCGGATGCGCATTTGGCCTCGCCAATGCCGTCGGCGGAGAGCTTTTCGCCCGCCAGGTATATCCGCTCGTCGTGCATCTGCCGCTCATCATCTATTTGTGCGCGCGCTACCGCCTGAGCCCGCTGCTTGCCGTGCTCGGCATTACGAGTGCCTATCTGAGCTGCCAGTTCAGCAATTGGATGGGCATCGCCGCATTTGCCGCAACCGATTCTCAGATCGCGTACTATCTGGCGCGCATCGCGACCACACTCGCCGTCTTTGCCGTCCTGCTGCATTGGGCCGGCGACATCGGTCCGCGCTTGGCGATTAAAAGCACCACCGAGCTGGGCATCCTTTTAATCCTGCCGCTCGTCTATTACGTCTTTGACTATGCCACCAACGTCTACACCACGCTGTTCCACTCGGGCTCGGTGGTGACGGTTGAGTTTTTGGCATTTGCGCTCTGTGCCTTCTATCTTATGTTTCTTGCCGTTTACCTGCGCGAATACGAAGAAAAGGAAACCGCCGAGCGAGAGCGCTGGATGCTCGAAACCCGCGACAGCGCCGCCATCAAAGAGCTCGAGGCTTGGCGTCAATCTGGGCGCGAGCTGTCGATTCTGCGCCACGACATGCGCCACTTCCTACGCGGCCTGGCCGCTTTAATTGAGGAGGGCCACACCGACGAGGCGCTCGATCGCATCGACGAACTCTGCGAAGCCGGCGACCGCACCGCCGTACGCCGCTTCTGCGCCAACGAGACCGTAAACATCGCGCTTTCGTCATTTAACTCGGATATCAATAGAAACGGCATTACCGCCAACCTGCGCGCCGCCGTACCCGAAACCATCCACGTAGGTGACGCCGACCTGTTTAGCGTGCTCTCAAATGCCTTGGAAAACGCTATCACCGCCGCAAGCGCCGCACCCCAAGGAAAGCGATTCGTCGACTTTGACCTGCGATTAGAGGACGGCCAGCTGCTGCTGTTAGTTTCCAATACGTTTGACCGCGCGCCGCGCATGGTCGACGGCATGCCCGTGACCCGGCATGCGGGCCACGGCTTTGGCACCAGGAGCATCAAACTTGCCGTGGAGCGCATGAACGGCAACTGCCAGTTCCGCATTAACGGCGATCGGTTTGAGCTGCGCGCTGTGATGTAGGGGCTGCCGCCAGCCTCGCTACAGCGGAGCGGCTGCCGGGGTCAGCTGCTTGATGTATGCCCACATGCGCTGCTTGGCGGCTTTGTCAGTGAGTGCCGCCTCAAAGCCGTCGAGCGCGAGCACGCGGCGGCCCTGCACATGGGCGACCAAGCCGGGCTTGAGCATAGCGGTATCGAAGTCGTCGATTGCCACAAGCATGTCGGCATAGGTCTCGCGCATGGTATCGGCCGCGCGATCGTCCAGCAGCAGAACCGCCTCGGGGTCCAAAGCCTCAAGCGCCTCACGGAACAGCTCGCACGGCAGAGTCTCGCCCACCGCGACCGCTCCGTCACCCACGCCGGCGACGCTTGCCAGCACGCAAAAATCCTCGGGCGCGTAGCCGATGGCCCCAAGCGCCTTGCGCAACGCCGCGCCATCCGGGCCGGCGGCAAGCTCGCCACCCGAACGCTCGGCCTCGTCCAAATCGCCTTTGACCAGCACGATCGGCGAGCACGCGTTGCCCGCGATACGCACGCCACGAACCGCAAGCGATGTGAGCTCCTGCTCGGCCGCCTGGGCGATGGCTTCTTTTTTCTGGCTTTGTGACGTGGACATGCGCTCTCCAATCGTTTGCGTGCCCACCATTATATAAAAGAGCTACCCGCGAGTGGTTGCTTTGCGGGCGGCTGGGTATAAGCACGGTCGTACTGAGTTTTACGCGGCCGAGCCGCGTCGCATTATGGAGGTCACCATGGCTGACATTAATCAGATTACCCCCGAGAACTTCGATTCCATCGTTAACGACAGTCTGCCCGTGCTGGTCGATTTTTGGGCACCGTGGTGCGGGCCCTGTCGATCCCTCTCGCCCATCGTTGACGAGGTTGCCGATGAGCTGGCGGGCAAGCTTGCCGTTGCCAAATGCAACGTCGACGACAACCAGGACCTGGCCATGAAGTATGGCGTCATGAGCATCCCCACGCTGGTTGTGTTTAAGAACGGCGAGGAGATTGACCGATCGGTTGGCGCTCTGCCCAAGGCGAGGCTGCAGGCGCTGCTGGAGAAGCATCTGTAATACGCTTGTTACATGTTGCCGTCTGCCTGCCGTCCATGAGCGCTTTTGCACCGCTCGCCGGACTTCTGGATGCACCGAGTGCAACCACGGATAGTATGGTAGTCACAAACAGCCCCCAGTGAACGGGTGCGGGTCGCACAGACTCGCACCCGTTTTCTTATGCAGCTGCGCACAGAGCGGGCGTAGTAAAATCTGAACCACTGAACTGCCCCATACAAAAGGAGATTTTCCATGCATGACGTCGGAATGAACATGAGCCAGCTTGCCATGAGCGTCAAGCAGGTCGACGACACCATCGAGCTCGCTCACGAGTGGAGCCATCAGCTGCTGCATGCGACCGAGAATTTTGACATGGAGCACATCGGCGCCAAGCTCGAGGCCGCCATGGCCGCGCTCCACGAGGCCCACGACGCACTCGAGGGCTACGAGGAAGCCATCGAGGCCGACCACAACTCCGTCGGCTCCGTGAAGCTGGTGTAAGGTGGCCGAACACGAGCACTGCTGCGGGTACGAGCACGAGCATCCGCACGGGGCGGACGGTGACGCGGGCTGCCACTGTAGTGGCTCCGGCTCCGAGCTGGTCCGTTTTTCGGTTACCGCACCCGACGACCTGCTGCGCCGTTTTGACGAGCAGATCGCGCGCCGCGGCGACGTGGCCAACCGCTCCGAGGCCGTGCGCGATTTGATTCGCGCCTCGATCGCCAAAGAGCAGATGCGCACGCCCGATGAGCACGTTATCGGGTCGCTCACCATGATCTACGACCATCACACCGGCGATCTGACGCGCCGTCTGGACGAAGTGCAGCACGACTACACCGACGAGATCGTATCGACCATGCACGTGCATCTGGATCACCACAACTGTTTGGAGATTCTGGCGCTCAAGGGTCGCGGCGAGCGCGTCTACGAACTAGCCGACCGCCTGCTGGGCCTGCGCGGCGTTAAGCACGGCGAGCTCACCTGCGCCGCCACCAAGCAGAGTCTGGGGCTATAGCGGGATTTCCCGCAGCGCACCTGCCAAAAAGGGACAGGTTTGTTTTGGCAGGTTTAGAAGTTTTACCTACCAAAATAAACCTGTCCCTTTTTGGTCGGTTTTGATGAGGGGTGTCGCATGCGGCATGCGCATATTCATGTGACGGGCATTGTGCAGGGCGTTGGCATGCGACCGTTTGTGTATCGCGAGGCCATGGCACATGGCATTTGTGGATGGGTGCTCAATGCGGGCGACGGCGTGCATATCGAGGCGCACGCTCCGGCCGATGCGCTCGATGCTTTTGTTGCCGCGCTTTCTGAGCATGCGCCTGCGGCAGCCCGCGTAGAGCATGTCGAGGTTGTGGACTTGGCAGCCAACGGTTGGGATGCCGCCAACGAACAGGGCTTTCGCATCGTAGCATCGCAGGACCAGACCGCGCACACGACGCTCGTCTCGCCCGATATCGCCACCTGCAACGATTGCTTGCGCGAATTGTTCGATCCCGCCGACCGACGCTATCACTACCCCTTTATCAACTGCACTAACTGCGGCCCACGCTTTACCATCATCCGCTCGCTGCCTTACGATCGAGCGGCCACCTCGATGGATTGTTTTCCCATGTGTCCCAAGTGCGCCGCGGAGTATGCCGACCCACTCGACCGGCGTTTTCACGCGCAACCCGATGCCTGCTTTGATTGCGGGCCGCATATTACGTGGCGCGAGGCTGTAAACGGCAATGCGTGCGGGAATTCGTCCGCGACACCAACCGTCGACACCACACGCGAGGCCAGCGACGCTATCATCGAGCGCTGCGTTGAGCTGCTGGCCAGCGGTGGCATCGTCGCCATCAAGGGCCTGGGCGGATTCCACCTGGCCTGCGATGCTGCCAACGAACAAGCGGTGCGCGAGCTGCGCCGTCGCAAGCGTCGCAGCAACAAGCCACTTGCCGTCATGGTTCGCAGTCTTGCCGATGCCGGGCACCTGTGTCATATCGACGATGCTGAACGCGATCTGCTCGCTGGCAGTATCCGCCCCATTGTGCTGCTGCGCCGGCGCACTGTTGGCGAGGGCAACGGCGGTTCCCCCGACATCCTCGCTCTCGCGCCATCTGTCGCGCACGACCTTCCTGAGCTCGGCGTCATGCTCCCCTATACGCCGCTTCAACATCTGTTGCTTGCCGCGGCAGAAGCCTGCGGTATGCACGCGCTCGTCATGACCAGCGGAAACCTGAGCGAAGAACCCATCGAGACCGACGACGACCTTGCCTGGGAACACCTCGTTGCCGCCGGCATCGCCGACGCGCTGCTCGGTAACGACCGCGCGATCCTCTCGCGCTACGACGACTCTGTAGTGCGCGTGGTCGACGGCGCCATTATGCCCGTTCGCCGCGCTCGCGGATATGCACCCCAGCCGCTGCCGTTGCCGGCGCTCGACGGCGCTCCGTCCTGCGTGCTCGCCTGCGGGCCACAACAAAAGGCCACGATTGCGCTCACGCGTGAAGGGACGAACGGCGAGGCGACCTGTTTTGTGTCGCAGCATATCGGCGATGTTGAAAACGGCGGGACCTTCGATGCCTGGAACGCCGCGCGCACACGCTTGGAAGATCTCTTTGACTTGGCGCCCGCCGCCTTGGCCTGCGATTTACACCCCAGCTATCTATCGGGCCAGTGGGCGCGCGAGCAGACGCGAAAATGCAATCTGCCGCTCGTCGAGGTGCAGCACCATCATGCGCATATCGCGAGCGTAATGGCCGAGGCCATCGCCGCGGGCCAGCTTACAACCGACGCGCGCGTCCTTGGCATCGCCTTTGACGGCACCGGCGCCGGCACCGATGGGACCATTTGGGGCGGCGAGTTTCTTGTTGCCAGCCTTGGCGGCTTTGAGCGCACCGCGCATTTGCGCACCTGGGCGCTCCCCGGTGGGGCGGCCTCCGTGCGCGACGCCCGCCGCAACGCCTTTGCCCTGCTCAGTGAGCTCGGCCTGCTCGAGCACCCAGGTGCCGCTCGGCTTTTGGACAGCCTCGACGAGCAAACGCGCAGCGTGACAGCCACCATGATCGAGCGCGGCATCAACAGCCCGCGTACCAGCAGCATGGGGCGTCTCTTTGATGCCGCGGCAGCAATTCTGGACATCTGCGACAAGGCAACCTACGAGGGCGAACCCGCCATAGAACTCGAAGCCGCCGCCTGGCGCGCGCTCGACAACGAAATCGCCCATTTTCCCGACGACAACGCCGGCTATTTCGCATCTGGCCCATCGTGGCTGGACGGCCCCTATGTTCTGGACCAGAAAGCGCTCTTTGAGGCACTTTTGGGAGGAATTGAAGCCGGAGCGCCCGCCGACAGGCTCGCACTCGATTTCCATGTCGCCGCCGCGCGCTCCTCGGCGCGCATCGCCAGCGATATCTGCGTGCACGAGGGCATCGACACCGTCGCGCTCTCGGGCGGCGTGTTCATGAACCGACTTCTGCTTCAGCTTCTCACCCGCGAGCTCAAAAGCGCAGGCTTTACTGTCCTTGTCCCCCACACCGTACCCGTCAATGACGGTTGCATCGCCTACGGTCAGGCGGCAGTCGCACGCACTCGTCTTGCGCAGATTGCATCGCAGTAGCTCGCCCTCACACGCCGCTGTGCCCAACCGTCTCACAGGCGTAACGCGTTTGCCCGCGAACCCCGCGAGCGCTACCATCAACTGATGGATTATTAAGCGCCCATCCAGCGCAAAGCGTATAAAAGAGGAACATTATGTGCCTTGCCGTTCCCGGTAAAGTAGTCAAACGCGACGATGACCTCAAGGCCACCGTCGACATGATGGGCATCGAGCGCCCTGTTTCGCTGAGACTCGTGCCGACGGCGCAGGTAGG
>CAKWZF010000048.1:7706-12526 GCA_934865005.1 uncultured bacterium | reverse complement strand
CCCACGAGCGGTAGGCTGCGTAGGCCCGGGGCATCGGCGATCACGCCGGCGTCGCCCGGTAGCGCCACCATCACGCGCGCGACGGTAGTGTGACGGCCCTGGTCGTCGCGTTCGCGCACACCGCCGGTCGCCAACGCATCGTGGCCCAGCAGCGCATTGAGCAGCGTCGACTTGCCGGCACCCGATTCGCCCAAAATCATGGCACAGCTCCCGGCGGGCACGCAGGCGCGTACCTCGTCCAGGCCGCGGCCCTCGGCAGAGGACGTCACGATTACGCGCACGTCCGGACCCACCAGGCAGCGCACGCGGTCCAGATCGCGCTCGAGCTCCTCGGCATCGCAACGGTCAGCTTTGGTGAGCACTACCACCGGCTCGGCATCGCAGTCGAGCGCCAACACCAGCGAACGCGCCACGCGGTCGAGCAGTACCTCGCCGGCACCGAGCGCCTGCACGATTAGCACGCTATCCACGTTGGAGCAGAGCACCTGGCGCTCTCCGCGGGCACGGCCGCGCCAACGCTCAAAGCTCGTACGGCGCGGCAGCACGCACTCAATCACGCCCATATCGTGCCCGGGAGCGCGGCGCACCGCCACACGGTCGCCCACGGCAGGCAGCAGGACCTCGTCCTCGCCGCGCGACTTGGCAAACCCCACGGCATGCTCGGCGCGGAAGGTATCGTTGGCAGTCGCCACCAGCGGAAACCCGCGATCCAAGCGCACCACGGCGCCAAGCTGCATCTGCTCGGGCTCCTCGGCATGTGCGCAGAAATCATCAAAGGCAGTCTGCTGGGCTTCATCGACCGGCAGGTCATCAAACGCCGGAACATCCTGCAGCGCATCGAGCCCCGGTACGCTCGCCAACAACTCCTCGGCAGACACGGGCGCTTCGGTCGCGAGCTTCCGACGACGGTCACGCTTAGCCCGCGCCCCCGTCGTCTTTTTCTTCGCTTTAGCCTTCGCCTTGCCCACAAGCGCCTCCCAGCACCACAAATTACAACTGAGCAGGTATTTTAAATCAAAAAGAGCTGGCCGGGCAAAGCCCGACCAGCTCACAAACTTTCCCTCAGCCCTTTTCATCCGCACGGAAGAAAAGCCAGCAAGGATACCGCAGGGCCCGCCCGCCGGGAGGGGTTTCCTAAGGGCACATCCCGCAGCCGCAAAGCGGCGAGGACGTGCCCGTGGAAACCCCGCAGGCGGTCGGGCCCGGACAGGAACATTACTCTTTCTCGACCGCGCGCATGATCGCCTTGTAGATCTCCATCAGCGGGATGATCAGGAAGGCCAGGCCCAGCGCGGCAAGAACGCCCTTGAGCTCAAGCGTCACAGGACCAAAGAACATCTCGGCAAGCGTCGGCTGCACGGTCACGATCACCGTCAGCACCAGTGCCAGCGCGGCGGAAGCCCACAGCCACTTGTTCTGCTTCTTCATGGTGAACAGCGACGCACGACGGCTGCGCATATTGAAGCAGTGGAAAATCTCGACCATGTTGAGCGTGATGAACGCCATCATCACGCCTTCCTCGTCGGCATTGCCGGCGATCATATCGGCGATGTGGATGTAGCCCATGTCAAAGTACACGCCCACAAAGAAGCTCGCCAGCACCAGCACGGTGATGATCAGGCCCTGGACCACGCAGTCCAGACCCATATGTCCGGCAAAGACGCCGTCCTTGGCGTTGCGCGGCTTGCGCTTCATGATGTCGCCCTCGGCATCCTCCATGCCCAGCGCGAGCGCGGGGAAGCAGTCGGTGACCAGGTTCACCCACAGCAGCTGCACCGGCTGAAAGATGGTAAAGCCGATGAGCGTGGCGATAAACACCGAGAACACCTCGGCAAGGTTGGCCGAAAGCAGGAACTGGATGACCTTGCGGATGTTGTCGTAGATGCGACGGCCCTCTTCGCAGGCACCGATGATGGTGGCGAAGTTGTCGTCGGCGAGCACCATGTCGGCAACGTTCTTGGTGACGTCGGTACCGGTGATGCCCATGCCCACGCCGATGTCGGCACGCTTGATGGACGGGGCGTCGTTGACGCCGTCGCCCGTCATGGCCACGATCTGGTCGCGCGACTTCCAAGCCTCGACGATGCGGGTCTTATGCTCGGGCTGAACGCGGGCGTACACGCCGTAGTCCTCGATGTGCGCGTCGAGCTCCTCGTCGCTCATGCGATCGAGGTCGGCACCGGTGATGGCATGGCTGCGATCGGTGACGATTCCCAGCTGCTTGGCAATGGCCACGGCGGTGTCGATATGGTCGCCCGTGATCATGACGGTGCGGATACCGGCGTCGTGGGCCTCGCGGATGGCGTCGGCGACCTCGGGGCGGACCGGGTCAATCATGCCGGACAGGCCGCAGAAGACCAGGTCGTGCTCGAGCGCAGCGGGGCTGCAGTCGCTCGGGACTTCGGTGTAGGTGCGGCTTGCCAGCGCCAGCACGCGCAGGGCCTCGTCGGCCATGGCCTTGTTGGCGGCCACGAGCTCAGCGCGACGCTCCTCGGTCAGGGGGACAACCTTGTCGCCCTCGTAGATATGGGTGCACAGGCCAATCACCACGTCGGGTGCGCCCTTGGTGTACTGCTCGTACTCGCCATCCAGGGTCTCGACGACCACGGACATCATCTTGCGGCCCGAGTCGAACGGGGCCTCGCCCACGCGCGGGTGCTCGGCGGTCAAGCCAGTGAGACCCGCCTTGCCGGCATCGTTGACGAGTGCGCACTCGGTCGGCTCGCCCACGGCCTCGCCCAGTTCCTCGTCCCACTGGGCATCGGAGCACAGCGCCATACCGGCCAGGAACTTCTCCTTAGGCGCGGCGAGCTCATGCTTGACGACGGTCATCTTGTTTTGGGTAAGGGTACCGGTCTTGTCGGAGCAGATAGTCTGTGTGCAGCCGAGGGTCTCGACGGCAGAGAGCTTGCGGATAATCGCCTGGCGCTTGGCCATCTTGGTCACGCCGAGCGACAGCACGATGGTCACGACGGCGACCAGGCCCTCGGGGATGGCAGCGACGGCGAGCGAGACGGCGACCATAAAGGTGTCGAGCAAGGCAGTCGGGTCGGTAAGGACGTTGCCCACGCCGTGGCGGAGGATGTCAACGCCAAAGATCACGACGCAGATGACGATCACCATAATGGTGAGGATGCGGCTGAGCTCGGCAAGCTTCACCTGCAGCGGCGTGAGCTCTTCCTTAGCCTCGGCCAGGGCGCCGGCGATCTTACCCATCTCGGTGTTCATGCCGGTGCCGACCACGACGGCGCGGCCACGGCCGTATACCACGGTGGAACCCATGTAGCACATGTTCTTGCGGTCGCCGAGCGGCACGTCGTCGGTGCCGGCGGCGAGCTCGATCACGTTGGCATGCTTCTCGACGGGCACGGACTCGCCGGTAAGGGCGGCCTCCTCGATCTTCATCGTGGCGCTCTCGAGCACACGGCAGTCGGCCGGGACGGAGTCGCCCGCCTCGAGCATGATCACATCGCCGGGCACGAGCTCGGCGCTCGGCAGGTGCACGAGCTTGCCGTCGCGCAGCACCTTGGACTGCGCCGCGCTCATCTCCTGCAGGGCCTCGAGAGCCTCCTCGCTTTTAGCCTCCTGGACCACGCCCAGCACCGAGTTGACGATAACGACGAACATGATGATGGCGACATCGGCAAAGTCCGCCTCGCCCTTGACCATGCCCGTGAGCGCGCTGATGACGGCGGCAACGATCAGCATGATAACCATGGGGTCGGCCATCTGCTCAAAGAAGCGCTTCCACAACGGCGTCTTCTCGGCTTCCTCGAGCTTGTTAGGGCCTGTCTTGGCGAGGCGCGACGACGCCTCGTCGTTGCTCAGGCCGAGGTTCTCATCGACACCTTGGTCGCTGAGTACCTCCGCCGCGGCGGACAGGTATTCCTTTTGCATATAGAGTCCCCTCCTGGGATTCGGGCCACTCAGCAGATTGATGCCCGATCATAATTCCCAGGAGAAGGGCAAGGGCTCATCAAGGCTGCCGTGCTGAGCGGCAGTTGATAGTGGGGCTATGGTACCCCAAAGCGGCGCGTCTAGCCAAAACATTCCAATTGGAAACACGGCTCGAGTGCAACGATGCAGACCGTGTGATGCTCAACATTGATAAAACGTTTTTTCTTCGGTGCATCATCAAACTGAAATATCGCCCAGATAGCAGCGGTCAGAACGGTTGGTAAAGATTTTTCATATACCGTTTTTACCGCAAAAAATGAACTTCTAATTCGGCATACGGTCGATTTTTTGAGGTATTCGGTCGGCATTTCGTTATAATCATCTCAGTTTTATTTCTTATGGTTTATCTATCAGCGCAAGACGATGTCAGATGGAGGTCTGAATGTACAAGCGCACCAAGATTGTATGCACCATGGGTCCCGCCTGCGATAGCGACGAGACCATCCGCGAGATGATCAAGGCGGGCATGAACGTCGCCCGTTTTAACTTCTCGCACGGATCCTACGACGAGCACCACGGTCGCATCGAGCGCGTCCGTCGTATTTCCAAGGAGCTCGGTCTGCCCGTCGGCATCCTGCTCGACACCAAGGGCCCCGAGGTCCGCACCGGCCTTCTGGTCGACGGCAAGAAGGTTGCCGTCAAGACCGGCGATAAGATCGTCGTCACTGCTCAGCCCACGTCCGAGGATTTCCACGGCACCTCTGAGCACATCTCCCTCGACTACCTGGCTCTGCCCTCCGAGGTCGAGAAGGGCTCCCTCATCCTGATCGACGACGGCCTGGTTGCCCTCGAGGTCGAGTCCGTCAGCGGCCAGGACATGACCTGCGTCGTTAAGAACGACGGCCTGATTGGCGAGCGCAAGG
>CAKWZF010000048.1:0-7696 GCA_934865005.1 uncultured bacterium | reverse complement strand
GGCGTCAACATGCCCAACGTCAACATCTCGCTGCCCGCTATCACCGAGCGCGATCGTCAGGACATCCTCTTTGGCCTGACCGAGAACATCGACTACATCGCCGCTTCCTTCATCCGTGACGGCGAGTCCGTCCGCGGCATCCGCGAGCTTTGCCGCGAGAACGGCGGCGAGCACGTGACGATCTTCCCGAAGATCGAGTGCGCCCTGGGCGTCGAGAACTTCGACGAGATCCTCGAGGCTTCCGACGGCATCATGGTCGCCCGTGGCGACCTGGGCATCGAGATCAAGCCCGAGCTCGTTCCCCACATCCAGAAGGAGATCATCGCCAAGTGCAACGCGGCCTACAAGCCCGTTATCACCGCTACGCAGATGCTCGACTCCATGCAGCAGAACCCGCGCCCGACGCGCGCCGAGGTTGCCGACGTTGCTAACGCCATTTACGACGGCACCGACGCCGTTATGCTGTCCGGCGAGTCCGCTGCCGGTAAGTACCCGGTCGAGGCCGTTAAGATGCAGGCCAGCATCGCTCTCGAGGCCGAGAAGTACCTCCCGGCCCACGCTCCGCTCGAGGTTCCGGCTGACGCTCACGGCACCCGCGTCGTCAACAACGTTGTGGGTATGTCCGCTGTGAACATGGCTACCACCGTTGGCGCCAAGTGCATCACCGTGCCGACGACCACCGGTCGTACCGCTCGCCTGATCTCGCACTTCCGTCCCAACATGCCGATCTGCGCATTCTCCCGCCACGAGTGGGCCGTCCAGCAGATGATCATGTACTGGGGCGTTATCCCGCACCAGGCCGAGATTACCCAGGGCACCGTCAACGGCACGATCGTCAAGGCGATCGAGACCGCCAAGGAGCTCGGCTACGTCGAGGCCGGCGACCTGACCGTCGCTACCGCCGGCGATCCCCGCATGAGCGTCCAGCTCGAGGACAAGGTCT
Source organism: uncultured bacterium (assembly GCA_934865005.1). Classification (GTDB taxonomy): domain Bacteria; phylum Actinomycetota; class Coriobacteriia; order Coriobacteriales; family Coriobacteriaceae; genus Collinsella. The sequence continues at coordinate 6,753 of CAKWZF010000048.1, read as the reverse complement.
CCTCGACCAACGTCGCTTACGTCGCTCAGGTGCGCTAAATCGCACTTGCAAGCAGATTTGCATTGCAAAGGGCCCGGAAGGCATTGCCTTCCGGGCTTTTTTAAGACCTTCTTCATATGCCGCCTCATCGATTTGCGTTCAGTCGCAAGCCTCTCCGATGCCGAGCGCACCACCGAAGACGCCTGCGACGGGAGCTGTTGGTCAATTGGGATGAACTGTTCTCCGTAAAGCCGGCCGGCTAGCAGCTAGCGATCAGGGGGACTGCCGGAACGTCAGAAGCAGCAACGCGAGCCGCAAAGCCTGCCTCGGTCAGCTCGATGACCTCGGTAAACGTTGAGTCGAAGAACTCCTCAGTTAGCAGGCGATACGGCGGATGATCGGGCTCGCCGGGGTTTTCGCGTACAATCTCGTGCATAACGCCGATGGTCTTGAGCACATATTCTTTATGGATGGGATACTGCCCAAAACGCGTCGCGGCGGTATACAGGCGATCGGTCGCACGCGGGATGGAAACAATGCCGAGCGTCTTGCCAAACCAGTCAAAGTCGCCTTGCTTTTTAATGCGGAACTCCTCACATGGCTTGCCGCCGTGCGCCTCCAGGTACTGATTCACGCGCGTATTCCATACGGTATCGGCCACCAGATGCGACCAGACGCCCAGTGTTAAATCGAGCAGCGACTGCGCCACATCTTCGGACGCAAGCGAGAACTCACAGGTGCCGGGACCGGCAACCGGCTCGGCATCCTTGTAACGCTGGGGATAGTGCACGCGGTTCAGTCGCTCGCGTTCCTCGATAATCGAGGTCGCTGCGGCCGGCGCACCGGTGGGCGAACTATTAAGCAACGGTGCCACATAGGTATCCCAGAACTCATGCTCACGAGGCTTAGGGATGGGCTCAGGCTTGGCAAAGTGCGTAATGCGGTACGGGATGGGATCGGCGATGCCAGGGACCATATAGCCCACGAAGATATCCGGAACCACGCAGCCAAACAAAAAGGCATTGCGGTCGCGCACGCTATTGGCAAGCGCACCGGTGCGCTCCAGCAAACGCTCCGTCTGAGCGATATGAATGTTCCAGCTTGGCATAGCCACCCCCATAAAAACCTGGATAACTATACCATCACGGCAAAGCCGCGCGGGCGGCTACGCACGCTCTACGCAGCAACTAGTCCGTAGCACCGCTTTCGGTTCCATACGACGGCGAAGGTGCCTCGACCACATGGTGGTATCGATCGATATAGATGGCGCGGGCACCCAGGCGTCGCACCAAATCCTGATGATGTGTACTCATCAAGACCGTCTTACCGGCAGCAACATAGGCCAGCAGGAAGTTGACCACGATGTCGCAAGAGTCCTCGTCAAGTCCATTGGTAGGCTCGTCGAGCACCAGGATATCGGGGTTCATCGACACGACGGCAGCCAGCGCAACACGCTTCTTTTGCCCGCCCGAAAGCTGATAAGGCGAGGCATCGACCAGATCGGTAACCTGGAACAGTTCCATGGCATCGCGCACGCGGCGCTCGAGCTCGTCTGCCGGCAGCCCCATCTGCGCGGGACCAAAAGCAACTTCCTCGCCCACCGTAGCGCAAAAGAGCTGGGCATCGGCATTCTGGAACACAAAGCCCACGCGCTGATGAAAACGCTGAGCAGCCGCGGAATCCTTTAGAAACGCCGCATCGATCACATGCCCGTCGAACAGGTATGCCCCTGCGTCCGCGAGCTCAAGGCCGTTGATAAGGCGCATGATCGTCGTCTTGCCGCAGCCGTTGGGACCGAGCAGGGCAACGAGTTCACCACGATCGACCTGCAGCGACACACCATCGACAACCGTATGCCCCGCATAGGAGAACACCACGTCGCGCAGCTCGATGAGCGGCATGGCCTCGGCGCGCGCGCCGTTCGTGCCCGCCGCACTATTCATATCGATCGTCAAAACGTCGCCCTTCCCTATTTGCATCCCCAGTCGAAACCAGCAGCGTCTACAGCACGGCGCACAACACTGCCAGCAGCGCCACGCCGGCCGCATAGACCGCATCGCGCCAGCCAAACCCGACACGCGCGGGCGCCGGATACGCACCGGCAAAGCCGCGGCAAAGCATAGCCTCGTCCATCGCGCGGCTGCATTCCATCGCCTTGATAAACGTCATGCCCATGATACCCGCCAGCGAGTCGGTGCGCGAAAAACCCGCAGGCGCACGACCCACGCTGCGCAGCATGACCGATTCGCACAGATTGTGCGCCGTGCGACCCAGCACCTCGATGTGCTTGAGCGCCATATCAAACGTAAAGATAACTTCGTCGGGTAGATGCAGCATCTTGAGCGACGCCGACATGCGGCTCCACGTGAGGGTCCACGAAACGCCCAGCACTAGCGACACATTAATGAAGGTCTTGAGCGCAATCTTGAGCATGGCGCCCGCGGCAGAAGCGTCCAGCAGCAAGGCGGGCAGCGCCAGAACCACCGCGAGCCCCGCAGCGCCAAGCGCCGGCACAAAGGTTGCCCGCAGTCCGCGTACGGGGCGCACGGCAACGAGCACCAGTGCGATAGCCGCCATCAGCATGAGGTACAGCGGGCTCTGCGTCAGACACACGCACAGGACGCAAACGAACATCCCCACCAGGCGCACCGGAGCCGAAACGCAAGAAAGGGCGCGGTCGACCATCGACCCGCCCTCGTGCGCGCCTCCACCCAGGCGAACCCGCTCAAGCAGGCTCGCCAGGTGCAGGACATTCTTTTGCATCACTCGATGCCGAACCCCCGCGGGCTCGTATCGCTCCTCGGCCGCAAGCCAGCTAGGCAGCTTGGCTATTGCCATGAGCACCGCTTTCCTTGACCGTCAGCGAAATCAGACGGAATGCGATGGTGAGCACCGCCACGCCAATCACGCCCGAAAGAATATACATCGCGGCCTGGCCGGCAAAGCCAAGACCCTGCTCCTCGGAATAGGCCTGCAGATAATCGCCCGTGGGCAGAGCGTCGGCAAAGGTCGGGGTATCGAGGCCGACCGAAGTCTGCAGACTGTTGTCACCAGCCTCCTGAACGGCGGTCGCGGCGCCCTCGGCGTCCCACTCACCCCAGGCGTCACCCGTGGCCAGCAGGCCCAGCGGCGTGGCCACGACAAGCACGGCAACCAGGATGAGTGTGGGGACCAGCGAGGTCTTCTTGGCAGCAGCGCCCTCGGCAGCAAGCTGGCCATCGACGGCCTCGGGCCCGACGATAACGCTCGGCGCCGTCTTCTTAATGAAACCGTAAATCGCAGCCGTCGCCACGCCCTCGACCACGCCGGCAACCAGCATATGCGGGATCATCATGGCAGGAATGGCAATAGACAACGGGAAGGGGCAGTACAGCGGCGCGCCCGAAGCGTTGGTAAAGAGCATCGGCTGAATACCAAACTCGATTGCCGCGCACAGGGCCGCCAGGCACAGGCCGACCCAGCCGCTTACGATGGCCGAAACCGAGGTGCCCCAGCTCTTGTCGTGCAGACGGCTGTTGAGCGCACGGAACACGATAGCAGCGGCAAACGGCAGCACGAAGGCCATGTTAAAGCAGTTGGCGCCAAAGGACAGGATGCCGCCGTCGCCAAACAGTAGTGCCTGTAGCGCCAGCGCGACCGAGACAGCAATGGCCGCGGCCTCCGGGCCCAGCAGCAGCGCGATGAGCGCGCCGCCGACGGCGTGACCCGTGGTGCCGCCGGGCAGCGGCACGTTGAACATCATGAGCAAGAAGGAAAATGCGGCGCAGATGCCCAGGAAAGCCATGTGCTCGCGATCGAGCGTGGCACGCACCTTTTTGATGCAGTGGACCCAAACGGGCACCATTGCCACTGCCATGACGGCATCCGTCTGCGGGGACAGATAATTATCTGGAATGTGCATGGGCGCCTCCCGGTTATCGGCGCACAGAATTGCAACGCCGCTTAAATCACCTTGTCAGTGTTACGCATTGTAAGATTCGTAACACGCCGCGGGCTATCATAGCAAAACGGCGCACTGCCGACAAAGCAGCACGCCGTTATGTAATGCGCGTGTCATATATGAAGGCTCAACGGTGCCTTATATCGAGCATAGCGGTCACGTAAGACTCGGCGGCAACCACCGCTGACCCATACCCCAGCGCAAGCCCTATCCGCGGACCTCGCCGTTTACGCCCTTGCATACCTTGGTGACGATCTTCTGGTGCGCCTTCTCGACCTCTTCGCTGGTGAGCGTGTGGTCGTCGGAGCGATACGTAAGCGCAAAGGCCATGGACTTCTTGCCCGCTCCGATGCGGATGGGATCGCGGTAGACGTCGAACAGGCGCACGCCCTCGAGCAGCTTGCCGCCGGCGCTGGTAATGCGGCGCTCAAGATCCTCGCAGGTCACAGCATTGTCGACCACGATAGCAAGGTCGTGCTCAACAGCCGGGTACTGCGAGAACTCGCGGTAGTTCTCCTGATTGCGGGCGCCCTTGATCAGCTTGTCCAGATCGAGCTCAAAGGCAACGACGACCTCATCGATGCCCATCGCCTCGCGCGCCTCGGGGTGAATCTCGCCGACCCAGCCCAGTACGGTGCCGCCGGACAGAACCTCGGCCGCACGACCCGGCTGCAAGAAAGCGTAGCCCTCGCCCTCGACGGGACGGAAGCGAACCTTCTCGATGCGCAGCTGGGCGAGCAGCTCCTCGACAATGCCCTTGCCAAAGAAGAAACGCAGCTTGCGGTACTTCATGTTCCAGGACTGCTCGCTCCACTGGCCCGAGAGCACGCCCGCCACGGACTTGGTCTCCTTGGGCAGGCTGGCGTTCTCGCGACCGTGGAACAGGCTGCCGACCTCGTACAGGTGCACGTTGGGCGTGCCGTGGGCCTCGTTATAGGCCACGGACTGCAGCAGGCCCGGCAACAGCGAACGACGCATCTCGGTCTGCTCGGCTACCAGCGGGTTCATGAGCACCACGGGGCAACCGCGACCCTCGGTGGACATACCGATCTTCTCCAGGTCGCCCGGGGCGGCAAAGCCGAAAGTCGTGGTCTCGTTGAGGCCGCAGGCGCGCAGGATCTCGCCGACCTTGCGGGTGAGCTTCTGCTCGCGGGTCAGGCCGCCGATGTGGTTCTTGGCAGCCGGGATGGTCGCCGTCACACGGCCCATGCCCCACAGGCACAGGACCTCCTCGATCAGGTCGATCTCGCGCGGCAGGTCGGGACGGAAGCTCGGCGGGGTGACCATGAAGTCATCGCCGTCGCGCTCGACGGTGCAGCCCAGGCGGGTGAGCGAACGCTCGATAAACTCGGGCTCGATGTCGGCACCGCAGATGGCATGCACGCGGGCCAGGCGCAGCTTGATGCTGTCGATAGTCTTGGGCGCAGGGAAAACGTCGACATAGCCGGGAGCAACCTCGCCGCCGGCGATCTCCTCGATGAGCGCGCAGGCAACGTTGGCGACGTCCACGCAGCCGGTCTCGTCAACCTGGCGCTCAAAGCGAATGGAGGCGTCGGAGATCAGGGACAGGTCGCGGCTGGTGTGCGAGGTACGACCGGCGTTGAAGCAGGCACTCTCGACCATCACATCGACGGTGTCGTCCTCGATCTCGGAATCCATGCCGCCCATAACGCCGGCCAGCGCCACGGGGCGCTCGCCGTCGGTGATGAGACCCATGCCGGCGTCGAGCGTGCGCTCCTCGCCGTCGAGCGTCGTGAACTTCTCATCCTGCTGGGCGGCGCGGACCACCACACGACGGCGGCCATCGCGCTCGGCAAAGGTGTCCAGGTCAAAGGCGTGCAGCGGCTGACCGGTGAGCATCATCACGTAGTTGGTGATATCGACAATGTTGTTGTGCGGGCGCACGCCCAGGGCGTTGAGGCGCTTGACCATCCAGTCGGGCGAGGGGCCGACCTTCACGTTGCGCACGATGCGGGCGACGTAGCGGTCGCACAGGCCCTCGTCGGCAATCTCGACCGAAAGCTCGTCGTCGGTCGCGCGGCCGGTCTCGGCCTTGATGGCAGGCAGCTCAACGTGGAAATCGCGGTCGAAGATGGCGCCGGTCTCGCGGGCCATGCCGATCATGGACAGGCAATCGGGACGGTTGGGCGTGATCTCGCAGTCAAGCACGGTATCGCTCGAGCCCACGTACTCGGCAAACGGCATGCCGCAGGGCGTATCCTCGGGCAGGATCATGATGCCGGAGTGGTCGCCGCCCAGGCCGAGCTCGCGCGCGGAGCAGTTCATGCCCATGGACACGACGCCGCGAAGCTTGCTCTTCTTGATCTTGACGTCGCCGGGCAGGACAGCGCCAATCATGGCCGTGACGATGTGGTCGCCGGCCTCGAAGTTCTGCGCGCCGCAGACGATCTGCAGCGGAGCGGGGTTGCCGTCGGCGTCGAGGTTCTTGTCGCCCACGTCGACCGAGCACACATACATATGGTCGCTATCGGGGTGCGGGGTCTTGGTGAGCACCTTGGCGGTCACCACGTGGTCGAAGGACTCGCCCACGGTGTCGATCGCCTCGACCTCGGTGCCGGTACGGATATATTCGTCCGAAAGGGTCTTGGGATCCTCCGGAATATCGATCATGGTCTTGAGCCAGTCGTAAGAAACACGCATCTAGCTCTCCTTTCATACTGAAAGCCTGCGAAGAGATGCAGGTGGAAACTTCAACTTTGTGAACATTCCTTACAAAGCGAGGGTTGTCCAAGTGCGGCAGATCGGCCCGAAAGAGGAGCGCCGCGTACTTTGGTACGCAAGCGACGAATGAGCGCCGAGGTGCCGTGCTTGGG
>CAKWZF010000047.1:0-12587 GCA_934865005.1 uncultured bacterium | reverse complement strand
GGTGGTTTAAAGCTGGCCGCTGCGCGGCCAGCAGACTAAAGTCTTGAAACAAAAAGGCGCCCCCGCATAAGCGAAGGCGCCCAATGCGCGCGTTTTGGGCGATAAAGCCCTTATGCCTGCTGATAGTGCAGGTGCTTCTCGTCGATATCGGCCAGGTCGCGGTCGAGGTAACGGCGCGCGAGCCAGTTAGCCATGGGAAGGTTCTGGTCCAGGTAGTTACCGCACTCCTCGGGAGCGGCACCGGGGACATCACCCTCAAAGTCGGCGACAAACTCGAACAGCTCACGCACGAGCGGCAGGATCTCCTCGCTCGTCACCTCGCCAAACACGACCAGGTAAAAGCCCGTGCGGCAGCCCATGGGGCCAAAGTAGACAATGCGGCCCGACCACTCGGCATGATTGCGAAGGAACGTCGCGCCCAGGTGCTCGATGGTGTGGCACTCGGCCGTGTTCATGACCGGCTCCTTGTTGGGCGTGGTCAGGCGCAGGTCAAAGGTGGTGACAGCAGCACCGGTCGCCGGATCGCGGTCGATGCGGCTCACATACACGCCGGGCTCAAGCAACAGATGATCAACGGAAAAGCTGGCGATGCGCTCCATGGCAGATCCTCTCGATAGTCAAATTGGGACGGGGCTCTTTTAGCTGGTTCGAATGGTCGCACCAATCATACCAGTCAAAAAAGCCCCGTCCCAAAAAGACAACTTAGCCAAGGACACGGGCCATACGCGTCTTGAACTCGGACAGGAAGCGCGGAGCATCCACGGTCAGTGCCACAAGCGCGCTCTTGTCCGGATCGGACAGGCGGCGCTCATCGCAGATGGTGCGACCGCGGTACTCGCCCAGCAGATCAACACGCAGGTTGCAGCCGAGCGCACCTACGAGCGTGGGGTCGATCGCCACGGCAACGGCCAGCGGATCGTGCAGCGCACAACCACCCAGGTAGGGTGCGTTCATCTCGTACGAGCCAATGTAGTGCTCGACCATGCTCGCAAATGCGCAGCCCGCCATGGTGCCCGAGCCCGTCCAGCCGGCAATGTCGCGGCGTGTGAGCACCACGCGATGCGTCACGTCCAGACCCACCACGGTGAGCTTACGGCCCGAGCGCAGCACCGCGTCGGCTGCCTCGGGGTCGCTCGCCATATTGGCCTCGGCGCCCGCGCTCACGTTGCCGGGCACGGTAAGGGCGCCGCCCATCACGACCACGCGGCCGATGGACATCATCGCTGCCGCATCGCGCTCCAGGGCGAGCGCCAGGTTGGAGAGCGGGCCAGTCGCTACGTAGACCAGATCGGGACCATAAGTGCGCGCGGCATCGATCAGATAATCGACCGCAGCGTTGCCGTCGGCCGAGGTCGCCCCCACCGGCTCGTAGGGCGACGCGGGCACACTCGCGCCGCCGATGCCGTTCTTGCCGTGAATGAGCGCGGTGGACGCCGGCGGCGTATAGGGCTCAGTCGCCTGCAGGGGACGGTCGGCGCCCAGGTACACCGGCACCTCGGGGCGACCCAGCAGATCGAGCACCGCCAGGCAGTTGTGCGCCGATTGCTCGACGCGCACGTTGCCAAAGCACGTGGTGATGCCCACGAGCTCCACCTCGGGGCTCGCGATGGCATAGGCCAGCGCCATCGCATCGTCCACACCCATATCCAGATCAAGGATCAGCTTCTTGGTTGTCATTGTTCTACTCCGCTTCTCCGTCTTTATCGTTTAACCAAACCAATGTTCAACTTCGGCGCGCGTGGGAATCGATTGCTGAGCGCCCAGGCGCGACACCGTCACTGCCGAGGCGCGAGCACCCGCGGCCATGCACTCAAAGAGCGGCAGGCCCTCTAGGCGAGCCGCCGCCAACGCGCCGATAAACGTATCGCCGGCGGCCGTGGTATCGACTACCGTACTCGAAAGTGCCGGCATGCGCAGCAGCTCACCGCCATCGCCGAGCGTAACCGAGCCGGCACCGCCCAACGTGATGACCGCAGCCCCGGCACCCTTGTCGAGCAGCGCATTGAGCGCCGCGACGCAGCTTGCATCATCCGTGGGCAGAATGCCCGTCAGAACCTGGCACTCGGTCTCGTTGGGGCAGACCAGGTCGACCGCAGGCCAGACCTCCGCAGGCAGCTCGCAGGCAGGCGCTGGATTAAAGACCGTATAGAACCCCAGCTCGTGAGCACAAACAAGCGCCTCGGCCGTCGCCGCAAGGTCACATTCGCCCTGGGCGATAAAGACGCTTCCGGCAGCCGGGGCAATCTCGCTGGCGTCGCCGTCGAGCTCATGGGCCACCAGACGCCTCAGCGCGCAGGCAACGTCCGCGCCCGCAAGCGCATGGTTGGCGCCCGGTGACAGTACGATGCGGTTGTCGCCCTCGCAGCGAATGATGGTCGCCGTTCCCGTCTCCACGTCATCGCGACGCGCCACAAACTCAACGCCCACGCCAGCATCTTGGAGCCCCGCCACGAGCGATGCACCGAACGCATCGCGCCCGACCGCGCCAATCATGCACGTGCGCGCACCCATGCGCGCAGAGGCGACGGCCTGGTTAGCGCCCTTGCCACCGGCGTTGGTGATAAACCCGCTGCCGCCGACGGTCTCGCCCGCACGCGGTATGCGCTCGCACGCCACCGAAAGGTCCATGTTCATGCTGCCGAACACCGCAACGATGCCGCGATCTGCCATGGAAACCTCCTCATCTGCGGGCTTTGCACCCACCGTCGACCGTCGATTGCGCGCCTTCGCACCTCTATAACTTTAGTTCACTTTGATGTGAACGCACCCTTGAGGTTGCGCCAGCAGCAAGCATTCACAGGAGCAGGCAGCTACAATGAATACGTGCTGATTATTCTCGTCATTGGATGATGTTTTATGGAACAATTCTCGCAATCGGGCTCGCGCGGTCGACGCCGCACGGGCAACGAGCCGGCGCCGCACGAACGCGTGAAGAGCGAACGCCGTGCCAACGAGCCGCGACGCACCACGAGCCCCCATCGCGCTTCTGCCAACAACGCGGGCCGCGCCAACACTCCCGCCGCGGAGCAGACGCCTGCTCGCCCCAAGTCCCGCTACATCCCTGCACTCGACGGCCTGCGTACGCTCGCCGTCGTCGCGGTGGTGCTCTATCACCTTAACCTCACGTGGGCGCAGGGCGGCCTGCTCGGCGTCACGATCTTCTTTGTGCTTTCGGGCTATCTGATCACGCGCTTGCTGCTCAACGAAGTCGCTAAGACCGGCCGCATCGACCTCAAGAGCTTCTGGATCCGCCGCATCCGTCGCCTGGTCCCCGCCGTGGTGACCGTCGTGGTGGTGACCTGTGCGCTGTGCACCGTCTTCAACCACGTGATGCTCACCAAGATGCGCCCCGACATTCTGCCGTCACTGCTGTTCTTTAACAACTGGTGGCAGATTGCCCAAAACGTCTCGTACTTCAATGCTCTGGGCGACCCCTCGCCGCTCACGCACTTTTGGTCGCTTGCCATCGAGGAACAGTTCTACCTGATTTGGCCGCCGCTGCTGTTTGCCATGGTATCCATGCATGTGAGCAAACCCAACACGCGCCGCGTGGTTCTAGGCCTTGCCGCGGTATCTGCCCTTGCCATGATGGTGCTTTACAACCCTGCCGCCGACCCCAGCCGCGTGTACTACGGCACCGACACCCGCGTGTTCTCGCTGCTGCTGGGTGCCTGGATGGCCTTTATCCCCGATCGCGACCTGGCGCCGGTGCGTCTCGCTCGTCGTTTGGGGCTCAATCGCCTGGCCGGCGCCGCCAAGCACGGCAAGAACGCCGAGGGCAAGCCTGGCGAGAAGGCCGACGAATCAGCCGAGACCGGCCCGGCACAGCCGAGCGCCCTCGTGCGCTTTTGGTCCTCGCCCGCATCCATCGATGTGTTGGGCCTCGTGGGTCTGGTTGGCCTTGCCGCCATGGTCGCGCTCACCAACGGCTACACCGCGTTCCAGTATCGCGGAGGCACGCTGCTGTGCTCGATCCTCACGCTCATGGTCATCGCGGCCTGCGTGCAGCCCCAGGGAATGGTTGCCCGCGCGCTGTCCGCCGAGCCGCTCGTATGGGTTGGCAAGCGCTCGTACAGCATCTACCTGTGGCACTATCCCCTGCTGTTGCTCATGAACCCGGTCGCCAACATCAACGATACACCGTGGTGGCAGTACATTTTGCAGGTGCTGTTGGTGGTCGCCGTGGCCGAATGCTCATATCGCTTTATCGAGACGCCGTTTAGAAAGGGCGCCTTTGGGCGCACCGTATCCGAGTTCCGCGACGGCACCGCCACGCCCGCCAACTGGGTGCGCGCGCACGTCCCTGCCTGCGCAGCCTGCGCTGTCGTGTTGGTCGTTGCACTGGGCGGCCTGATCTTTGTGCCCGAGACGTCTGCGCTGTGCGTCGAGGGCGCAGAAGTTCGGAACAAGAAAGCCAAGAACGCCGCACCCACCGACCAGCAGGCGGCCGACGACACCGACAAGGACAACGACGGCTTCCCCGACGGCTCCTACGACCTGTTGATGATCGGTGACTCCGTGTCGCTGCGCGCCGTTGATTCCTTTGACGGCGTGTTCCCGCACAGCCATATCGATGCCGAAAAGGGCCGCCAGTTCGATGCGGGCCGTGCGACATTTGAGGGCTATCTTCAACAGAACCTTGCCGGCAAGATCGTGGTCTTTGCGCTGGGCACCAACGGCTTGGTAACCGACGACCAAATCGACGCCATCATGGCCGATGCAGGAGATAAGCGTATTGTGGTGTTTGTGAACACGCGCAGCCCGCAGCCGTGGGTTGGCTCTACCAACCAGGCCATCGCCAACGCCGTTACGCGCTACAAGAACGTACGCGTTATCGACTGGTACGGATACAGTGCCGACCGCAACGACCTGTTCGATGGCGATGGCACGCATCTATCGACCACTGGCGTGACTGAGTACCTCAACTTGATCCACGATGCCGTCAAGAAGGACCTGCCCGTGCATCCCGAGGATCACGTCAACGATCCGCAGCCGGCAGCCGTCAAGTCTGCCACCGACGCACTCGTCAATGCGCTCGCTCTCAAGCCGCACAAGCTGGGCACCGACAAGTAACCTGCAGCGCAAACTTCCCACATCCGGAGGGGGTGTCTGCCACGGCAGACACCCCCTCCGGCAGTTAGGGACACTCCTGGCGCAGCCAATGAAGACCTCTACGGATGAATTCCAGGCCGCTCCGTCGCTCCAGACATCGTTTCCGCGCCTCGTGCCTGCCCCAAACAATCAAAACAAGCCCTTTTCGCCGCACCCTCAAAGGTCTGTGGGCAAAAAAGGGCAAATATGAGTACTGTTATCATTTTAGTAGCAGGCAAAACCACCCAAAATGACGTCCGAGCGACCCCTACAACCCCCTAAAGCAGCCAACCTGACTGGTTAAGGCGTATTGAAGCCAATTTTAATGAACATACTATAGGTTATGTTCATTATCTTTTTGGATGTAAATGCTATTCACTTAGCAACAGTACTCATATTTGGCATTTTTTGCCCACCGCCATATAACTAACGCCCTATAGCAGACAAAAAACAGGCCGCAGCCCATCGCTGCGGCCTGTTCGGAAGCAAAAGTGGGCGTTAAGCGCTGTAGCCCATCGCTTGCAGCACAAACATGACGACCGTGAGCACCGTAATCACGGCGATAGTCGCCCAAGTGAGCACGTTCCACACGCGGCCATTGCGGTTGGCACCCATGATGTGACGGTCGGCGGCGATAACCACCTGGAACACCAGAACCACGGGCAGTAGCACGCCATTGATGACCTGTGAGGTCATCATAATCTGGAACAGATCGACGCCGGGCATAAGCACCAGCACGGCAGAGATACCGATGATGGCCGTAATGATGCCGCGGTAAACCGGGGCCTCGTCCCAGCTGCGGTCGGCACCGCGCTCCCAGCCAAATGCCTCGCAGATAGCGCTCGACGTAACGCCCGGCAGCACGCAGGCGGCCAAGAAGCTCGCCGCGACCAGGCCCGAGGCAAACAGTACCGTGGACCACTGACCCGCAATAGGCTCCAGCGCGCGGGCGGCATCGGCGGCATCGCTAATCTGAATACCCGCCGGGAACAGCACCGTACCGGTCGTGATGATAATGAAGCCCGCAATGATATCAGCAGCGATCGAGCCGCTCACGGTATCGATACGCTGCAGCACGATGTCGTCCTCGCCCGCGTTCTTATCGACCACGTTGTTCTGCGCCAAGAAAATCATCCACGGCGCAATGGTGGTACCGATCGTTGCGACCACGAGCGACACGTAGCTGGGGTCATTTTGAATGTTAGGCACGACCAGGTCGACCGCGACCTCACCCCAGTTGGGGCCAGCCATAAACGCGGCGACAATATAGGTCACGAAGACGCAGCTTACCAGCAGCAGAATCTTCTCGATGCGCTGGAAACTACCCGACATGGTAAGCATCCACACCAGCAGCGCCACCAACGGCACCGAGATGCTCGCCGGCACGCCAAAGAGAGCAAGGCCGCTGGCGATACCCGCAAACTCCGAAATGGTCACAGCCGTGTTGGCGATCAACAGCGCCGCCATAGCAAGTACACTCTTGCGCACGCCAAAACGCTCGCGGATGAGCGATGCCAGGCCCTTGCCCGTGACGCAGCCGCAGCGCGCCGCGGTCTCCTGCGTCACGATGAGCAGCACAGTCATGACGGGAAGCATCCAGAGCATCTTGTAGCCATAGCTGGCGCCCGCACTGGAATACGTTGCAATGCCGCCGGCGTCATTGCCCGAAAGCGCCGCCAGCAGGCCGGGGCCCATTGCGCCAAAGATGGCCGCGATGGTCAACTTTTGCTTGGTGCCCGACTTTTGCTTGGTATTTTGCACGCGACCACCTAGCCAATGACCGACATGGTGAGCAGCACCGCAGCGGCGCAGTACGCTACGCACGAGATCATGACGGCAATAACGTTCATGGCGGTGCCCGACGTGTTGAGGTCATGCTCGTCACGCCAGAACAGCACCATCAGGTAAATCACGGCACTCATGTTGCCAACCAGGCAAATGATAGCAGCGATATTAAAACACCCGGTAAAGAGCTGCTCCTCAAACATGGACGCATCGGGGAATGCAGCGGTGCGCACCAGCTGCGCGCACAGGTAGGTCACGAGCGAAAGGATCAGGCCCATACCCGTGCTCTGGAAGAAGAATCCCAGGTACGGTTTGGGCTCGTCGTCGTGGCCGTCGTACTCGAGGAAGTAGTTCTTGACGAACGACACCATGCGCGAGGCAGCAAGCAGCACGAGCGGCATGGCGCACATGGGGAACACCACCAGATGCGCGGAGCCGAGCGCCGTTCCCAGCACGGTCGCCATGATGCACGACGCGATGCCCCATACAACAACCCAGTACTGGCGATGCACGAACCAGCTGAGCACGTTCGTCGAGTCGTCCGACGCGCTATCGCCCGAGCCGACACCGGCGATCTGCAGGTCCTCCTGATGCTCCTCGGCGATAACGTCCATGGCGTCGTCGAAGGTCACGATACCCAGGATATGACGGTTCTCGTCGCAGACAGGGATGGCAACCAGGTCGTACTTGGTCATCTCGTCCGTCACGTCTTCCTGGTCCTCGTCGGGCGACACATAGACCAGGTCGCGATAGGCCAGCTGACCCAGCGTGGCGTCGCGGTCGGCTACGATCAGCGTGCGCAGCGAAAGCACGCCGGTCAGCATGCCGCTCGGATCCTCGGTATAGACGTAGTAGACGCTCTCGAAGTCCTCGTCGAGCTCGCGAATCGCCTCGATGGCATCGCCGACCGTTGCCGTGGCGGGCAGGGAGACAAACTCTGAGGTCATGATGCGGCCGGCGGTGTTGTCCTCATACCCCAGCAGGTTACGAATCGCCTTCTCCTCCTTGACGCCCATCAGGCGCAGGAGCTTCTCGGCCTTCTCGTAATCGAGCTCGTCGATCAGGTCGGCTGCATCGTCCGGGTCCATCATAGCCAGCATCGACGATGCGTCGGTATCGGACAGGCCCTCGAGCATCTCGGTCATAAGCTCGTCGTCATCGAACTCCGAGATAGCCTCGGCGGCCTGGGCAGTATCGAGCTGCGCAAACACCTGCGCACGCAGGCGCGGGTCGAGCTGCTCGATAATGTCGGCGATGTCGGCAGGGTGCAGCTCGCCGAGCGTCTTGTGCGACACCGAGAGTTGAATGTTCTTGGTCGAGCGGTCGAGCAGGTCCATGTAGGACCAAGCGATGATGTCCTCACTGAGCGGCTTGCCCAGGTGCTTCATAAAGCCTTCGACGATATGCTCGAGTGTGGGGCTGATCGCGCGCAGCAGACCGCGGGCGCCAACTTCGGCACCCAGTAGGCGCAGCTGATTTTCGCCCGACATGGAAAACTTGATGTCGTTTACGCGCACGACCTTCATGCCCTGCGTGTCGACAATTTGCTTGTTAAGCACGTCGCGGGCGAGTAAGAGTTCGGTCGGCTGCAGGTACGAAAAACGGATTTCGGTGGCCGACGTCTTAAGGTGTACACCCGTCTCGTCGATACGGTCGACCCATTTGCGCCAGCTGATCATAAACGGCGTCTTGCCGGGTCCACGGAACGCGAGCGACGTCACGTGCGGGAAAACTTCGCCGGTAGCAATACCAAAATCGTTGACCACGCCGAGCTTTTCGCCGTCGACGTCCAAGACCGGCAATTTGAGCATCTCACTCAGATAATTCAATGGTGCTCCCCATCATTATTCCTCCGGACGCGGCCGCGCGTGCGGCATCTGGGGGCTTCTGGATATGTATACGCATGCGCGGGCGGCACGCCGCTCGACGCTTACACCCCGTGCATGCGCAAAAAGCACCTGCATGGGGTCATCGACTGTATGGTCGAGGTTTGGATTTCACCTGTAACCTTTCTCTTGACCCTCATTAACCGCAGTAACTATAGCATCAGCATCGCCCTGCGGCATCGAATTTATGCGCTGCACATTGCAGGCATACCAAACGCTGACGCATCCGTGACATAGTCATTGGGGACGTTCTTAAATGACTACCCAATGACTACTCTGTGGTTACTCTGTGGTGTCTTCGTCCTCGGCAGGTTGGGGGAACACGGCGTCCTTGGGCATGGTGACCTTCGTCAGCGAGGTGAGCTTTTTGCTCAATGCCGTGTCCGTCTTGACCAGGTCGCTGAGCGTCACGATCTTGTAGCCGTCGGCAATGAGGCCGTCGATAATCTGCGGCAGCGCCTCGAGCGTCTGCTCGGCGCATTCGTCTCTATCGGTGAGCAGCACGATATTGCCCGGCGTCACCGAATCGAGCACCGTCGAGACCTGCTCGTCGGCACCGTTGAGCAGCCAGTCGCCCGAGTCAATATTCCACGAGACCACGGCGGAGACCAGGTCCATCGCATCAATCCAGTTTTGCTCGTCAAAGGCAGCGTAGGGAGCACGCAGTAGCATCGTCTTCACGCCGGTCGCCGACTTAATCGCATCGGTGCCTTTCGTGATCTGTTCGCGTACCGCCTCACGGTCCTGGCCCTTGAGCGAATCGTCGCTGTAGCTGTTGGATCCGATCTCGCACCCGGCATCGACAATCGCCTTGGCCGTGGCAGGCGAGGCCTCGGCCGCATCGCCCGAAAGGAAGAACGTCGCGGTGACGCCCTTTTCCTTGAGCACCTGCAAGATCTGCTTGGTAGCGCCGCTCGGACCCTCGTCAAACGTCAGCGCCACGTACTTTTTGTTGCCCTTGGGCGCCACGCTGGCGCACGCAACGACGCAATCGGTGGCGGGCACAACCTCGCCGCGGTCCTGCGTCTTGCCCGACTGCTCACCAACCCACACCTCGGAGCGGCCCTGGACACCCCACGTCTGCACATACTCGATAGCGCCCGTGCCCTCGACCTTGAGCTTGGGCTCGATAACCGTAGCCTGAACCTCGTGCTTCTCGTAGGTGTTACGGCCATCCTTGACCGTCACCTTCTCGCCACCCTCAAGTTCGCGGCTATCCCATTTGCCCTGCTTCACGCGCTTGCCGTCGACCTTCACCGACAGCTTTTCGCCCCCATGGCGCTTGAGCACGCTGTCATCGACGGCTAGCAGGTCGCCTGCGTCGTAGGTGTCAGTCAACTCCTGGTCGTCGATGAGGTTTTGTAGCGTAGAGCCGACGCGCACTGCGGTCTTCTGGCCGTTGAGCTCCACGTCCACGCTGCGGTTGACGTAGCCCACGACGGCAGCGATAAACAGCACGAGCGCGCAACCCACGGCGATGAGCGCATAGGGCAGGCGAGACGAACGACGGGGTGTGCGGCTGTTGCCGATGCGAGCGCTGCGGTCGCTAAAGCCGCGGCTATGGTTGAGGTACATCGCGCCGGGCTTACGGTGACGCTTGCGCTGACCGCTGGGCAGCTGCCCCAGGTCGCGGCGCGCCGTCGGACGCGCACCCGAACGCCCGTTTAAGTTGGATCCGTTTTGGCGCATATGCCCTCCCCCATAAACACAGCAAGCCGGAGCAACAGGTCTCCGGCTTGCCTCCCATCATTTGGTACGTCGCTATTTTGTAGCTTTTGACGAGCCTCCGCTCGCCTTTTGGTATTCGTCCTTAAAGGCCTTGAACATGCCGCGCGTCTTGCCGAGCTGCTTGCCCAGTGCGCGACTGCCCTTGTCCACGGCAACCGATCCCTTGTCGTCGAGCACCTTGGCGCCCTTTTTGACCTTGTCGCCCACCACGACGCTGGCCTCGGCGGCCTTGGCAGCCGCACCGCCCGAATACCCGAGCGACTTGACCTCGTCCGAGACGACCATCGCGCCGTTCTCATAGCCGCGCAGCATCGTCGGCGGCACCTGCGTGTCACCGACCAAAACACTCGAAGCAGCACCGGCGGTCACATAGAATGCCTGCACGATGCCCGAACGCGGCTTGAACTCCACATCCGAGCAATAGCCCACGACGTCGCCCGATTCCGTGCGCACGTCCATACCGACCCAGATGATGCAATCGTCCAGGTTGATGTCGAGGCGCTTGGCGGCGGCGGCATCGTATGTGTCCTTGACGTCATCGACCGCAATGGCGCCCTCGTAGACACCAATGGCGTCGAGCGCTACGAATCGGTCGGGGCGCTCGATCATACCCGCGATATCGGACTGGCGGACCATAAAGCCGACCACGCGCGTACCGCCCGGGGTAAAGACCGGAAAGTGAATCTTTCCGAGCTTTTTAGGGCTGCGCGGCGTGCCGTCCTTTTTGGTGCGCTTGTCCTCAGTAGGCTTGCGATAGATCTTGGCGCCGACAAAATCCCCGGCGCGCATTATGCCTCGGTCGAGGGCTCCGCAGCCTCGGTATCAGCCTCGACGGCGTTCTCGACCACGACGTCGGCGGCAGGCGTCACGTTGCCGCCCGAAATGGCGTCGTTGAGCTGCTCGCGCAGCTGGTCCATGCGCTCGCGGGCCAGGTCGACCTTGGCGCGCAGGTCGTCGGTCTTGGCGTCGACCATCGGGCCAAAGTCATTCACCGCAGCACGGGCCTCCTCGGCGCTGTGCTCGTAGGTGTCGCGCATATTGTCCCAGGCGTCGTTGGCGATATCGGCAGCCATGGCGCGGGTCTCGGCGCCCGAGCGCGGGGCCAGAGCAACGCCGACAATAGCGCCGGCAGCGGCACCAAAAAGTGCGCCGGAGACAAAGCTGAAAGTCTTACCCATGATCATTCCTCTCCTGCGGGCACGTCGGTGCCCACCGTTTGAATGCTGTCCATTATACCCGCAGCGCATCACTTGCCGCTCCGCTCATCTGCGTACGGCAAAGGCGCAGGTACGTGATGGTGATAAACGCGTAGGCCTACTCCTGGGGCATAGCCGGCATGGCCACCGTGGCACCCGGGTCCTCGCCGGCGCCGTCCACGAGCGGCAGGCCGCCCTCATGCGCAGGTCCTGCCGGAACCGTCGCCGCACCGCCAAAGACGGCAGCGGAGGCCTCGTGGTTCTCGGCAACCGCACCCTCGGTATCAATCGCCACCTGGGGCTCGTCGTCAAAGTTGGGGACGCCTTGGGGCTCGGTGGGAACGGGCTCGGCGGTCGCATCGGCAACGGGCTCGGCGTCGACCGGCACATCGCCCTCGTCAGCGCCCTCGTCAGCGCCCTCGTCCTCAGCAGCATCTTCGCCGTTCGCAGCGGCGACGGCCTCGTGAGGATCCTTGCCCTCGGCCTCGGCGCGCATGCCCAGCACCAGGTTGCGCAGGCCCGCGACCGTGCCTTCCACGTCAGGGGCAGGCTGGTCGGCGTGCAGATAGGCCCAGTCCATCATAAAGGTGGCCGAAGACAGCGCGCCGATGGCCAGCGCGTCGTCGGGGCACGAAAGCTCAACCTCAAAGACGCGCTCGTCGTGCTCGCTTACGCGCGTGCGGCCGCACGAGATGCTACCGGCAAGACCGGTCTCGTTCATGAGCTCAACCGTCACGTGCTCCAGCAAGTGGCAGAGCTCGGTCTGGCCCATGCAGTCCTGGAACTCGCGGCCGGAATCGCCCAGGCACAGGTGCTTGGCAATCGCCGGCACCAGGTAGTACACGCGCGCCGTGGCCTCGATATCCTCCGAGGTCATGAGCGGCATGCCGGGGTTCACCAG
>CAKWZF010000046.1:0-12787 GCA_934865005.1 uncultured bacterium | reverse complement strand
TAGAAGCGTTTTTGAGTGTCTGACGCGCAAAACCCGTGTTTCAAACCTGTTTCGTCCACGTGTTCCAAACCACCACATTGGGGACGGCACCTTTGTGGTGGTTTTGGTGGTTAGAGGACGAGCTGATGGTAGTCGGCGGGGGTTATGCGGCCTTCGGTGGCAGCGCGGAAGGCGGCGAGTGCATCGCCCGAGAACGGCATGGCCCAACACAGCCCGCAGCCGGCGGTGATGGAGCCGGGCAGCGGCATGATGCGCCCGGGCACACCGGCGTCAAGGCACAGCTGCTCGCATTCCATCACATCGAAGGTGCTATCGAACGAAACGATGATCTTGCGTTCGTGATCAGGGGCATCGCCGCACGAGGCCTCGCGGTGCGACTCGCGGTACGCAGCCGCCGCGGCCTCTTCCTCGGCCGTATGTCCACATCCGCCACAGCCGCAGGTGCAAGGCTCGGACCCGTCGCAAGTGCAAGGTTCTCCCGTGTCGGGACAAATATCGTGAGACATGGCAACTCCAATCGTCTAGGCGAGTAACTCGGCCGCCGCAAACTCCTCGGGCGTATTGACGTTTTCGAAGCAGAGCGTCGAGCCCGCGGCCTTAACAATCTGCGACTCATCCATATAACCAGCCTGAACGCGATTGATCAGGCAGCGAATGCGCTGGCGGTCCTGGTCGAGCAACTCTTGGGCAACCGGCGCACACGCGTCACGGCGCCAGACGGCGCACAGCGGCTCAATCCCCCGCTCCTCGCGCGGCACGCACACGTCGAGCGCCTCGGCCTCAACACGATCGGCAAGCGCGCCGATGAGTTCCGGCGAGACAAACGGCATATCACAGGCGACGATAGCCACGAGAGGAAGCCGAGCCGCAGCCAACGAACTCGCGATGCCGCGCATGGCGCCCGCCGACCCTTCAAGGTCCGCAACCACACGCGGCACCAGGCCGCCAAACGCGCGCTCCTCAAGGTAGGCCAGCTCGCTGGGACGCGAAGTCGTCACGACCAACTCGCTGGCAACTGGCGCCAGGCGGCACAGCACGCGCTCGATGAGCGGCTCGCCGCAAAACGCCATCCGTGCCTTATCACAGCCCATGCGCGACGACAACCCGCCCGCCTGGACGACACAAGAAAGATCGGCACGTCTTACGGTAGTCATACGGCAAAACACCTCCATCGGCATGCTCGAAACCCGGTGCACGGGGCAAATACCGCAGACGACATGACAGGCGACACGGCAGACCCGTACAAAAACAAAACAGCGCCTTGCGGCACGCAGCAAGACCGCGAGCACAAAAGCGCTGGTAGCGTATGGCGGGAACGTATGTGAATCGAACACATCCAAGACGTTTTGCACGCCTCGCAACGGTTTTGAGGACCGCGGAGCCCACCGGAGCCCATCCGTTCCCAAGTGCGGAGGTATTTTACCAAACCGAAACGGCTCCATCCCAAAAAGACGAGCAAGAAGTTGCGGTGGAATAGTTCTTGTTTAGGCTGCAAGACCCCAAAAACAGGAACTATTTCACCGCAACCGAGGAGGCGGGAGCGAGTGACCGGCCTAGCGCAGGGAGCGCAGGCCGCCGGCATCCTTGTCGAGCGCCGTAAAGCGCACGGCATCCAGGTGTTCCAAGATGCTGATGGCACGTTTGCGCGACACGCCTAGGGCCTCGCGCAGGGCACTCGTGGTAGCAGCGCCGCTGGCTGCCTCAATGGCGGCGGCGACGAGCTCGCGCGCATGGGCCTCGGTGGCAGCGGACAGCGCAACGTCGCGCTCGACCTTAACGATCGAGCGGTTGAGCGAAAGCTCGCGCAGGGCGCGCGCCATGGTGTCGCGATCGAGCTGCAGTTGCTCGCCCACCTCGGGCAACGTCGGTGCATCGAGGCCGGCCCCATCGAGCAGCGCCACGATCCGCTCGCAAGCCTCTCGCACCACGCGAGCCGCCGCGGCGGCCGAATGCGGATCGAATACCTCGGCGCCCTCGGCGGCGCACACGCCACGTGAGCAGCCCTCGGCAATCAACGCCGCGGCAAAGGCTTCATCCGCAGCGGGCCAGGCAGCATGGGCGACCGCGCCGGGCGTAAAACCCGTCTCCTTAGGGGCAGCGGCGTGCATGGCAGTCAGGGTCGTCGCGAGCGCGTCCATTGCGGCGTCGAGCGCGAGAGCATTTATGTACAACGGCCTGTCCGAGCCGGCAAGCACGTGCACGCCACCCTCCGCCACCAACGCACGCAGCGCAGTATCAACATCGCTGGCAGCAAGATCCAAAGCCTCGGCAACATCAACCGTCGTAACCGGCAGCGTCTGCAGCGCCAGCCACGCGTCCACACCAGCGACGGCATCGCCGGCCTCAAGCGCTGCAAGCAGCGTGCGCTCCCCCGCCGAAAGCTCGCGCGAGCGACGGCAGCGCGAAAGCAGCACACGCCCGCCGCCGATAAGCATAACGGGCGAATACGACAACACCACAGCATGGTCTCCGGCGCGCAGCGGCAGCGGCTCCTCCAAGCGCACCTGCACGGTACGGGTCTCGCCCACCGCCATGGGGGCCTCGCCCTCCAAAAGCATGATACGGCCGACGACTTCGGCCGTGCCGGCCATCACATGCACGCGCGCGCCCGACTCGAGCACGCGCGGCTTGGCGCCCTCGCGACCCAGGTAGGTGAACGTCATCATAAAGCGCAACGTCTGACCAAAACGGTCTGCCACGCCCAGCATCTCGCCGCGGTCAAGTGCCGCGACACCGTCACCAACCAGGTTGAGCGCCACGCGTTGCCCAGGCAGCGCGCGCGGCGTATCGCCATGCACCTGAATCCCGCGCACACGACAGACCGTACGCGACGGCAAAGCCATCAGCTCGTCGCCCACCGCAACCGGTGCATCGTGCAGCGTTCCCGTCACGACGGTGCCGACGCCCTTGATCGTAAAGCAGCGGTCAATCGGCAGGCGCGGCGCGGCGTCGGTGCGCTCAGCACGGTCGCGGCAGGCATCCCAGCAGGCGCTTACCTGCTCGTCGAGCACCGCAAGCAGCCCGTCGATCCCCTCGCTCGTCTTAGACGACACGGGCACAATCGGCGCGTCCGCAAACACGGTACCCGACAAAAAGTCATCGACGTCGAGCTCGGCAAGCTCGGTCATCTCGCTATCGGCCAGGTCGCACATCGTCAGCGCGACCACCATATGCGTAACGCCCAGCAGCTCCAGCACATGCACGTGCTCGCGGGTCTGCGGCATCACGCCCTCGACGGCAGAGACCACCAACACGGCAACATCAATGCCCGTGGCACCCTGCACCATGGCGCGCAGGTAATGCGCGTGGCCCGGCACGTCGACCAGGCCGACGATCTTGCCGCTCGGCAGCGCCAGCTCGCCAAAGCCAAGCTCCACGGTCATACCGCGACGGCGCTCGACCTCCAGACGGTCGGGATTCTTGCCGGTCAACGCCTCGATCAGCGCCGACTTACCGTGGTCGACGTGGCCCGCCGTGCCAACGATAACGGGACACTCCACCAGCGCTTGAACCTCACTCATCGAGCAATCGCCTTCTTAACGCACGCGACGAGCGTCGATGCCGCCGTCTCGATATCGCGGTCACCCACGAGCGTGCGCACGTCAAACAGGACGCGATCGTGCGAGGCGCGCGTGACGACCGGCGTGTCGAAATCTTGGACGAGCGAGCGCTTGAGCGCATCGACCGTCAGGCGCGCGTCAACAAGACGCACGGCAACGCACATGGTGGGCAGCTCCACGGTAGGCAGAGATCCACCGCCGGGCGTCGACGATTCTTCGACGATCTCCACCTGAACGGCGCACGGGCAGCCAGCCTTATCGAGGCCTGCCACCATCAGCTCGCGCAGTTTGCGTGCGCGGCGCTCCAGATGAGCCTGCGGAAGCGTGAGCATGTTGAGCACCGGCACCTCGCGATGGGCCACATCCGCCCCATCCATGTAAATGCGCAGTGTAGCCTCGAGCGCCGCCAGTGCGAGCTTGCCCGGACGCAGGGCACGCATAAGCGGATGCGACCCGCAGGCCTGGACCAGATCGCGACGACCCATGATAATGCCCGCCTGCGCGGCACCGAGCAGTTTATCGCCCGAG
The DNA here is from genome assembly GCA_934865005.1 of uncultured bacterium. Lineage (GTDB taxonomy): Bacteria > Actinomycetota > Coriobacteriia > Coriobacteriales > Coriobacteriaceae > Collinsella. The sequence continues at coordinate 8,699 of CAKWZF010000046.1, read as the reverse complement.
CACGACACGATATCGAGCCCCGCCGCGACCGAAGCCGGCGTGGGCTCCTCGCCACCGCGCACCAGGATGTCATCGGGCAGAAGCGCGCCCGACCCCTGGTCCTCGTAGAACAGCAGGCCATGCTTGTGGGCCAGGGCAGCAAGCTCCCGAGAACCTACCTCCTCGTGGAAACCCTCAATGCGATAGTTGGAAGGATGGACCTTGAGGATCATCGCCGTATCGGGCGTGATGGCGCGCTCGTAGTCGCTCAAATGCGTGCGGTTGGTAGCCCCGACCTCAACGAGCTTGGCACCCGAGGCCTCCATAACATCGGGGATACGGAAGCTACCGCCAATCTCGACAAGCTCGCCGCGGCTGACGATGACCTCCTTGCCTGCGGCATGGGTCGCCAGCACCAACAGCACGGCGGCCGCGTTATTGTTAACGACCAGCGCGTCCTCGGCACCGGTAAGCGAGCGGATGAGCTGAGCGGCATGCTCCTTGCGCGACCCGCGCGAGCAGGTGTCGACGCTGTACTCGAGCGTGCTGTACCCGCGCGCGACCTCGGCCACGGCCTTGGCAGCCGATTCCGCAAGCGGGGCGCGGCCCAGGTTGGTATGGATGACCACGCCCGTAGCGTTTACGGCGGGACGCAAGCTCGGCAGCGCGGAGCGATGCGCGCGCCACTCGATGGCCGAGGCCAGCTCGCGCTTGGAACGCGGAGCGGCACCGGCACGAATCGCGGCGCGCTCTTCGTCAAGCTCAGCCGTCACGGCAGCACGGACCACCGCGTCGCAGGTCTCCCCTGCCGCCTTCACCACCGGCCACTCGGCAAGCAGCTCGTTGACGGAAGGAATGGCGCGCAGGCGGGCGCGCACCTCATCGGACATGTTCTGCCTATCGCTCATGTGCAGCCTTTCAAAACCAAGGGCAGATCAGTCGGTCGTTCATCAAAAACCAGCCGAATCAATCTACTGAATCAATTAGTCTTTATTATCCTCGCGCGCCGCGATCTTTTCCACGCGAACGGCGTTTTCCTGGGTGAGTGCGGCGCCCGTCAACGGGTCCCAACGCAACGGTGTATGGTCGAGCGGGCCCACGCCCAAGGCTTGAGCGCCACCGGGATCGGCGCCAAACGAACGCCCGCCGGGGGCGGCCGACGTAAAGATGCACGCCGGATGCAGATAGGGCGTCGTCTCCACGCGTACGCGATCGCGGCCCATATCGCTCACGAGTTCGACGATCTCGCCGTCGACGATGCCCATGCGCGCAGCGACATCGGCATTCATCTGCACGGCATTCAGGTCCGATCCGGCCTCGGCGGCACCTTGGGCCGCAAGCCTTCGCGAGGTATGCGACTCAAAGGGACGGTTGCCGCTAATGAGGCGAAACATCCCCGGACCGGGCTCCACCATGGGAGCGATCCAGATGGGTACACGACCCAGACCGGCTCGTTCCCATACGTCGCTTGCCAGCGCAATCTTGCCGCCGGCAAGCGGAATCACCGGCTCACCCGTGCGCGACGGCAGCGCCACGCCCGTATCGGCCCAGCCACGCTCCTTGAACTCGTCCAGATTGATCCCAAAAGGCGCCACCTGGGCAGCCGCAAGGTCGTCCGGCGTAAACTGGAAGTACTCGCCCACGCCACACGCCTGCGCCAGACCGGCAAAAATCTCCCGACCGGGACGCGTGTCGTCATGCTGCACAGGCAGCACGGCGTTGCGGTAGAACACGCGCGCATCGTTGGCGCCTGTCACCGTTCCCACGCCGCGGTCAGCCTCCAGATACGTCACGTCGGGCAGCACGAAATCAAAAGCACGCGCCGTCTCGGACCAACGAATATCAATCGTCACGAGCAAGTCGAGCCGCTGCAAAATACCCAACCAAGCCTGTGCATTGCCATAGCCCGCACCGGGGTTACTGGCATAGACGATGAGCCCACGCAAATCGCCGGCAAGAATCGACTGGCCGATGGTCGTGCACAGGCCGCGCACCGGATCAACGAGCGGATAGCGCTCGGACCCCAACTTAGGCTCACGCGGCATCGACGGCGTCGCGAAACGCACAGGGTCCAAGTCGCCCAGTACAAGCGGTGTGGGCGGATTGAGCGCACCGCCCGCATGTCCAATACAGCCCAGCAGCACATCGACCAGACAAATCGCGCGCGCGGTCTGGGTGCTATTGGCATACGCGATACCGATGCCACCATGAAAGCCCGCATCCACCACAGCGGCAGGCGCGACGGCAGCGAGATCGCGCGCCGTGGCGGCAATCTCTGCGGCCGGCACGTCGCACATCGACTCGGCCCACTCGGGCGTCCAAGCACGGGCCGCCTGCGCCAGCTCGTCAAAACCCGTGGTATAGCGGGTCACGAACTCGTGGTCATACAGATCCTCGGCAATGAGCACATGCGCAATGCCCAGCAGCAAGGCCAGGTCGCAGCCCGGGCGTACGCGCAGCCAGCGGTCGGCAAGCGCAGCCGAGCCGCTGCGCCGGGGGTCGACCACGATGATTTTCGCCCCGCGCCGGCGCGCATCGTTGAGCGCATCAACGGCCCCCATCGTCGACGAATCCACGATGGAACGCCCCAGGTACATGATGCAGCCGGTATGCGCAAGGTCGGAGGCGGGACTATAACCCAGGCTGTGCTCCCAACCCGTAAGTCGGCTTACCTCGCAGGCACCGTCGGCACCGTACACGTTGGGCGAGCCCAGCGCATGCATAAGGCGATAGGCCCAGTAGCGGTCGAACGAGGGAACGCCGAGCGTCATGCCCAGCGCACGAGGTCCGCGCTCGTCAACAATCCCCAAAAGACGCTCGGCGATCTGCGCGAACGCCTCGTCCCAGGTAATCGCATCGAACCCCGAGCCATCCCGACGGCGGCGCATGGGATGCAAAATCCGGTCGCGCTCGTCAAACGGCATGTCCAGGCGATGCCGCCCGCGGGCGCACAGGGCACGCGCCGCGCACGGGTGCCCCGGCACCGGCAACTCGGCCACCACACGCCCATCCTCAACATGGGCTGCAAAGGCACAATCGGCATAGCATCCCCCGCATGTGGTCACCACGGCGCGACCGTCACGCTCCACAGCAGATGCCATCTCGATTACCCCTTTCGCAAGCCAAACACAACAGGCCAAAAGCCCGGCAATGAGCCCCAGACCCAAAAAGCCTCCCGCACGGCAACGCCCCGCGGGAGGCCCAACGTCAAACAGACGGTACCTTACGCCTCGGACTTCTTGGCGTAGATAAACCAGTAGCCGAGCGCGATCAGAACCGCGCCGCCCACGATGTTGCCCAGCGTGGCGGCGGATAGGTTAAACGCAATGCCCGCGACGTTGAGTGCATCGGCCCCGGCAACCTCGGCACCATAACCGCATGCGTGCATCACGGCGCCCATGGGCAAAAAGTACATGTTGGCAACGCAGTGCTCAAAACCGCAGGCCACAAAGGCGGCGATGGGCAGCAAAATGCCCACGACCTTATCGACCACGGTCTTGCCGGCGGTACCGATCCACACGGCCAGGCACACAAAGATGTTGCACAGGATGCCGCGGAAGAAGATCGTCACCCAGTCGATCGTCACCTTGCCGGCGGCGACACTCACCATGGAATTGGCGACCGCCTCGCCGTTGAGCTTATAGATGCCGGCCATGTACACCAAGAAGACGATGAGCAGGGCACCGACAAAGTTACCGACCCATACGACGACCCAGGCCTTGAGCATCTGGACCAGAGTGATCTTTTTGCTCTTGAGCGCGCAGACCATAAGCGAGTTGCCGGTAAACAGCTCGGCGCCACACACCAGCACCAGCACCAGGCCCAGGCAAAAGCACAGGCCGCCCACGACACGCTGGGCACCCCAGCCCAGCGTGCTGTCGCTCAAAAACACCGTAAAGAACAGGCCGCCGAAGGCGATAAACGCACCGGCGAACATTGCCAACAGAAAGGCCTTAGCGACCGGCAGGTTAGCCTTGGTCACGCCGGCGGCCTCGGTCTTGGCCTCGATCGCGGCGGGCGCCAGGCAATCGGGAGCGGGATATTCTGCCTTGGAATCTGCCATGTCAATCACTTCTTTCCTAATCAGCAGGGACAAGCGCTCCTATTGCTCTTGCCCCAAGCGGACAAAGTGGGAAAAGTCGTTGGCGGCCACGGCGTCGTACACGGCGTCGACAGCCTCAAAGACCTCCGGGGACATGGGGTTGTAGAACTCCGTGTCTCCCGGCTGAATCCCTATGAAGACGATATCTTCGCACGATTGCTCAATCTCTTCGATCAGAATCGACAAAGAAAGCGAATGCGTGGTGAACATCGACTTGCGGGCCACGTCGCGTTTGTCGAGCAGGCGGATGGCGCCGACGGGCAGCGCCATGTCGGCGGCATCGACCAAAACCAAACGCGGCGGACGCTCGCGCTTGACCTCGATGATGTCATCCTCGGGCGTCTGACCGCCATCGATGGTGTACCAGCCGGCAAGCGGCGCGTCCTCCATCTTTTTGGAGAGCACAGGGCCGGCGGCATCGTCGGCACGCAGCACGCTTCCCGCCGTGAGCACGATACCCGCAAACGGAGCGCCGTTCACACGACCATCCACAACGCGACCCATTACTGCAACCTCCCCGTCAGATACACGCCCGACACATCGCGCACGCGCTCAACCAGATCGCGAAACTTCATTAAGAACGAGACCTGCTGGGCATGCAGGCCAAAGTCGTCATCGAACACCGAGATGCCGGCCTTGGCAGAACCGCGAAAACCGCGCTCGTCGAGCAACGCATCGCAGGTCTCGAGCAGCGACGGCACCGCCGCCTTGTCGAGCTGGCACTCACCAAAGGAGCGGATGGCCTCGAACTTGGTTTTGGCCTCCCCCTCCGGCAGCGCGTCAACGAGCGAATAGAACACGTTCACCGGCACCGACAGGCGCGGCTCAAAGCAGTCGAGCACGCCGGTGTGGTGGCCCACGGCGAGCGTGTAGTACAGCACGTCGCAGGCCTCCTGGGGAACGTCTTCCTCGGTCTCCACAAACTTACGCGTGAGCTCGTAGAAGACCACCTGGTCGGGCGCGTGACCCAGGCAGGGGTCGGCGACGCCCTCGGCGGCCTCGTCGCTTGCGCGCGAGGCATCGCCAAAGGAGCCGCCGAGCATACCGGGGCCCGCAAAGTAACCAGAGCGGTCCGTGAGCTCCATCTAGCGACCTCCGGCCAGCACCAGATCCTGCAACGCCGAGTAGACCTCAACGCGGCGAGGATCATCTTGCTTGTCGATGAGCAGCGCCATGGCACCGCGGATATCGCCCTTGGGCGCGCCCTCGAGCGTATCCATAAACTCGTTGGCCAGGTCGCGGCCGTAACGGTAGCCGCTCATGGCGCGAGCCTCGCGCTCGATGGCGACGCGCAGTTTGTACGGCACACCGGGGTGCAGGATATCGGCTTGCTCGCCGGCGGCCTCCACCGTGGTCTCGGCATGGAGCTTTTGGTCCAGCAGGCCAAGTGCCATGGCAAAGCCGTAGACGGTCTGCGCGGGGCTGGGAGGGCAGCCGGGGATGTAGACATCGACCGGCAAGATCTTGTCCGTGCCGCCCCAGACGCAGTAGTTGTCGTAGAAGATGCCACCGGTGCAGCCGCACGCGCCATAGGACACCACAATCTTGGGATCGGGTGCGGCCTCAAAGGCGCGCAGGGCCGGCATGCGCATGGCACGCGTCACGGCGCCGGTGTACAGCAGCACATCGGCGTGACGGGGCGAGGGCACGACCTTGATGCCAAAGCGCTCGACGTCGAAGACGGGCGTGATGGAACCGAAGATCTCGATCTCGCAGCCGTTGCAACCGCCGCAGTCAACACGGTAGACGTACACCGAGCGCTTGATCTTCTTAAGAAGGGTCGCCTTGGCCTTCTCGATGCTCTCGTCGAGCTCGATCTTGGTCGGGCGGTACTGAAGCCGCTCGGGCAAAAGCGTGGGTTCGGCCATGGTTACTCCTCCTTCGTTTCAAAATCCATGATGATGCCCTCGACCGGCGCCGGACCGGCGGGAATCTCGGGCGCATCGGGGTTGAGCTCGCGGTCGATATACTCCGGGTTCACGCCGTGGCCGCCCAGATACTCCATGCCGGGGCCCTGGGGCTCACCGGACGCAAGCGTCTCGTTGGCAGCCATGCCGTGCGCGTTGCCGGTCTTTACGGCCGAGGCGGCGCGCAGGGCGTCGAGCTCGCGCTTGCACTCCTGGCACATACCGACGGTACGGGCGGCCTGGATGGCCTCCATGCCGCCGGTCTTTTGCAGCAGGCGCTTGGCGTAGTCGATTTCCTTGTGCGGGGCAAACGGCTTGCCGCAGCGCGAGCAGTGCTCGAGCGTGTAGACGCTCTTGCTGGTGAGGTCGTCCTTGCTCATGACGGCCAGCTCAAACTCCTCGGTGAGCTTGATGGCCTCCATGGGGCAGGCTTCCTCGCAGCGGCCGCAAAAGATGCAGCGGCCGTAGTCGATCGACCAGGTAATGGTATCGGCTGCAAGGTCAGTGTCCATGCGAATGGCATCGGCCGGACAAGCCACGCCGCAGGCACCGCAGGCGATGCAGAGTTCGGCATTGTGCTCGGGCTTGCCGCGCATGTCCTTGTTGGTGGGAAACGGCGCAAACGGGTACTTGACCGTCGCGTCACCGGCCTTGGCGTTAACCTTCCAAAGCTTCAGCATATTAGAGCGCCTCCTCATCGAGCGGAGCGGCCATGGTGCCCTCGCCCGCAAGCGGAGACTTGTCGCGCCAGACATTCTCGAACTGCTCCTTGTCGAGCACGTGGTCGCGCTTGGCGGCGACATCGGTCACCGTCACGCGGTCGGTGCAGGAGTAGCACGGGTCGAGCGAGCCGACGATCAGCGCCGCGTCGCCCACGGTGTTGCCGCGGAACATGTAGCGCAGGACCGGCCAGTTACTGTACGTGGCGGCCTTGGCGCGCCAGCGGTAGCACTTCTGGTTGTTGCCGAGCATCGCCCAGTGCACGTCCTCGCCACGCGGCGCCTCGGTGGCGCCGATGGCGTACTTGTGCGGGGTGTACTCCCAATCCGTGGTGAGGATGGGGCCCGACGGGCAGTTCTCGAGCATGGTCTCGATCATGTCGATCGAATCGTAGACCTCCTGGATGCGAACGGCGGTACGGCCGAAGGCATCGCAGGTGTCGGCCGTAGCGGCGTGCATCTTTTGGACGTCCGGATCGGCGTAGCCGTCGAAGGGATGGTCAAAGCGCACGTCGCGGGCATAGCCCGAGCCACGCATGAGCGGGCCGACCGGCGAGAAGTCACGTGCGATCTTGCGGTCCAAGATGCCGATACCGCTCGTACGCTCGATAAAGTTGGGCGTGGAGAGCAAGACGTCGACGAGCTCCTGAACCTCGGAGCGCAGCTGGTGGATGGTCGTGAGCGTGGAAAGCTTCTGCTCGGCCAAAATGTCGCGACGCACGCCGCCGATCACGTTGAGGCCGTAGGTCTTGCGGTGACCGGAGAGCTTCTCGGCCAGGTCCATGGACTTCTCGCGGACGCGGAAGAACTGCTGGAAGCCGGAGTCGAAGCCCGTGTAGTGCGACGCCAGGCCAATGTTGAGCAGATGCGAGTGCAGACGCTCGACCTCGAGCATGATAGCGCGGATGTACTGGGCGCGCGGCGGGACATGAATGCCCTGGGCACGCTCGACGGCCTCGGCATAGGCCACCGAGTGGGCGCAGCCGCAGATGCCGCAGATGCGGTCGGCGAGGAACGTCACGGCGTCATAGTTCAGGCGCGTCTCGGCGACCTTCTCCATGCCGCGGTGCACGTAGAACAGACGGTAGTCGGCATCGACGATCGTCTCGCCCTCGACGAACAGGCGGAAGTGGCCGGGCTCGTCGGAGGTGATGTGCAGCGGTCCCATGGGGACGAGTGTGGTCTCCTTGCCCTTGGTATCGGCCAAGAACTCGTAGTTTTCCATGTCGCTCGCGGGAGCGGGACGGAAGCGGTAGTCCATGGAGTCCTTGCGCAGCGGGTACAGGCCGCTGGGCCAATCGTCGGGCAGCACCAGGCGACGACGGTCGGGCAAACCCTCGGGAATCAGGCCGAACATGTCGCGAAGCTCGCGCTCGCCCCACACGCAGGCGGGGACGAACGGCGTCACGGACGGGAACGTCATCTTGGCGGGATCGACCTCGGTGCGCACGGTCACCCAACCGGGGTCCTCCCCCTCCATGGAGATGACATAGTACACGGCGTAACGGCCGCACAGGCTGCGCTCATCGTTGCCGATGATCACGGGAATCCAGCCGTAGCGCTCGTAGTACAGGTAGTGGACGGCCTCGGGCAGCTTGTCCTGCTTGACGGTGATCGTCAGCTGGTCCTCGCACTGCCACTCGACCTTCTCGATGCAGCCCGGAACGGCGCGGCGCAGGGCCTCGACATGGCTCTCGCAGCGACGGGCATACACCTTGTTCTCAGTTTCAATCATTCGTTACTCCACCTCGCTCTGAGCGGTCTCGGTACCGAACACAGCGCGGTACATCGGCGTCGCGTGAAGTTCCTCGGTGCTCTGCTCGAGCACGATGCCGGTCGCGGTCTCCACACCGTGCACGAGAGGCAGCGGGGTGGCGATGCCAAACCACAAGATCATGACAGCCAGGATGATTTCGGGGATAAGCATGAGCGCCGGGGCCTCATGCTTGCCCATGCCCTGGGGCGCATGGCCGAATACCGACTTGAGTGCGA
>CAKWZF010000045.1:11021-13095 GCA_934865005.1 uncultured bacterium | reverse complement strand
CCTTTATATCCGCACGCGCGTAATTCAACTCATAAGGACCGGCTATCCCTTGTCTGTGACACAATCTCAAACGCACAGAACAGAATCATCAGTCCAATCATCGCATAAGAGGCAGCCGAACCTTCAAGCACTATTCCACAAAGAACAATCTCCGCGCCGCCAATAAGAACTGTTATCAGGCGCTCTGCCTTTTTGCTCTCGCCGCTCGCATAAAAAGGCGGCAAAGCGCACAAGATCACATATAGCCCGGGAAGGGAATACAGGATCGATAGTCCAAGCCCCCCATCAACCGCAGTGTTTTGCGAAAGAATCAACTGAACCCAAACGGCAATTATCACTGAGCAGGTTGTCGATAAAAGAAGACTAGAAATATAGCACGCAACAAAGTCCCGTCGCATTCGAACAGAGAAATCCGCGAACTCTCTTCGCCGCGTGGAAACAATAAGGTACACAGAAATTGCAATAGAACCAATCAGAGAAAACAGCGGAACAACCAGCAATTCAAGCTTATTACCCCATCGATCAACCACACCCCCACTCCAATGAGCGGGAATTGTATCAGGGAGGACTGACCAAGCCGCCCATAGAATCAGAAATGGAAGAATAGAGAGGATGAAAGATGATAACACTGCAGTAATTTTTTTTGAGGCTCTCATCGATTCCGCATCTCCTTGCGCGCCCACATTCCACTCCGCCTTAAATCAAGTATACGTTTTGAGACCGGCAAGCTGTTGCCGGCTCGAGGACAGCGGCCCGGTGCACCGGGCCGATCGATAGAGGACTCAGGTTCACAGCGCAGTTTCTTGGGGCTCGCATATATAGGAAGACTTGATCGGCAATCGATTTTAATGAAGTCGACAGCGCATGTCAGAGCTTTCAACAAACCGCAGGTAAATCCGTGTACCAAAAATTGGTACACGGATTTACCTGCGATGTTCATGCTTGATCAAAAGCCCATCAAGCGATATATCCATAATTTAAATGCGCGCGCCTGAGCTTTTGGTTGAAGTGGCAGTCCGACCGCCGGCAGGCGGCCACGCTATGTCCAAAGGTCACGCCTACTCCCAGTGCCCGGCTACGTCGACGACCCAGTGCTGCCCGTCGAGTTCCTGCCGCAGAGCTACATCAGGGACGTCTTATTGGGGGACGACCACATGGAACCCCGGGAGATCAAGCTGAACGGCTGATCCATCCGTCAACAACATGTCAAAGCCCCAAAACCCAACAGGATCGCGAACGAGGGGATGAATTGACCGCCCGGGTATTTGCGCCCGGGCGGTCAATTTTATCAACCATGGGTGCGATTCTGTGAGGCCATTTTTCTGGCATCCGCCGTTTGCTCCGGTCTCAACGCGCCCATCGACCGTTCAGTAAGCTTTGCGAACGCGACCACGCGCACATTTGTCGAACAATCAAATGTCCGACAATGTCTGACAGAGCTGTCAGACATTCACGCACGAACAAGCGAGCTTCGCGAGCGATTGTAGGCAGCTAGTAGCCCCAGCTGCGTCTTTGGCGCAGGTTCGACGTCTGACATCTTGAATGTCTGACGTTGAACGAAGCTGGTTGATAACAAGCAGGTGGAATAAACATGGAGCCCGACACCTCTCGCGCAATCGGCACGCGGCAAGGGTCTGGCCCATCTCATATGTTGCCAACGCCAACGGTGAACCTGAGCGCCCGGGCACATTCTTTGTTGGCTGAAACCGGCATAGCAACTAGCGGAAGGCATCATCGAAGGAGTGCGCTGTAAAGCACCCATCTCCTTAACTGTTAGAAATGCAAGTTAATAATCTATGTGGTCGATATGCCGTTGAGCCCGCATATCGATACCGCTCAGCCATTCGCCTCGCCCCCGTCGCACGTATCTTCATCCGGTCTGTTACTTTTAATCTAACGATTCTTTGAGGAACGTAGGTGCTTCCAAATGTACTGTCGACTTCTTCTCAAACTGATCCTAAGAGACAAGGCCGTATGGATTTGTACGCTCGTTCTCGCTGCAGCCTTTTTCGTCCCCATTGCGTTCAATTCACCCATCTACGGGCCCTTCTTTATGAAGCAGGGCATGCAGGGC
>CAKWZF010000045.1:0-11011 GCA_934865005.1 uncultured bacterium | reverse complement strand
CATTCAATACGCGCGCGCCCCAGGCCAGCGGCACAGACCTATCGCCAGAGCAGCAAGATGACGCTGAGCTTGCAAGATACGCGAACGCCGCCCTCGCCGCTCAAACCGACGCCGCCTTTCTCGATTCTGCCGAGAGCTACTACGCGCTCATGGACGAGGGCTTCCAATCCGGGTCCATCGTGGGAGACCGAGAGACCAATGACGCGGAGCTCGCATATTGCCGCGCCCTGAGCAGCTCCGGCATCACGGATATCCCGGCCTCCGCAAACGACCTGCCATTCCTTTCCTTCCTGCCTTACGCCATTGCCGCGGCGCCGTCTTTCCTTCCCTTCATCCCCTTCCTTCTCTCGTCGATACTCCTGCTCGGGGCCACAAGGCCCGGGACCCTGGCGGCAAAGGCGCCCGCACCCAAATTCCGGCGCCTTATCCAGATCGTGTTTTCGATAATCGCCGCGGGGACCGCGATGCTCCTCGCCGGCCTCGCACCCGGGGGCATTTACGCCTTGGCCCTAAACGGCTTCGGGCAGATCGGGTACCCGATCGCCTTCTTCCATGACGGCGCGCTCACCACCACGACCGCGGGAAACGTCTTCACAGCCCTGCTTCTCGCGCTGCTCGCGGGCGGAACCTTGATATCCGTTTGCTCCGCCGTCCTATCGACCGCAACGAGGCGCGTCCTCGCGGGCCCCCTTGCCTCCGCGCTGCTTGTCGCGGCCCCGGCATTCCCGTTACTGTCCGATTCGGCACTGGGGCATAACGCCGCGCTCAATCTCCTGCCGCTGGCCATATTCTCGCCTATCGAGGCAACGGGTTACGTAGGATGCTTCCCGACAGAATTCATCGGCTCCGGTTCAGGCAGCGCATCGATGCTTGCCGTGGCCCTGATATACGTCGCGGTCCTTTTCGCGGTCGGCGCCGTTGTGACGCGTTCGCCCAAACAGGCTGGACCCGCTAAAAAGCACCATGGGCTCGAGCTCCTGGACGCGAGCGTGGGATACGGAAGCACGACGATACTTTCGATCGGATCGCTTTTCCTGAGCCCGGGAACGGCGGCGGGCCTCGTTGCCCCCAACGGCTCGGGGAAAACCACCCTTCTTGAAGCGCTGTCGGGCCAATTTCCCACCCGCATCCGCTCGGGAAGCCTGGCGGCAGACGGAATCTGCCAACGCCGATCAGCCGAATTTGCAGAACTCGTCTACCTGAGCTCTTCGGGCAGCGCGGATCTCTACCCCACGCTATCGGCCATCGAGCACCTTGCTTTCGTTAGGGAGGCGTGGAAATCGGCCGCCGACATCGACTCGCTCTGCGACTCCCTCGGAATCTCCCCATATCTCGACAAGCCGACCCGTAAACTCTCGACGGGAATGAAGCAGCAGGTAAAGCTTGCCATGGCGATAGCGACCGATTGCCCGTACCTCATCCTCGATGAACCGCTGAACGGCCTCGATCCGGGAAAACGGAAAACCTCCTGCGACGCGATGCGCAGCGAGGTGGCGCGGGGACGCAGCGTGCTCATCTCAAGCCATCTGCTCGACGACCTGGCAGACCTTACCAACTCGTTCTACTTCATCGAGGCCGGCACGCTCGTGGAAAAGATCAAGTCGTCCTCGCAGACGCTCAAGCAGGAATACCTCGATACATACGAAGGAGGTGAATGACATGATAGGCAAGAGCTATGCAAAGATAGCGATTGTTGGCTCTGTACTTTGTCTTGCAATGGTGCTGTGTGCATCATTTGCGAGGTATAGGTCCGAGCAATCGTTTATCGATGGCGCTGAGAACGGTTTTGGCATAGACGGGATGTATGTCAACGATGGCGCGACCAGGCCGTCTATGGCGATTCTTGCAGGCGAAGACATGTAATGGCAAATCTTTAATTGCGATGGCTCTTGTCTGAGTGGTCGTTTGGCCGCAACGAGCGATCCGAATTCGTTCGATCTTCTCGACGATGATGGAGCGGATTGCGGTTCTGTTCACCTTTCATATGCATCGCGAGACGGGATGGACGGCATTCTCTACGTCTCCCACGAAACTGGCGATTTCAAGATGCGCAGGACTAACCGGGTGCCGGCTTTTATCGAGGAGTGAGAGTTCCCGGCGGCCTGCCGATCAGGCCGCCGGGGTATCGAACCCCGCATTCATCCGTACACACACGGATGAATGCGGGAAATGCCCGGATGAAGTTGATAATCAAGGAAACAAAGCCGTTCTGCCTGGGACGGCTTTGGCCTGGACTTTAACTACAACATCGCAATCGACACTTATCAGCTTGCGCAACGCGCATGGCCAGATCTTGGACGCTGGTGCATGGAGGACCTTCGAGATTTGCTGGACATCCAAAACGACGACGCACACCGCGTGCTCGCCGACTGCGAAGACGAGATGGCTGTCTACAATGCGATCAGAAACGGCGTGAAGTCCGGAGATCTTTCTGTGGAACCGCCGCGCCGTCGCGCGAGCCGACCGGGCAACCCGGGCAATCTGGTCCCGGCTCTCCTGGTCGTATTCCTACGATATCGCCCCTAAATCACCAATGTGTCAGATAAAGAATGATGCAATGGCTGTGATCACGCCTACGGCGGACGCAACGACTGCGCCTTTTTTCCTCTCCTTTAGTCCGACGATTAGGGTTGCCGTAAAGTAAAGGGCGGAAATGCAGTCTATGACAAGCAAAACGAGTTCCTTGGGCGGTTTCAGCAAAAGGTCGCTAGCAAAGAGTGATGCGAGCAGGGTAAAGCCGATTGTGTCCAAGTATCTCGATTGATTTTGCGACAACATGGCAACTTCCTTTCAGAACATGCAAGTGAAATGTCGGTACGATGTCATTGCGGTTGCAAAAAAGCCGCCGCCAGGACCGGTTGTCACGAGACCGGCGATAACTTCTGCGGTGCCAGCAAGGTAGGGATCGCGCAGGCAAGCCTCCTCCTTCGCGTCCAGCTTGACCTTGTGAGGGACGGTGCGGTTATTTGCAAATCCGTGAGAATCGCACCACGCCTTGGAATATGAATCCGTGCAGCGCCCGCGCTCAAAAGGGGATATATCGTAATTTTCGTCGTAGTTGTCTCCGACGTAGATCTCGCTGCTCTCGGCGGGAGATCCCTCGTCGGCATGGGCTGCCGCAACGGGTACAAATGGTGTCATGACAAGGGAGGGGCAAAGAGTTGCTGAGACGATGGAGGGTAGGCATTTCTTCATGGCTGGCTCCTTAATCTGGCCTTTGATAGTTACTCGATGTCGCCTCCTTCCGCTTTATATCCGTTGTATTTGGCGTATTTCTTTAATAAGGCAAGAGGTTCTTCCAGTCAAAGGTGAAACCCGTCACAAAGACAACCGATAACGTTGGCGGTAACTGGGGCGGTGCCCCCTCAGCGACGACCGACAAGGTTTTTCTGCTCTCGGCAACCGAAGTATACGGGGATATGCAATCCGACGGCATCCAGTACGAGTGCTACAAATCCAAGGGCGTGACGGGGTCGAACTATTCCGGTGCATCAGGCTATAGCCACTGGACTCGCTCCGTGAGACCGCGCAGCTCCACGTCCTTTCGCTATGTTCAAAGCGGCGGTATTTGCTACAGCTACAGCGCGACGGACTCGTTTTATGTTCTCCCCGCTTTCTGCTTCTGATCTCTTTTAGCGCAAAGCCCTCGCAATCCTGCGAGGGCTTTTCTTTTGGCGATTACTCGAACAATTCGAGGTTCATAGCATAGGTAATCGGGTTGAGGAGAAATGGGGTCATACAGCGGCTCTCAGAGCGCCTGCTGCACTCCCCCGCCATTACCTCTGCTGCACCCTCGTATAGAGTTCATCTCGCTTGCCGTTTCGTTGCAACAGCACACTTGTCCACAGATCAAGTGAACTACTGGAATAAATACAGCGACACGCTTGTCCGTTACAGTCGCTTTATCGGTGTAAATCGCCGCGATAAATACAGCCTGTACTCGGCTGTATACCAGCTACGCGTATGTAGATTCATATCGCGTTAATAAATCGGCTCAAGCGTGTGCAAAACGCGCAAGTAACCGCAAAAGGCGATTATCGCGTAGGTAGATTATTGGCACCCTGTTGCTTAATCAAAACTAAGCAATTGCTTAAAACAAAAAAGGTCAGGCACTAGGTGCCTGACCTGCAAACTTCTGGTCGGGACGACTGGATTCGAACCAGCGACCCCTTGACCCCCAGTCAAGTGCGCTACCAAGCTGCGCCACGTCCCGAAGCTTTTGTTTGTTGCTCTGCTCTCGCTCGCAACAGGGAGTATATTAACCCGAAACTTTGCCCTTGTGCAAGAACTTTTTTAAATATTTTGAAGCAAGTCCAAAATTGTATCTGCGAGCTGGGGTTTTGTTAGCACGGGGAGTTCTTGCGTGCCCGCTGTGCTCACAATCCAGGCCTTGTTGGTATCGGTTCCAAAGCCCGAATCGGCGCGCGAGACATCGTTGGCGATAATGGCATCGCAACCCTTGTGGGCGAGCTTTCGCTGAGCGTACTCCACGACGTTATCGGTCTCGGCCGCAAAGCCGATCACGCACCGCTCCCCCTTCTGACGCGAGAGCTCAGCCAAAATATCGACCGTCTCGACCAGTTCGATGCAATCCAGGCGCTCGTTGGCCTTTTTGAGTTTGTGGTCCGCAGGGGCGGCAGGCGTGTAGTCGGCGACGGCGGCCGCGCAAATGGCCACATCGGCCGTCTGAAAGGCGCTCAGAGCCGCCTGTAGCATCTCTGCTGCGGTCTGTACGCGCACGCACTCCACACCGCGGGGAACGTCGAGCGATGTCGGTCCCAGCACGAGCGTGACGGCGGCACCGCGACGTGCGGCCTCCCCCGCCAGGGCGATACCCATCTTGCCCGAAGAACGGTTGCCAATGAAGCGCACGGGGTCGATCGGCTCATGCGTGGGGCCGGCGGTAATCACGACGCGCTTACCTGCCAGGTCCTGAGGCGCGGGGTCGAGCACCTCGCAGACGGCCTCGACGATGTCCTCGGGCTCGCTCATGCGTCCCGTGTCCACGTCGCCGCAGGCAAGGTAACCGCTGCCGGGTCCCACCACATGGACACCGCGCTCGCGCAGCGCGGCAATATTGGCCTGCGTTGCCGGCGCCTTCCACATACCGTTGTTCATGGCGGGGGCGAGCACGATGGGTCGCGGCGTGGCAAGCAGCGTAGTAGAGATGAGGTCATCGGCGATACCGTTTGCCATCTTGGCGATGATATTGGCCGTCGCGGGCGCCACGACCGCCAGATCGGGCTCCTGCGCCAGCGAAATGTGGTGGATGGGGTCGGAGGGGTCGTCGAACAGGCCCACGGCAACCGGCTCGTTGGTGAGCGCACGGAAGGTGAGCGGGCCCACAAACTCGGTGGCATGCTCGCTCATGACAACCTTGACGTGCGCGCCGCGCTTTTGCAGCAGGCGCACGATATTGCACGACTTATAGGCGGCGATCCCGCCGGTAATTCCCAGCAGGATCGTTTTTCCCTCAAGTTGCATTGAATTGTTGGGTACCGCCGTCATCGTTAGGCTTCCTTGCTGGGGAGCACGAGCAGGCGGTGGCAGTACGGGCACTGCGTGATCTCGCTACCGTCGTGGTTGAGGTCGCTCATGGACGACGCCTGCAGCGCGGTGTGGCAGACTGTGGGGATGTTGCCCTTGATGGTCTCGACTGCCAGGCCGCGGAACTGCTTGAGAAGACGCTCGTAATCGGTGAGGACGTCGGTCGGCAGCGTGGCGGCAAGCGCGGTGCGCTCCTTGGTGGCGGCATCAATCTGTGCCTGGAGGTCGGCGGCCTTGGCGCGGGCGGCCTTGGTATCGGCCTTCACGCCCTCCTCGAACTTGGCGATGATGGCCTGCGCACGAGCCTCGCGGTCGAGCGCCTCCTTATGGGCGATGACGACGTCCTTGCGGGTGTGCTCGATCTTGTCCAGGCGCTTGGCCAGGGTGGCGAGCTCGTTCTCCAGGTCCTGAACCTCGCGGTAGTCAGAGCCGTCAACGTGGCGCTTCTTGGCGGCCTCGATGGCGTTATTGGTCTGGATCTCGGTGGTGTTGAGATCGTCGAGCTCAATATCCAGGTCCTTGCGCTGGGCGTAGAGCTTAGTCATCTCGGCCTTGAGCTTAACGTAGGTCTTGCGCTTGGAAGCGAGCTCCTTGAGCTCCGGCATATTGGCAAGTTCGCTCTTGTTGCGGGCGAGCTCCAAATCGATCTGTTGCAGCTTGAGTAGCGTAGCGCCGGCGCTCATAAGTTCTCTCCTTTTGTCACAGTCCACCATTGGCAAGGGTTCAGTATTTTAATCGCATGACGGGGGTCGATCCCGGCATTAACTGCAGAGTTCATCAATATATCAACGAACGGCTCCTCGGAGCGGTCATGGCCGAGCAAAACCACTGGCAGCCCGCGCAAGGCAAGGTCCTGCGCCACGTGGTAGCCCGCCTCGCCCGTCACGACAACATCCGCACCGGCGGCGATGGCAAGCTCGCCAAAGTCGCCGAGGGAGCCGCCCAGAATGGCGATGGTGCGGCACGGGTGATCGGCCTCGCCCCACACGCGCGGGTCGCTGCCGAACGCCGCTGCGGCGCGCGCGGCAAGGTCACGCAGGCTGCAGAGGTCGTTGAGCGTTGCAAGCGCGCCCAGGCCGGTCGCTTCGGGGTCGTCCACGTGCTCCAGCGAGCTTGCGGGTGCGGCGTCCAACAGCGTACTTAGGCAAACGCGAGCCTCATGCGAGCGGTCCAGATTGGTGTGGAGCGAGATAATACTCACCCCGCAGCGGGCAGCCTCGTAGAGCGCCGCACTGCACTGGGGGCGCGTCGCGCTGGGCGGACAAAAGGCCTTGGGCGCCTTGATATAGATGGGATGATGCGTCAGCAGAACGTTGGCGCCGGCCTCCAAAGCGCGGTGCACGTTGGCTTCGGTCGCGTCGAGCGCGCAGGCCACGTTGGTAATCTCGGCGGCAGGGTCGCCCACGGATAAGCCTACGTGGTCCCAGCCCTCGGCGTCCGCCTTAGGGTAGCGCGCCAGCAGCGCACGTTCAAGCTCGGAGACGATCATGCGGCGCCTACGATCGAGAGCAGCGTCTGGGCAAAGTCGTCCAGATCGCCCGGATTCACGCGGTCGTCGAAGGAAATGCGCAGTGCGCCCAGCGCCTGTTCGCGACCGATGCCCATCGCGCTCAAAACGTGGCTGGGGTCCATGCTGCCGCTCGAGCAAGCCGATCCGGCCGAAACCTCAAAACCGGCGGCATCGAGCTTGATGATGAGCTCCTCGGAGTCCATGCCGTCAACGTAGATCGAAACCATACCCGGCAGACGGTCTGCCTGCACGTAGTCGCCCATCGTGGCGTGAATGCGAGGATGGGCCGTAAGCGTGGCGTAGAGCTTGTCGGACAGGGTCTGCAGCGTCGCACGCTCCCGGCCCACATTCGGCAGCAACACGGAAGCGGCAGCGGCAAAAGCCAGCTGCGTGCGCAGATCCTGCGTGCCGGCGCGACGGCCGGCTTCCTGTCCACCACCAAAGATGCGCGGACGCAGCGGCGTGCGGCTCTTAAGGTAGAGTGCGCCGGATGCCACGGGACCGCCAATCTTGTGAGCGGCGACGGACATGGCGTCGACGCCCAGCTCGGCGGCATCGAGCGGAATATGCAGATAACCCTGGATGGCATCGGTGTGGAACAGGGCGCCGACAGCATGTGCAGCGGCGGCCAGCTCGCGGATGGGCTGCACCACGCCGGTCTCGTTGTTGGCAACCATGATGCTCACGAGCGCCACGTCGTCGCCGAGCAAGTCGCTCAGCGCGGCAGGCTCAATATAACCTGCACGGCAGGGCTGCACCAGGTCGACGGTAAAGCCGGCAGCACGCAGCAGCGGCAGGTTGTCCAGAATCGAATCGTGCTCGATGGCAGATACGATCACGCGGTTACGCTTGCGATCGCGCTGACGAGCGCCCTCGGCAAGACCGAGCAGCGCCAGCTGGTTGGCTTCGGTGCCGCCGTTGGTCAAAACAATCTCGGACGGGCGAACGCGCGCGCCAAAGCTGCGGGCAATCTCGCGACGCGCCACTTCCAGGCGTGCAGCGGCCTTGCGGCCGAGCGAATGCAGCGAGTTGGGGTTGACGCCGGCAAGCTCGCTGTCGTCGTACTCGCGCTGCGCAAGGCGCGCCTCGGCGCGCATGGGCGTCGAGGCGGCATAGTCAAGATTCACGGGTATGCGGTTTTGACCTGCGGTCATAAGGTTTTATGCCTCCTGTGCGGCCTCGTTGCCCAGCTTCTGCAGCAGCGCAACCTCGGCAGCGGGATCTTCGGACTTAAATACGGCGGAACCTGCGACGAGCACGTTGGCGCCAGCCTTGACGACCTCGGCGATGTTCTTGGAAGAGATACCGCCATCGACCTCGATGAGAGGCGAAACGCCGTGACGCTCGCACATGGCCTTGAGCTCGTGCAGTTTGGCAATGGTGCCCGGGATAAAGCTCTGACCGCCAAAGCCGGGGTTCACGCTCATGAGCAGCACCATGTCGACGACGTCAATGATGCTCTCGAGTACGCACACGGGGGTGGCGGGGTTGAGCACCACGCCGGCCTTGACGCCGCGCTGCTGCAGATGGGTGAGCGTGCGGTGCAGGTGCGTGGAAGCCTCGTAGTGCACGGTGATCATGTCGGCTCCGGCGTCGGCGTACCAATCGACCGTCTCGTCGGGGTTCGACACCATCAGGTGCGCGTCGACCGGCACATCGGTGGAGCGCTTGACGGCCTTAAGGATGTCAACGCCAAAGGTGAGGTTGCCGGTAAAGTGGCCGTCCATGACGTCGAAGTGCACAAGGTCGGCACCGGCGATCTTGTCGAGTTCGCCCTTGAGGTTGGCCATATCGGCCGAAAGGATGGACGGAGCGATTTTAATGGAACCCATGGTAGTAGCCTTTCTGCGCTAGTCGGTGAGTCCGTAGAACTCTTGAGAAGGGACGCGGTCGGTGAGAATCTCGAGCGCCCTATCCAAAGTAACACCGTTGTAGAGCGTTTGCTCCACGGCAAAGGTGAGCGGAATGTCTACGCCCAGCGAACGGGCGAGTTCGCTCACGCTGCGGGCGGCGACGGCGCCCTCGACAACCATATGCGTGCGCGTCTGGTACTCGTCGAGCGAAACGCCGTGGGCAAACTCGTAGCCAAAGGTGCGGTTGCGCGAATGCTCGGAGGTGCAGGTGGCAATGAGGTCACCCATGCCGGCAAGTCCCATGCAGGTCATAGCTTGACCGCCGCGGGCATGCACCAGACGGCTAATCTCGGCCAGGCCGCGCGTCATGATAAGGGCGAGCGTGTTGTCGCCGGCACCGGTGCCGGCGGAGATGCCGCACACGATGGCGATGACATTTTTCATGGCGCCGCAGACCTCGACACCGGTCATGTCTTGCGACAGATAGATGCGAAAGGCCGTGGACAGGAGCAAGTCCTTAAAGGTCTCCCCTACCTGCGTATCTTCGCTGGCGATGACGGCGGCAGAAAGACCTCCGCGGCAGATTTCCTCGGCATGGTTGGGGCCAGAAAGAGCCGCGACACGTGCCTCGTTGCCGATCTCGCTGGCGATGACCTCGCTCATGAGCAGGCCGGACTCGGGCTCAATGCCCTTTGTGAGGCAGAGCACCGGGGTATCGGCGGCGATAAAGGGCGCGGCCTGGTGGCACACGCTGCGAAGGTGCGTGGAGGGCACGGCAAAGATGATGGCCTCGGCGCCGTCAAGCGCCTGCGCCAGGTCCGTGGTGGCGACGACGCTGCCGGGCAGCTCGTAGTCCACCAGATACCGGGGATTGCGGTGCCCGCCATTGATGCCGGCGGCCGTCTGCTCGCTATGGGCCCACATGGTCACGCGCTCGGCTCGAGCGGCGGCAAGGCCGGCGACGGCGGTTCCCCAGGAGCCGGAGCCAATCAGCGCAACATTCATGACTCTCTCCTACTTATCGTCGGGCTCGGTGACGCGCTTGGTAAACGAGAGCTTGGACTCCTTACCCGTCATGAGCTTTTTGATGTTCGCGCGATGGGCCCACACCACGGTGATGCCGATCAGCGCCATGCAAAATTTGAGACCCAGGCTGCCGTACGGAAAGACCGCGCAGACGGCGATGGGAAGACCGATGGCCGCGGCAAGCGAACCCACCGACACAAACTTGGTGATGGCGACGGCCACGATAAACATGCCCAGCAGCGAAAGTCCGATGGGCCAGTACCAGGCGAGGATGACGCCCAGGCCCACGGCGATACCCTTGCCGCCATGGAAGTTGAGGTAGGGCGAGAAGATGTGGCCCCACACCGCTGCCAGGCAGATGATGCCGAGCATCCAATCGCCGGGGGCTCCAGGCGCCATGATGCTCACGGGGAAGCCATAGCCCACGCCCGCGATGAGCGGACGGGCGATAAGGACGCAGATAGCGCCCTTAAGGCAGTCGAGCAGTAGCGTGAGCGCGGCCACCTTGGGGCCGGCCACACGCAGGGCGTTGGTGGTGCCGATGTTGCCGGAGCCCGCCTTGCGAATGTCGGTGTGGTTGAACACACGGCCCAGGATCAGGCCAAACGGAATCGCTCCGATAAAGAACGAGACCACGGCGCAGATGGCGGTCAGCAGAATCGGATTATGCATCCTTTTGCTCCTTCTTCCTAAAGAAGAGTCGAATGGGCGTACCGGAAAAATCGAAGGTCGAGCGCATACGGTTCTCAACGTAGCGCTGGTAGGTGTCGTTGACCAGGTCGCTGTGGTTGACGAAGAACGTAAACGTCGGCGGGTTGACACCCGTCTGGGTCACGTAGTGCATGCGTAGGCGACGCTTGCCGTCCACCACGGTGTGGCCAAACTCGCGCAGGTCGGTGAGGAACGTGTTGAGGCGCGAGGTGGTGATCTTTTGCGAGCGCGTCTTTTCGGCAGCGTCGACCATCGCCCAGATCTTCTCGACGCTGCGGCCGGTCAGGGCCGAGATGCGCAGGTACTGGGCCCAGGGGGCCATGACGCCCAGACGGCGGTCGACGGTCTCCATGCAGGCCTCGCG
>CAKWZF010000044.1:0-14117 GCA_934865005.1 uncultured bacterium | reverse complement strand
ATACCTTCCGTGCTGCCGCTATCGAGCAGCTCGATGTGTGGGGCCAGCGCGCTGGCGTCCCCGTCATCAAGCGCGACCGCGGCTCCGACCCGGCAAGTGTTTGCTACGACGTGCTCGACGAGGCCGACAAGCGCGGCAGCGACCTGGTGCTTATCGATACCGCCGGCCGTCTACACACGAGCCCTGAGCTCATGCGCGAGCTTGCCAAGGTGGTCAATGTGACCCGTAAGCGCGCCGCCAATATGGCCGCCGGTCCCATGCCGGTTTCGGTCGTGCTTGTGATCGACGCCGCGACGGGCCAAAACGGTCTGAACCAGGCGCTCGAGTTTAACGAGGCGCTGGGCCTGGACGGTATTATCATGACTAAGCTCGACGGCACGGCTAAGGGCGGCATCGCCATGGCCGTGGCCGAGAAGCTCAAGCTCCCGATCCTGCGCATCGGCGTGGGCGAGCAGGTCGATGACCTGCAGGAGTTCAATGCCAAAGATTTCTGCCGCGCCCTGGTGGGCGAGTCCAATTAAGGAGTGACTAGTGTTTGATTCCCTGAGCGATCGCCTCAACGACACATTTGACCGCCTGCGCGGCAAGGGCAAGCTGACCGAGGCCGATATTACTTCGGCCATGCGCGATATTCGCATGGCGCTGCTCGAGGCCGACGTTAACTTTAAGGTCGTCAAGGAGTTCGTCGCCAAGACCAAGGAGCGCTGCATGACCGCAGAGGTCATGGAGTCGCTCTCTCCGGCGCAAAACGTCGTCAAGATCGTGCTCGACGAGCTTACCGAGATGCTCGGCTCCACCGAGAGCAAGCTCGTCTTTAGCAACCGTATTCCCAATGTCATCATGCTTGTGGGTCTGCAGGGTTCCGGTAAGACCACGGCTGCCGTAAAGCTGGCCTACCTGCTCAAGAAGCAGGGTCGCTCGCCGTTGCTCGCCGCGTGCGACGTCTACCGTCCCGCTGCTGCCGACCAGCTGGCCACGCTCGGTGGCGAGATCGGCGTACCGGTCTTCCGCGGCGACGGTGCGCACCCGGTCGATATCGCCAAGGGCGCCATCCAGGAGGCCGTCGACCACCTGCGCGATGTGGTCATCGTCGATACCGCCGGACGTCTTCAGATCGATGAGCAGATGATGCAGGAGGCCGTGGACATCAAGAAGGCCGTCAAGCCCGATCAGGTGCTGATGGTCGTCGATGCCATGACCGGTCAGGATATCGTCAACGTCGTCTCGACCTTCGCCGAGCGCACCGACTTTGACGGCGTGATCATCTCTAAGCTCGACGGCGACGCCCGTGGCGGCGGCGCGCTTTCCGTGCGCCAGGTGACCGGCAAGCCCATCAAGTTTGTGAGCATGGGCGAGAAGCCCGATTCGCTGGAGCCGTTCTACCCCGATCGTATGGCCAAGCGCATTCTGGGTATGGGCGACGTTGTCGGCATTATCGAGAAGGCCCAGGAGGCGGCCGACGCCGAGCAGCTCGAGGCCGCCGAGCGCATGCTGCGCGAGGGCTTTACCATGAACGACATGCTCGACAAGATGAAGGCCGTCAAGAAGATGGGCGGCATGAAGGGCATTCTGGGCATGCTCCCCGGTGGCCAGCGTGCGCTTAACCAGATGGGTGGTAACCTGGACGAAGGTATCTTCGATAAGAACGAGGCCATCATCATGTCGATGACCAAGGAGGAACGCCTTCGCCCCTCCATCATCAACGGCCAGCGCCGTGCCCGCATTGCCAAGGGCGCCGGCGTGACCCCCACCGAGGTCAATAGCCTTATGAAGCAGTGGGGCGAGATGAATAAGATGATGGGCCGCATGCGCACGATGGCCAATCAGGCACAGGCCGGCGGCAAGAAGGGCAAGAAGGGTAAGAAGGGCAAAAAGATGCGCATGCCCAATATTCCCGGTCTGGATGCCATGGGGCTGGGCGGCATGGGCGGCCTGGGAACGGGCGGCCCCAAGTCCGATATGGACCTGCTGCGCCAGATGGAAGCGCAGATGCGCAACAAGAAGTAACGACTAGTTGAGTCGTGTATGGCGAAGGCCGCCTGGATGGTACTCCAGGCGGCCTTCGCCGTTGTGTGGCTTGTTGCGCGAATGGCACGTCTTGGCGCCAGAGCATTTGCCGCTAGTGGCAGCCACAGCCCTCGTGGCCCTCGTTCTCGTGATGGCCATGGCAACCGCAGGATCCGCCGTGCTCTTGGATGTGCTCGTGGTCGTGGTCGTGGCAGTCACAGGTGGCCTCGCCGGTCTGTGCGAGCGTGCCGGCAATGAGTGCCTCGACGCAGGCGTCGCAGTTGCCCTGGGCGCCCGCATAGACCGTGATGCCGGCCTGGATGAGCGCGTTGATGGCACCGCCGCCGATACCGCCGCAGATGAGCGTGTCCACGCCGCCGTTGGCAAGCAGACCCGCCAGGGCGCCGTGGCCGGTGCCACCGGTGCCTACGACCTGCTCGTTGAGCACCTTGCCATCCTGGATGTCGTAGATCTTGAACTGTTCGCTGCGGCCAAAGTGCATAAAGATGTTGCCGTTGTCGTACGTCGTTGCCACCCTCATGGTGCCGACCTCCTTTGCTGGCCATGCGGCCGTTGTCGTGGTGATGGGGGAGTATGCGATATTGCCGCCCTCGATGATGAGCGCCCGACCATTTACCAGCGCGTTTGCCACCTTGCGATGCGCTCGGCTGCAAATAGCCGCCACCGTGGCGCGCGCGATGCCCATCTGCTGTGCGACTGCCTCCTGATTGAGTCCTTCCAGGTCACATAGGCGTAGGACCTCGAGCTCGTCGACCGTCATGTCGATGGCGTCGCCGCTCGCCAGGCCATCGGGGGTAAAACCGCGATATTCGGGGATGATCCCGACGCGGCGCAGTTTCTCGCGTCTTCCTGCCATGCACACTCCTTATCTGACATATGTCAACAATAGAATAGCGAACGTGCAGATTCGCGCAAGGAATTTCTGTCATATGTCAGAAAATGAGGGCTTATGTTTGGGCTGTGGGGCCGCGTGCGCCTGGGCTACAATGAATCTCGCTTATAGGCGACTGACAGGAGGGTCAATGAGCAAGGCTGATCAACAGTTTGTAGCCATGTGCCGCGATATCTTGGACCATGGCACCACCACCGAGGGCAAAAAGGTCCGCCCGGTGTGGGAGGACGGCACCCCTGCCTATACCATTAAAAACTTTGGCGTTACGGCACGCTATGACCTGCGTGAGGAGTTCCCCGCGCTCACCCTGCGTCGTACGGCGCTTAAGTCTGCCATGGACGAGATCCTGTGGATCTATCAAAAGAAGTCCAATAACGTGCATGATCTCAACAGCCATATCTGGGACGAGTGGGCCGATGAGACCGGCTCCATCGGCAAGGCCTACGGGTACCAGATTGGCCAGAAGAGCCATTATGCCGAGGGCGACTTTGACCAGATGGACCGCGTGCTGTACGACCTCAAGCACACGCCGTATAGCCGCCGCATCATGACCAACACGTACGTGTTTAGCGACCTTTCCGAGATGCACCTGTATCCGTGCGCCTACAGCGTGACGTATAACGTCACGCAGCGCCCGCAGGACGATAAGCCCACGCTCAACATGATTCTCAACCAGCGTAGCCAGGACATTTTGGCCGCGAACAACTGGAACGTGTGCCAGTACGCCATTCTGCTCATGATGGTTGCGCAGTCGGTCGACATGATTCCCGGCGAGCTGCTGCACGTGATCGCCGATGCTCACATTTACGACCGTCACGTCGATATCGTTCGCGAGCTTATCGAGCGTCCGCAGTTTGCGGCGCCTAAGGTAACGCTGAACCCTGACGTGCATGACTTCTATGCGTTTACGACCGACGACCTCATCGTCGAGGGCTATGAGCACGGTCCGCAGGTCAAGAACATTCCCATCGCGGTGTAGGTGGCGGGCATGACGTGTAAGCTTTCTGCTATTGTCGCCGTGTGCGATGACTGGGGCATTGGCTGCGAGGGCGACATGGTCGTGTCCAACCGTGCCGACATGCGTCATTTTGTGGCATGCACTAAGGGTTGTCCGGTCATTATGGGGCGCAAGACGCTGTTGAGTTTTCCCGGCGGGCGTCCTCTCAAGAATCGCCGTAATATCGTGCTCACCCGCGACGAGAGCTTTGCTGCCGAGGGCGTCGACGTGGTGCATGGCGTTGACGAAGCGCTCGTCGCGGTAGCCGATGAACCCGTTGCGTGGGTGATCGGCGGCGGCGAGGTGTATCGACAGTTCTTGCCGTATTGCGTCGAGGCCGAGGTTACGCATAACCATTGCGTGCATGACGTAGATACGTACTTTCCCGATCTGGATGCCGATCCCGCGTGGGAGATTGCGAGGCGTGGCGGTGTTGCCACGATTGCCGCGGGCGAGGGTGACGAGGGTCTCGATTATGAGTTCGTGACGTATCGTCGCGTTGAGGCGTAAATCGTCTGGCGTGAACGGTATCATCGGGTTATTTGAATGCATGGGGCGGCGCTTAGCGTCGCCTCGTTTGGTATAGATCTGCTGTAAAGAAAGGTGCGGGCAGGCTGCTATGACTGATGCCGTTGAGGTGCTGCGAATCGATTCGCTCGAGGACGAGCGGCTCGATGCCTACGTGCGACTGACCGAGCGTGAGCTTCGCTGCGTGCTGGAGCCGCAGAAGGGCATTTTTATCGCCGAGAGTGCCAAGGTCATCGAGCGTGCAGTGCGCGCCGGATACGAGCCGGTGAGCTTTCTTTTGGGCGAACGCTGGCTCGACCAGATGATGCCGCTGTTTGAGCGCCTGGCGGTACGCGAAGGTGCGGGCCCGGTTCCCGTGTTCGTGGCCTCGATGGAGCTTATGGAGCAGCTGACGGGCTTTAACGTGACGCGCGGTGCGCTCGCGGCGTTCCGTCGCCCGCGTCAGATTCCGGTAGCCGAGTTCTTGGGCGGCGTCGTCGAGGCGGCGGGGGAGCGCCCGGTGCGCGTGTGCGTGCTCGAGGGCATTGTCGACCACACCAACGTCGGCGCGATTTTCCGCTCGGCGGCTGCGCTGAACGTCGATGGCATTTTGGTGAGTCCTACGTGCTGTGACCCGCTGTATCGTCGCTCGGCCCGCGTGAGCATGGGCACCGTGTTTCAGGTGCCGTGGACGCGTATTGGCAGTGAGGCGCGCGTATGGCCGCATGATGGGCTGGCGGCGCTGCACGATGCCGGCTTTTCGTGTTCCGCCATGGCGTTGACGGATGATTCGGTGTCGTTGGACGATCCCGTGCTGCAGGAGATTGATCGCCTGGCGATCTTTATGGGTACCGAGGGTGCCGGCCTGGGAGCCAAGACCATTGAGGGCTGTGACCGCGCCGTGCGCATTCCGATGGCGCACGGGGTCGATTCGCTCAACGTGGCCGCGGCGAGCGCCGTCGCCTTTTGGCAGCTGTGCCCGCACGTGAGCAATGAGTATCACTACCAGCCGGGTTTGTATCACTAGGCAGATATTTCGCACCGCGCTCTAATTCGGGGTGTTTCGGTCGCCGCCAGTCGGTGCTAAGCTGGTTTTGGCTTTGGTTTTAAATTGCTGTTTTGTTGTTTGACGTATGCGTGTGGGGAGGGCGTGTGGCTAAGAAATCTACGGCTATCGATGTAACGCAGGGTGTTATTTGGCAGCAGCTGCTTTCGCTGTGCGTTCCCATCTTTTTTAGTTCGTTTTTTCAGCAGGCCTACACGCTTATCGGTACCTATATTGTCGGTCAGTTTGGCGGCAAGCTCGCGCTGGGCGGCATTCAAGCCACGATGGTCCTCACCGAGCTCTGCATTGGCTTTTGCGTTGGCGTTGGCGCTGGTTGTGCCGTTATCACGGGTCAGTTTTTTGGCCAGCACGATGATGAGCGTCTGAGCCGTTCGGTCCATACGGCCATGACGCTTGCGCTGGTGGGCGGTATCGTTTTCTCGATTCTTGGCATAGTGTTCGTTGAGCCCATGCTGGTGCTTATGAACACGCCGCATGAACTATTGGCCGAGGGCGTGGCCTATGCTCGCTGTTATTTTGCCGCGATGGTTGCGGCACTGCTGCTTAATATGGGAACCGCACTGCTGCGTGCCGTGGGCGACACACGCGGGCCCGCCGTGATCATTGCCTCTGGCTGCCTGGTTAACGTGGTGCTGGATATCATCTTTGTCGCTGTGTTGCATATGGAGGCGCTGGGCTGCGGCATCGCAGTGGCGCTGACCATTTGCTCCAATGCAACGATGATCGTGTTGCGCATGATGCGCGCTCCGGGTGCATGGCGTCTTTCGCTGTCTAGGCTCGGCATCGATCGCGGTATTTGCAAGAGTATGATCTCGTGTGGTCTGCCACTCGGTTTTCAATCGGCTGCCTATTCGATCTCGAACGTGTTGATCCAGGTGTCGGTTAATTCGTTTGGCGCCGATGTCACGACTGCTTGGGGTCTATCTGGGCGCCTGGATGGCATTATCTGGATGGTGACCGAGGCGCTCGGCGTATCGATCACTACGTTCTCGGCGCAGAACTTTGGCGCGCGCAACTACGAGCGTATGCGCAAGGGCTACCATACGTCGCTCGTGCTGTCGTTTATGCTCATTGGTGGCCTGTCTGCCGTGCTGCTGGTGTTCTCGGGCCCGCTGTCGCGTTTGTTTGTCGACGATGCTTCGATTTCGGCGTACACCACGACCATCCTCCATTTCATTGCGCCGTTCTATGCGATTTTCTCGATTATCGAGAACGCCTCGGGTTCCATCCGCGGCGCCGGCGTGAGTCTGCAGCCTATGATGCTCACCATCTTTGGCACCGTCGTACTCAGAGTGATTTGGGTGTTTGCGATCATGCCCTTCGATCCGTCGCTCGAGCATCTACTGCTGGTCTACCCCGTAACCTGGCTCATCACCGCAACCATGTTCACCATCTACCACCACAGCGGCAACTGGCTAGGTCGCGCCACCGCCTAGCTCATCCGTCGGATACCCCTGATAAGTTGCGGTGAAATAGTTCCTGAAAAGCCCTTGCGGACCGTCAAACAAGTACTATTCCACCGCAACTTCCTTATGAGCTGTAGGTGTTGGCGGAAAACGAATCAATTAGTATTCGATGCCTTGGCGGGCTAGGAGGCCTTCGTCGAAGTAGTGTTTGATGGGACGCATTTCGGTGACTAAGTCCGCGAGGTCGGCCAACGGCAGCAGCCCGCGGCCGGTGAGCACGAGTTCCGTGGTGGCGGGCTTTATCGCAATCAGTTCCTCGACATCCTCTCGCGCCCCATAGCAGCCGTCGTCTTGCCCTTGCCGTCGCCCGTATAGATCTGAACCTTGCCGACTTCCAGTGATGCCATCTCTGTCCTTTCGTGCCCGGCGTCGGTTTATCGTCGCTTGGGTTGGGTATTCTAGAAACCATTATCAACCCCAGTAGATGGAGTTCAAACAGATGGAGATGGATGACAACAAGCGTAGACGGAATATGATCCTCTACGTGCTCATCGCCTTCGTCGTCTACCTCGTGCTCTCGACCGTTCTGTTCCCCAACATCGGTCACACGCAGCAGATTACGAAGACCGACTACTCGACGTTTGTCAAAGCGCTCGATAAGAAGAGCGTCGACAAGGTCGAGTACAACACGGACGATTACACCATTTATTACACCAAGAAGGGCGAGGACGAGAACATCGCCTATAAGACGACCGGTGTGCCGAATGATGCGGGCTTTACCGATCGCGTGCTTGAGTCTGGCGCTTCGCTGGAGTCGGTCGTTCCCGATAAAAACTCGGGTTTGATGACCTACTACCTGCTCACTCTCATTCTTCCCATGGCGATTTTCTTCCTCATCGGTTGGTGGCTTAACCGCCGCATGAAGAAGGCTATGGGCGATGACGGCCCGTCGATGAACTTTGGTGGCGGCGGTTTTGGCGGCGGCGGACTGGGTAAGTCCGGCGCGCGCGTGATCGCCTCCAAGGACGTGGGCGTGACCTTTAAGGACGTCGCCGGCCAGGAAGAGGCCAAGGAGTCTCTCAAGGAGGTCGTCGACTTTCTGGAGAAGCCGCAGCGCTACGAGGAGATCGGCGCCAAGCTGCCGCGCGGTGCTCTCCTTGTTGGCCCTCCGGGTACCGGTAAGACCCTGCTTGCCAAGGCTGTTGCCGGCGAGGCCGGTGTTCCGTTCTTTAGCATTTCGGGCTCTGAGTTCGTTGAGATGTTTGTTGGTCGCGGCGCTGCAAAGGTTCGTGACCTGTTTAAGCAGGCCAAGGAAAAGGCCCCGTGTATCGTCTTTATCGATGAGATCGATACCATCGGTAAGAAGCGCGATGGCGGCGGCTTTAGCGGCAACGACGAGCGCGAGCAGACGCTCAATCAGTTGCTGACCGAGATGGATGGCTTCGATAACCACAAGGGTATCGTTGTCCTTGCCGCAACCAACCGCCCCGACAGTCTCGATCCCGCTCTACTGCGCCCCGGTCGTTTTGACCGCCGCATCCCCGTCGAGTTGCCCGATCTGACCGGCCGTAAGAACATCCTCGAGCTCCACGCCAAGAGTGTGAAGACCGAGCCGCCGATCGATCTGACCGCGATTGCCCGTGCCACGCCCGGTGCCTCGGGCGCCGACCTGGCCAATATCATCAACGAGGGCGCCCTGCGCGCCGTTCGCGAAGGTCGCAAGCGTGCAACCCAGGACGACTTCGAGGAGTCGGTGGAGGTCGTCATTGCCGGCCAACAGCGTAAGTCCACGGTGCTTTCCGACCACGAGAAGCAGGTCGTTTCCTACCATGAGATCGGCCATGCCATTGTTGCCGCTCGCCAGAAGGGCTCTGCGCCGGTCACGAAGATCACCATCGTGCCACGCACGAGCGGTGCTCTGGGCTACACCATGCAGGTCGAGGAGGATGAGCGCTTCCTGACCACACGCCAGGAGGTCCTGGACAAGCTCGCCGTCTACTGCGGTGGCCGTGCGGCCGAGGAGCTCATCTTTGGTGAGATGACGACTGGCGCCGCCAACGATATCGAGCAGGCCACCAAGCTCGCCCGCAACATGGTGACGCGCTTTGGTATGTCCGACGAGTTTGGCATGATGGCGCTCGGTACCGTCCAGAATGCGTACCTCAACCAGGATACGTCGCTCACCTGCGCCCCCGGTACGGCCGAGCGCGTGGACGCGATTGTCGCCAAGCTGATCGAGGATGCGCACGACCGCGCCCTGCAGATCCTGAAGGAGAACAAGTTCAAGCTCCACGAGCTGGCTCGTTATCTGTACAAGAAGGAGACGATCACGGGCGAGGAGTTCATGAATCTCCTCACGCGCGAAAATCCGCTGATGCCGAAGCAGCAGTAAAGCCGCGGTCGAGCCAGTAAACGCCGACGCCCCATTTGAGCAGCTTTCTCAAATGGGGCGTTTTGCTTGAGAGGGATGGAAATGAAGATCGTGGTGAGCGCCTGCTTGATGGGCGAGAGCTGCAAGTATAACGGGCTCGACAACTATCATCGCGCGTTGGTCGAGGCCTGCGAACGCACGGGGACTGAGGTCTTGTTGGTGTGCCCCGAGGTCTTTGGCGGCCTGCCCACGCCGCGCAAGCCGTCCGAGATTGTGAACGGAGAGGTTCGTACCTGCGAGGGCATCTCGGTCGATCGCGAATTTCGCCTGGGTGCCCAACGAGCGCTCGATATGTGCGAGCAGGCGGGCGGGCCGGAAGAGATCGCCGCGTGCATCCTGCAGGACCGTAGTCCCTCGTGCGGCGCGGGTCGCATCTACGACGGAACATTCAGCGGCACCCTCACGGCGGGCAACGGCGTCTTCGTTGATTTACTGCTCCGCCACGGTTATCGCGTGATCCCGGCTAGCGAGTTCGACCCCAGCATGCTGGAGCAATAAAAAACCACCACAAAGGTGCCTGTCCCCTTTGTGGTGGTTTTGGGTTAGTGCTAGAGGGTGTGGCCGTAGGCGTTGGCGGCCTTGATGGCGGCGGCGAACTTCTCGTCGGTGAAGGGCTCCGGGTTACCCTGCTTCCACTCGTTGGTGGCGTGGGCATACTCACACAGCGCCGGGATGTCCGCCTCGGTAAGGCCGACCTGTTCAAGCGTCACGGGCAGCCCCATCTGCTTGTTAAAGGCGGCGTAGTGCTCAAGGTTCTCGGTATCGCCCGTATAGGCAAACAGTACCAGCACGCCCAGGCTCACGACCTCGCCATGCAGGTAGGTGCCCTCACGCGGAATGCTGCAGGTGGCGTTGTAGAACGCGTGCGCCACGCTCGAGTTGTAGTAATAATCGTTCTGGTTGGTCAGGTTCGAGACATAGCCCGTGTTGACAACGATGTCGAGCGCGATCTGCTTGACGGCCTCGCTCGACAGACTCTGGCGCACATTCTCAAGACCCTGCACACCATAGGTAAACAGCGGCTCCGAGCAGGTGTGGGCGAGTGCCAGGCCAAGACCGGCGGTGTGCTCTAGGTTGCCGGCGCTCGTGGCGTATTCGACCTCGGGCTGCTTAGACAGGGCATCGCCCACGCCGGCCCAGAAGTACTCTGCCGGTGCCTCGGCGATGATCTTGGGGTTGATGAAGATGTGCGCGGGTCGGTTGGGGTACGAATAGCCCTCGAGCGAGCCGTCGTCGTTGTAGACAACGGCAATGGCGGTCGCGGCGGAGCAGTTAGAACAGATCGTCGGGACGGTGAAGACGATCTTCTTGAGCTCGATGGCTGCGGTCTTCACGGTGTCGAGCGCCTTGCCGCCGCCGCATGCGATGAGCACGTCGGCTTCCTGGCAGGCAGGGGAGTTCACGACCTTGGCGATATTGGTACGCGTACTGTTGGTGCCATAGACGCGCGTCTCCAGGACCTCGACATCGGTACCTTCAAGTGCCGCCTCGATTCCCGGCAGCGCCGCAGCCAGGGCTCGCTTGCCGCCAATGATCGCGACCTTCTTCGCGCCGTACTCGGCCAGCGCGCCGGGCAGCTCGTCAAAGCAATCCTCGCCAACGGTGTAGTCGCTCATTCCAATCGTGCGCATAGCAACCTTCTTTCGTTCGATAAAGTGCTTTCAGGTATTTTGCTCCAAGAGAAGGTCCACAGCCGCGAGAAATTTCGAACGTATAAAACCAGTGTTGAGGGTTTTTCGCCGGCGCTGAACGTGCTAGCATACTCCACATAAGCGTTGATGGGGACGAGTAGTCGGCCGTCCGCATGCTACAGAGAGCGGGGAGCGCTGAGAACCCGTGCATGCGACCGATGAAAATCACCCCGGAGCTGCGGTCCCAACGGACGTGCTGCGTAGGTTCGTCTTAGTAGACATCGCCGAGATGGTCGTCGATATAGGCCAGCCGAGTAACGGATGCGAGCGCGCGAATACGCGGGCGAGGGCATCTAAGCTGGGTGGTTAAGCGAAGAGCTTTTGCGGGCGTGCAGCCCGTTTTGTGGCGCTTCGTCCCAGCTTGCAGGGACGGGCGCTTTTTTTGGTGCCCAACGGGCGTGCGCGCCCACGACATGAAAGGGGTACCGTGGCAAACGAGTACAAGCAGACGATGAATCTGCCCAAGACCGGTTTTCCCATGCGTGCCGGTCTTTCCAAGTCCGAGCCCAAGCGACTCAAGGACTGGCAGGACAACAAGGTCTACGAGCAGGTTCTGAAGAAGAACGAGGGTCACAAGAAGTTCGTGCTGCACGACGGTCCTCCGTACGCCAACGGCCCGATCCACATCGGTCATGCCATGAACAAGATCTCCAAGGACATGATCAACCGCTACTGGATGATGCAGGGCTATGAGGTTCCCTACGTCCCCGGTTGGGACTGCCATGGCCAGCCGATCGAGCATAAGGTCGAGGAGAAGCTCGGCACCGAGAAGTTCAACCAGACCTCCACGGCTAAGATCCGCGAGCTTTGCAACAAGTTCGCTGTCGAGAACATCGAGCTGCAGAAGGCCGGCTTCCGTCGCCTGGGCGTGCTCGGCGACTGGGACAACCCGTATCTGACGCTCTATCACCAGCATGACGCCGCCGACATCGAGGTCTTCAAGGCCATGTTCGATAAGGGCATGATCTATCGCGGTCATAAGCCCGTCCACTGGTGCAAGCACTGCCACACCGCACTCGCCGAGGCCGAGATTGAGTACTCCGACGAGACGAGCCCGTCCATCTTCGTGCGCTTCGAGATGACCTCCAAGCCCGCCGGCCTCGAGAACTTCGACGGCCCGGTTGACTTCATCATCTGGACGACCACGCCGTGGACCATCCCCTCTGACCAGGCAGTTTCCCTCAAACCCGGCGCCGCCTACGTCGCCGTTGAGCACGACGGCCGCGCCGAGGTCATGCTTGAGGACCTGGCTCCCAAGTGCTGTGAGGAGTTTGGCTGGGAGTACACCCCGGTCATGGTCGACGGCAAGCCCTACGTGGTTCCCGCCGAGACTTTCCACCACATCCACTACAAGCAGCCGATCTTTGACGGTGTCGAGGGCGTGGCGCTGCTGGCCGATTACGTCGGTGTCGATGACGGTACCGGTATCGTCCACAACTCGCCCGGCCACGGTGTCGACGACTACTTTGCCTGCCTCAAGGAGGGCATCACCGACATCTGCATGCCGGTCGATGACGACGGCAAGTTCTACACCGGTGAGGAGTTTGGCACCGGCGGCCCCTTCAGCGGCATGGATACCGACGAGGCCAACCCGCACATCATCGAGTTCCTGCGCGAGCGCGGCACCCTGGTCCTCGAGAAGAAGATCACGCACAGCTATCCGCACTGCTGGCGCTGCAAGCACCCGGTGCTCTTCCGTGCTACCGACCAGTGGTTTGTCTCGATGGATAAGACCGGTTTGCGCGAGCAGGCTGGCAAAGAGGTCCGCGAGAACGTCAAGTGGTATCCGGCCCACGCGGCCAACCGCATCGGTGCCATGGTCGAGCAGCGTCCCGACTGGTGCATCAGCCGTCAGCGCAACTGGGGCGTGCCCATCCCGAGCTACACCTGTGCCGACTGCGGCGAGAAAGTCATGAATGACGCCACGCTCGACGCCGTCATCAAGCTCTTCCACGAGAAGGGCTCCGACGCCTGGTTCACCGACGCTCCCGAGAGTTACCTGGGCGAGGCTTGCGTCTGCCCCAAGTGCGGTGGCCATCACCTCAAGGCCGATAAGGACATCCTCGACGTGTGGTGGGACTCCGGCGTGTCTTGGAAGGCCGTCTGCGAGTACCGTCCCGAGCTGGAGTATCCGGCGGATGTGTACCTCGAGGGCTCCGACCAGCACCGCGGTTGGTTCCAGAGCTCGTTGCTCACCTCGGTGGGCGCCAACGGCCACGCTCCGTACAAGGCGGTCGTCTCGC
The DNA here is from genome assembly GCA_934865005.1 of uncultured bacterium. Taxonomy (GTDB): domain Bacteria; phylum Actinomycetota; class Coriobacteriia; order Coriobacteriales; family Coriobacteriaceae; genus Collinsella. Next base: position 856 of record CAKWZF010000044.1, on the reverse strand, counting down.
AGGGCTTCACCCTCGACGGCCAGGGCCGTAAGATGTCCAAGTCGCTCGGCAATGTCATCGACCCCAATAAGGTCTGCGACGAGATGGGCGCTGACATCATCCGTCTGTGGGTTGCATCCGTCGATACCAGCTCCGACGTGTCCATCGACCACGAGATACTTGCTCGTACGTCCGATGCCTACCGTCGTTTCCGCAACACGCTGCGCTTCCTGCTCTCCGAGCTCGAGGGTCAGTTTGAGCCCGAGACCGACGGCGTCGCCTTTGCCGACCTGCTGCCGCTCGACAAGCTCATGGTTGCCCGTCTGACCCAGGTCCAGGCCGAGGTCGACGATGCCTACGCCAGCTACGAGTTCCCGCGCGCCTACCGTGCGCTCTACGACTTCGTGGTTACCGAGCTCTCCAACGTGTACCTCGATGCCCTGAAGGACCGTCTGTACTGCGACAAGCCCGGCTCGCTCGAGCGCCGCAGCGCCCAGACCGTGCTGGCCGAGCTCTTCTCGATGCTCATGCGCGATCTGCAGCCGATCCTGTCCTACACCGTCGACGAGGCCATGGCCTATGCGCCTGCCGGCTGCGTCGATCACCAGAAGTACGCCGCGCTGCTCGATTGGTACAAGTCTCCCATCACGGTCGACGAGGCCAATGAGTTTGAGGGTGTGCTCGAGGCTTCGCTTGAGCTCCGTAGCGCCGTGACCAAGGCCCTTGAGGATGCTCGTTCTGCCGGTACCTTCACCAAGAGCCAGCAGGTCCGCGTCAAGGCGGTCGTTCCCGCCGAGATGTACGCGCTGCTGACCGGCGACAAGGCGGTCGACCTGGCCGAGTTCTACATCGTCTCCGATGTTGAGCTGACCCAGGG
>CAKWZF010000043.1:7816-14183 GCA_934865005.1 uncultured bacterium | reverse complement strand
GGCTGATGGAGCGACCGGCAACGGGGTGCTTACCGCAAACTTCGCAAACTTTGGACATAACTGACCCTCCTTGGGCGACAAACGAACATGTCGCGTTAACAAACAAGCCTGAACTATAGCACAGAAGTCGCTCCCTGTGCGCAATCTACACAGAGATATTCCTCTTTTGGCGATAGTGCCCACGCTACGGCCCTGGACGTAGATCCGATTTGCGTGCAGCAGAGGGGATTATGCCAGCTCGTGCGTGTGTTTTCAAGCTCGTCCCACAAATATATATAGGTTTATTGAGCATTGGGCTCCGTTTACGGAATGCTCTGTATTAATGCTCGCAATTAAGCTTGAGGTTGGCTACACTATCCCTTGACCATTAAAGGGGTACGAGATACCCACATGGAATTACATAGCTGCCAAAGAGCAGCCTTTCCTGTGGGTGTCTGGTCCGCTTTAAGCGGTCGGGCATCTATTTTTTTGACTGTGTCAGCAGTCAAGACATGTGAGGAAGGAGATCGATGGGCACGACTTCCCCCAAGGCGGTCATCATGGACGAGACCGCCGTCAATCGAGCGATGACCCGCATCGCGCACGAGATTCTCGAGCGCAACGAGGGCTGTGAAGACCTCGCTCTGGTCGGCATCGTCACGCGCGGCGACCTTCTGGCAAAGAAGCTCGCCGAGGAGATCAAGGAGATCGAGGGCGTCGACGTTCCGCTCGGCAGCCTGGACATCAGCTTCTACCGCGATGACTATGCGACCAATTTCGCTCCCGCGATCCACGCCACCAACATTCCCTTTAGCGTCGACGGCAAGCGCGTCGTGCTGGTGGACGACATCCTGTATACGGGCCGTACCATCCGCGCCGCTCTCGACGCCGTCATGGACCTGGGCCGTCCGAGTCGCATTGAGTTGGCAGTCCTCGTTGACCGCGGCCACCGCGAGCTCCCCATCTCGCCGGACTTTGTCGGCAAGAACGTTCCCTCGTCGCATGAGGAGAACGTGCACCTATATATGAAGGAAGTCGACGGCCACACCGCCGTCGAGATTAACGACGTCGCGCCGGGTTCCCACGTGGGCTCCGCGCCGCTGGGAGGTGAGTAGTACCGTGGCGTTCAACCATAAGCACCTGATCGACATTACCGAGTACTCCGAAGAGGACATCAAGCTCATCCTCGAGACCGCCAAGGCGTTCTCCGAGGTCAACGAGCGTGCCATCAAGAAGGTCCCCACGCTCAAGGGCAAGACTATCGTCAACATGTTCAACGAGCCCTCGACGCGCACCCGCAGCTCCTTCGAGCTCGCCGAGAAGCGTCTTTCGGCCGACAGCCTCAACTTTGGCGGCTCCTCGACCTCCACGGTCAAGGGCGAGAGCCTCGTCGACACCGTCGAGACCCTCAACGCCTACAAGATCGACTGCATCGTCGTGCGCGATAAGCACGCCGGTGCTCCCTACATCGTCACGCAGAACTCGCCCGCGAGCGTCATCTGCGCCGGTGACGGCAAGCACAACCATCCCACGCAGGCCCTGCTCGACCTGTACACCATCTGGGAGCACAAGGGTGACTTCCACGGTCTGAAGGTCGCCGTCGTCGGCGATATCGCGCACTCCCGCGTCTGCGGCTCGCTGATCCCCGCCCTTAAGATCATGGGCTGCGAGACCTACGCCGTCGCCCCCGGCACGCTGCTGCCGCCGGCGCCCGAGGTCCTGGGCTGCGACCACGTGACGAGCGACCTCGATTCCGTCCTGCCCGAGCTGGACGTCGTCTACATGCTGCGCGTGCAGCAGGAGCGTCTCGAGGGTGCCCCGTTCCCGACCATTCGTGAGTACCACAAGCTCTTCGGCCTGACCAAGGACCGCGAGAAGCTCATGAAGCCCGACGCGATTATCTGCCACCCGGGCCCCATCAACCGCGGCGTCGAGTTCGATTCCTATATGGCCGACCACCCGCAACGCTCCGTCATCCTGGAGCAGGTCTACGCCGGTATCTGCGTGCGTATGGCTATCCTGTATCTGCTGCTTGGAGGTGCCGATAATGGCCTTGCTTCTTAAGAATGCCCACGTCGTCGACCCGTCCGTCGAGCTTGACGGTGTCGTTGACGTCCTGATTGACGGCGACAAGATCGCCGAGGTCGGCGAGAATCTCGCCGTCGAGGGAGCCGAGGTCCGCGACCTTTCCGGCAAGTACCTCGTCCCCGGCCTGGTGGATATGCACGTTCACCTTCGCGAGCCCGGCTACGAGGTCAAAGAGGACATCGAGAGCGGTACCCGCGCAGCTGCCAAGGGCGGCTTTACCGGCGTGTGCTCCATGCCCAACACCGATCCCGTCACCGATAACGGTACCGTCGTGGAGTTCGTCAAGTCCCGTGCTGCCGAGGTTGGCCACTGCCGCGTCTATCCGTCGGGCGCCATGACCCGCGGTCTAAAGGGCGAGGCCATGTCCGAGATGGGCGATATGGTCGCCCACGGCGCCGTCGCCTTCACCGATGACGGTCGCGGCGTGCAGGGCGCGGGCATGCTCCGTCGCTGCATGGACTACGGCAAGATGTTCGGCAAGGTCTTCATGAGTCACTGCCAGGACGAGGATCTGGTCGGCCATGGCCAGATCAACGAGGGCAAGGTCTCGACCCGTCTGGCCCTCGAGGGTTGGCCGGCTGCCGGCGAGGAGCTCCAGATCGCCCGCGACATCGAGATCGCCAAGCTGACCGGTGCCAAGCTGCACATCCAGCACATCTCCACCGCCCATGGCCTGGAGATCGTGCGTGCCGGTAAGGCCGCTGGCGTTCAGGTTACCTGCGAGGCCACCCCGCACCACATGTTCCTGACCGAGAACGACCTGGACGAGACCTACAACACCTCGCTCAAGGTCAATCCGCCGCTGCGTACCGAGGAGGATGCCGAGGCCATCCGTCAGGGCGTCATCGACGGCACCGTGGACGCTATCGTCACCGATCACGCTCCCCACACCCCGTGGGAGAAGGCCCGCGAGTTCGAGCTTGCGCCCTTTGGCATGATCGGCCTCGAGACTTCGCTGTCGCTCGTGCTCACCGAGCTGGTCAACACGGGCAAGATGAGCGTGGGCCGCATGGTCGAGCTCATGGCCATCAAGCCGCGTGAGATCCTGGGCCTCGACCAGGTTCAGGTCAAGGCGGGCTCCGTTGCCGACCTGACCGTGTTCGACGCGTCCGCCACCTGGACGGTTGGCGAGGACGGTTACGAGTCGCGCGCCGAGAACTCCGGTTTTGCCGGTCGCACGCTCACCGGTCGTGCCACCGATGTGTTTGTCGGCGGTAAACAGACGCTTGCCGACGGCTGCATCTGCTAGCATAGCCTTATCGCTTTTGTGCGCGGCGCCCTTGCGGTGCCGCGCTTTCTGTTCGTTTTGACCATGCAATCGCATGGGGGATTGGAGCGTCTATGCCCACACCTTCCACTGCACGCATGCACGACTTCGAGGTCGTCTCGAACCGGGAGATTGCCGACGGCGTCTTCTCGCTCGTCATCTCGGCCCCCAAGCTTGCAAGTGCGCTCAAGCCCGGTCAGTTTGTGAACATCGCCGTACCCGGTGATGCGTCCTCGCTGCTTCGCGTGCCCCTGAGCTACTACCGCGCCGACGCCGAGGCCGGCACCGTCGAGCTGTGGTACGCCGTCGTGGGCGACGATACCCGTCGTTTGTCCCAGATGGGCCCCGGCTCCACCTCTAACCTGCTGGGCCCCGGTGGCCGTGGCTGGATGGTACCCGAGGGCACCAGGAAGGCCCTGCTCGTCGCCGGTGGCATCGGCGTTCCGCCTGTGCTGTGCCTTGCCGGCATGCTTGCCGAGCAGAGTGTTGATGTGGACGTGTGCCTGGGCTTTGGCACCGCTTCCAAGGCCGTGGGCATCGACGAGTTCCGCGCGCTGGGCGCCACGGTTAACGTGTGCACCGACGATGGCACGCTGGGCACGCACGGTTTTTGCACCGACCCGGCAGCCGAGCTGCTCGGCGAGGGCGGCTACGACTACGTCGCCAGCTGCGGTCCCGCCGTCATGATGAAGAAAGTCGCCGCCGCTGCCGCCGAGGCCGGTGCGTACTGCGAGGTGTCGCTCGAGCGCATGATGAGCTGTGGCTTTGGCGCCTGCAACACCTGCAATGTCGAGACGGTCGACGGTATGAAGGGTGCTTGCATGTGCGGCCCCGTGTTCGATGCTTCCAAGGTGGTGGTCTTCTAGTGGGTACCGTGAACATGGCCGTCGATTTCGGCGGCGTCAAGATGCAGAACCCCATCAACACCGCAGCCGGTACCTTTGGCTACGGTTGGCAGTTCCAGAACTTCTTTGATGTTTCCCAGCTGGGCGCCATCACCACCAAGGGTTGCGCTGCCGAGCCCTGGCCCGGCAACCCCGCGCCCCGCATGGCCGAGATCCCCGGCGGTATGATCAACTCCGTGGGCCTTCAGAACCCCGGCGTGGCCGCCTTTGCTCGCGAGTCCGGTCCGTGGCTCGAACAGCTGTCCAAGGACGGCTGCCAGGTCATCTGTCAGGTTGCCGGCCACTCCGTTGACGAGTTTGTCCGCGCACTCGAGATGTATGTCGAGCTGTGCCCCTGGGCTGCCGGCTACGAGATCAACGTGAGCTGCCCCAATATCGCCGCCGGCGGTGCTGCCATGGGCTCCACGCCCGAGGGCGCCTCTTCCGTTATGGCTGCCTGCCGCAAGGTGACCGATAAGCCGCTGTTCGTGAAGATGGCGCCGGTCAACGTCGCCGTGATCGCCAAGGCCCTCGAGGCTGCCGGCGCCGACGGCCTTTCGGTCATCAACTCCATCCAGGGCATGGCCATCGACGTCCATACCCGCAAGTCCCGCGTGGCCAAGCCCAAGGGCGGCCTTTCGGGCCCGCTGTGCCACCACATTGCCGTGCGCATGGTCTGGGAGGTTGCCCAGGCCGTCGATATCCCCATCAACGGTGTCGGCGGTGTCATGACCGGTGAGGATGCGGCTGAGTTTATCCTGGCCGGCGCCACCTGCGTGTCGGTCGGTATGGCCAACTTCGTCGATCCGTGCGCTTCGCTCAAGATCGCGCATGAGCTCGAGGCCTGGGCCGAGTCCCAGGGCGTGAAGGACATTAACGAACTGGTAGGTGCTTTCGAATGCTAGAGACCGATGCCCGCGACCGCGTAATCGTCGCCCTCGACTGTGCCCGTGAGCGTGCGCTCGAACTTGCCCACGAGCTTTCGGGCCATGCCGCCTGGCTCAAGGTTGGCATGACGCTCTATTACGCCGAGGGTCCTGAGATCGTCAAGACGTTCAAGGATTTGGGCTTTAAGGTCTTCCTTGACCTCAAGTTCCATGATATTCCGCATCAGGTTCGCGGTGCCGCCCGTTCGGCCTCGCTTGCCGGTGCCGACCTGCTCTCGGTTCACGGCTTGGGTTCGGGCGCCATGCTCGCTGCCTGCCGCGAGGGTGCCGAGGAGGCGCGCGAGGACCGCGCCAAGCTCGTCGCCATCACCGTTCTCACGAGCATGAATCAGGATGCCTTGAGCGAGATCGGCGTCGAGTCGCCCGTGGCCGAGGAAGCCGCCCGCCTGGCAAAGCTTGCTCAGGCCAACGGCATCGATGGCATCGTGTGCTCGCCGATGGAGGCTCACGACATGCGTGAGCTGCTGGGTCCCGATGCCCTGATCGTGACTCCGGGTGTGCGTCCGGTGGGTGCCGCCCTTGGTGACCAGTCCCGCGTGGCGACGCCTTCCCAGGCTATCGAGCGCGGTGCAAGCCACATTGTGGTGGGCCGTCCCATCACCGGTGCCGACGATCCGGTTGCCGCCTTTGACGCCATCGTCGCCGAGCTGGTCGAAAACGTCGCGTAAAAGATTCCCCTAAGTCACCACTTTTGGGTCTCATTAGCACAAAATAGCCCCTGTTCCTGCGTAAACTTTCCCATCCTTTGTGTGGAATCGCAGGTCAGGGGCTTAACTTTGGGCGCAGTATATTGCACTTTTTGCGGGTATCGTCTAACCTATGGAGCCGCGATTGAGCATTTTGTACGTTCTACGTGCTAAAATGCCAATTATTGAATCAGATATAACCCAACTTTTTGGAGGTACGAATGGCACTCCCTCAGCTTACCGATGAGCAGCGCAAGCAGGCTCTTGAGAAGGCTGCTGCCGCACGTCACGCCCGCGCTGAGCTTCGCGAGCAGATCAAGAAGGGCGAGAAGTCCCTCGAGTCCGTGCTCAACTCCGATGACCCCATCGCTTCCCGCATGAAGGTTTCCACCCTCATCGAGTCTCTCCCTGGTTATGGCAAGGCCAAGGCCGCCAAGATCATGGAGGAGCTCGGTATCTCCGCTACCCGTCGCGTCCAGGGCCTTGGCGTCCGTCAGCGCGAGCAGCTCCTCGAGC
>CAKWZF010000043.1:0-7806 GCA_934865005.1 uncultured bacterium | reverse complement strand
TGACCAAATAAGTGAGCGCTCAGGATTCCAAGCTCTTTGTGATTTCTGGACCGTCAGGCGCAGGGAAGGGTACGCTCGTCACTCGTGTGCGCGAGCGCCGCTCGAACCTGGGCCTGACGGTTTCGGCTACCACGCGAGCACCACGCAAAGGTGAGGTCGACGGCGTCAACTACTTTTTTCTGACGCGCGAGGAGTTCGACCGCCGCGTGGCAAACGGTGAGTTTGTTGATTGGGCCGATGTCCACGGTAACTGCTACGGCACGTTGGTGAGCGAGGTCACATCCAAGCTCGCCTCGGGCGCGTCTCTGATTCTGGAGATCGATGTCCAGGGTGCCCTGCAGGTGAAGGAGCGTTTCCCCGAGGCCGTGCTGATCTTTATCAAGCCACCTTCGCTCGAGGTGCTTCGCGAGCGTCTAGTCGGTCGCGGTACCGAGACGCCCGAGACGATTGAGCTGCGTATGGCAAACGCCGCCGATGAGCTTGCCCTTGCCGACCGCTACGACGACGTCGTGGTGAATGACGATCTCGACCGCGCGACCGATGAGCTCGTTCGCGTTCTCGATATGCATGAAAGGATCTGAGGTCCGTGTCCGTTGTAAAGCCTTGCATTGACGATCTTCTGGAGAAGACCGATCACAACCGCTTCCTGCTCGCTTCGCTTGCCTCCAAGCGCGCCTGCGACATCAATAGCATGTTGCGTGGCCAGCACAACCGCGTGCTTGCCGTCCAGGATGTCGATGACATCACCATCGGGCTTTCCGGTGCCGATACCATTTCGATGGCTATGGATGAGATTGTCGACGGCGACATCTCTTACGACGAGGCCCGTTATGAGAAGGCGCTCGGCCACAAGGTTGCTGAAGCCTAAATGGCGGCTCGCGTCTGCCTGGTCCACTATCACGAGGTTGGACTGAAGGGTAAGAACCGCGCACATTTTGAGCATATCCTCATGGATAACATCAAGGCGGCCTTGGCCGCCTTTTCCGTGAATGCCGTGTCTCGAATTTCCGGTTATATCCTCGTGACCTTTAACGAGCATCAGGCCGACGAGGCGGCGCGTGTCATTCGCACCGTTCCCGGCGTTGCTCGTGTGTCTTTGGCGTATCACACCAACCGCGACCCGCAGGAGTACTGCGCCGCCGCCGTGAAGGCGCTGCACGAGTTTGGTTCCTTCGATTCGTTTAAGGTGCACGCCAAGCGCTCCAATACTGACTATGGGCTCACCTCGATTGACATCAATCGTCAGGTGGGCGAGGTGTTGTGCGAGGCGTTTCCTGATAAAAAGGTTCAGATGCACGATCCTGACGCTATGGTGCACGTACTGGTGGTCCAGGGTAGCGTCTACGTGTATGCGCGCTTCGAGCGCGGTGTGGGCGGTCTGCCGGTGGGTTCTGCCGGCAAGGTCGTGACGCTGCTGTCGTCGGGTATCGATTCTCCGGTGGCGACCTGGATGCTCGCGCGTCGCGGCGCGGTGTGCGTGCCGGTACATTTCTCCGGTCGTCCGCAGACGCCCGATACGAGCGAGTATTTGGTGCAGGACATCATCCGTGCGCTTGAGCCGGGTGTCCAGATCGGCCGCCTGTACGTGGTGCCGTTTGGTGACTGCCAGCGTGAGATTTCGGTCACCTGTCCCAGCAACCTGCGCGTGATCATGTATCGCCGTATTATGTATTCGGTTGCCGAGCGCATTGCGCACATCGAGGGCGCCAAGGCCATCGTGACGGGCGAATCGCTTGGGCAGGTTGCCTCCCAAACGCTTGAGAATATCATGGCCGTCAACGAGGCCGTGAAGATCCCCGTGTTCCGTCCTCTCATCGGTTCGGACAAGCAGGAGATCATTGCGCGTGCCGAGGAGATCGGTACGTTCGATATCTCGACTGAGGCCGCTCCCGACTGCTGCACGCTGTTTATGCCGCGCCGTCCCGAGACGCACGCCAAACTCGATGCCGTGCATGAGGCCTGGGAGTTGTTCGATCACGAGGAGATGATCGAGCGCCTGCTCAAGCAGACCGAGTATATCGACTTCGAGAGCAATACGTATAAGGCCCCTAAGACCTTAAAACGCAAACATTCGGAGCTTGCTCCGCGTGAGATTTACCAAGATCACGAGTAATTTTGTGCATAGACCGACGATGCGCCTGCATCGTCGGTCTTTTGCTATCTGGGCATTTTGCGGCTAAGTGTTCATTTGCTGACGTGTGCCTGAATAAATGGACAGATTTGTGCAAGGTTTTGGTCGGTTTTTGGTTTGACCGCTAAAACCGGTTTTGGAGCGTGGCTGTTGCAGGGCTCCTTTCCTGACACGATGGTGTTGGGAGGTTTTGCTATGGCGCAGCGCGAACAACACGAACGGGTCAAACGGATGGACCGCTTGGCGGACAAGCTGCTCGGTCATAAGGCAGTGGTGATGGCGATACTGGTCGTCATTGCGATGGCGAGCGGCTTGGCGATGGCGAACCTTGGCGGCGGTGCCGGTGGTGTGTCGTTTGAGCGCACTGACGGTACGGGCTCGTTGGTGGAGCCGGGATCCGGTGATGCCTCGAGCGGAAAGACATCCGAAGGTTCTTCGACTAAGGCTTCTGCCGCGGCAGAGGTCTATGTCGATGTCGATGGCGCCGTTGTGTCGCCCGGTGTATATCGCCTCAAGGATGGCGCGCGGGTGGCTCAGGCGATTGATGCCGCCGGCGGGCTGGCGCCCGAGGCAGACGTTACGGGGCTCAATCGGGCATCTAAGGTCGTCGATGGACAGAAGATTCACGTTCCAACGGTAGGGGAGCAGCAGGCGTCCATTGCGGAAGCCGGTGTTGTTGGTGGGGCTTCCGCATCATCGGGTGTGAGTGGCGCAACAGGCCTAGTAAATATCAATACGGCAAGCGCGGCAGAGCTACAGACGCTTTCGGGCATCGGCCCCTCCATGGCCCAGTCGATTATCGATGAGCGGACAAAGAACGGTGCTTTTGCCTCGGTTGACGATCTGATGCGTGTGTCGGGAATCGGCGAGAAGAAGCTTGCCAAAATCAAAGATTGCATCTGCGTATGAGTGCGACCGAGTGCGAGCATGTGATGCCTCCGCGGCCCCTGATGCCGTGGACGATGGCCCTGTGTGCCGGCGTGTGCATGAGCTGCGCCTTGGTGCTCAACGTGGCCGCAGATGCGCTGCTGAGGGAGCGGGCGCCGGCGGTCGGGCCGCTTTGGGCCATCCCCGTTGCGGCGGCGGTATTCGTTGTGCTGGCTCAATCTTGTGCGTGGCTTGCCCCTTGGAAGCGGTGGCTGTATGCCGCGTCCGTCGGTCTTGTGGCGGGAGCGGTCGTCTCGGCCTGGTGGGCTGTGGGCGCGCTAAGCGCCTCGAAGGCGCTCGACGGTCGAGCGGCAAGCAGCCTTGAGTTTGTCGTGCAGGGTGATCCATCCATAAACGACGACGTGTATTCCTATACCTGCGAGGCACGCGCGGACGGTAAGAACTTGGCAACGGTTCGCCTATCGTGTGACCGCGAGCTCAAGGTCGGGGCGCACGCGCGTGTTATCGGTCGCGTTTCACGTTTTGAGAACGATGCGTATGGACGATCGCGCGTGCTCCGAGGCGAGGTACGTAAGGTTAAAGCCGTTCGGATTGTGTCAGTCGATGAGGGCTCACCGGGGCCGTTGCTTCGACTGCGAAATGGGCTGCTTGCGTCCATCGCGCCTGCGACCGACCTGGCGCGTGCGCTCATAGCCGGTGTCGTCTGTGGTCGTTCGTCCGAGCTGCGCGCCCAGTCGGCTGGCGATTGGTTTTCGGTGACGGGAACGGCGCATCTTATCGCCGTCTCGGGCAGCCATTTGGCTATCGTGTGGTTTGTAATCGAGGGCGTATTGCAAAAGACTCGGTGTTCACGTGGTCTTCAGCGGGCGATACTGGCGATAACGCTTGTGGGCTACGCTGCCTTTACGGGCGCGTCTCCCTCGGCCGTGCGCGCGTGCTGCATGGTGTTCGCGACGCTTGTCGTAAACGGCGCGGGGCGTCGCCGGCACGGCGCATCGGCACTCTTCGTAACCATGTCCATCTTTGTTCTACTGCGGCCGACGGTGCTGTTCGAGATGGGCTTTCAGCTTTCATGTGCCAGCGTCTTAGCCATTCTGTGCTTTTGCCCCTATGCGACCTACGCTTTGGGTGAGCTGGGCGTGCCATCGGGCGTTGCCAGCATGCTTTCCGTCACGCTGTGCTCGCAACTGGCGACACTTCCCATTACCATTCCTGCATTCGGTACGTTCTCGCTCATTGCTCCGTTGGCAAATGCGGTCATCGGTCCGGTGGTGAGCGTACTGCTTGCTGTGTCGATCGTGCTGGTTCCCTTTTCGCTCGTGGGACCGTTGCGGACTTGGGCGCTCGTTGTGCCCATGATTGCCGCCCGTTGCGCGCTGTTTTTCGAGCAGCTGTTTGCCGTCGTGCCGGGTGCATCCGTGAGCGTGCCGCCCGATAGCATGTGGATTTACCTAGTGCCGTGTTTGCTGGCGGTTCTGCTTGTCCGGTGGCCGCGTCCCCGTGCACGTCCTATGGCGGCGGGGCTTGCATGCCTGGTGCTCTTGGCTGCGATTTCGTACGTCTACTGGGATCGATTCGCTCCGCCTTCGGTGACGGTGCTCGATGTGGGCCAGGCCGATGCGATTCTTATCCGCCAGGGCGGCGCAGTAGCACTCGTCGACTGCGGACTCGACGAGCGCGTGGTGGCGGCGTTGGTCCGCAATAACGTGCACCATATCGATGCCGTCTTTGTGACGCATTGGGATGAGGACCACTGGGGTGGTCTGCCTGCCGTGCTCGAACAGTTTTCGGTCGGAACGATTGCCGTGGCGGCGGATGCGCTGGAGGATGCTCCTGCCGAGGTATTGAACCGACCTGGCGTGGAGTATCGGCAGGTGTGCCGTGGGGATACGGTCGACATCGGCTCTTTTTGCGCCCGCGTGGTGTGGCCATTCGAGTCCGTGGATGGCGAGGGAAATGAGGACTCGCTTGTCCTGTTGCTCTCTTATGTTCAGGAAGGCAAGGGCCTGCGCATACTCCTCACCGGTGATGCCGAGCTTGACCAAGAACGGGAATTCGTGCAGGAGGTGGGGGATATCGATGTCCTTAAACTTGGGCATCACGGCTCTAAGGTTTCAGTCGATGATGAGTTGCTGGACGTCCTGAAGCCCGAGCTTTCCCTCGCGAGCGCGGGCGAGGGGAATCGATACGGCCATCCGTCCGACGCCTGCATCGATGCCGTTAAGGAAGCGGGCGGCGTGTTCGCGTGCACTATCGAACACGGCGACATTACCGTCACGCCGACTGCGAATGGCTTTGCGATGCGATGCCAGCGACCGTGACGACGTCGTTGGCGTGTGGTGGGCCCCTGGGCTAGAATGGCACGGAACGAATACGAAGGCCTGCGGGAGGGGAGCGCAATGTCCGAAACCGGTCTGCTGCCGGCATATCTGATTGTCGGTACCGACGGAGTCAAGCGCGATCACGCCGTCTCGCGTATGAAAGCGCGTCTGGAAAAGTCGTGTATGGTTGAGTTCAACCTCGACGAGCGCGACATGACCAAAGACCCCGATATCGAGTCCATTATCGGATCGCTTAACACCTTTCCGATGGGCAGCGAGTTTCGCCTGGTAATCCTTGACGGCTGCTCAAAGCTCGCCAAGGCGGTCTCGGAGCCGCTCGTTGAGTATCTGGCAAGTCCCAGCCCCACAACGGTCTGCCTCATCATCGCCGACTCGCTTGCCAAGAACACGCGCCTGTATAAGGCGATCGCCAAGATCGACAAGAAGGCTGTGATCGATTGCTCCGGCACCAAGCGCTGGGAGCTACCGCGCCGCGTGCAGCAGATGGCGACGCAGCACGGCAAGTCGATCTCGACGGCGGCCGCCGAGGAGCTCGTCTCGCGTTCGGGTGAAAACACTCGCATGCTCGATAACGACTTGGCTAAGCTTGCTCAGATGGTCGAGGCGCCCCAGATTGAGCTTGCCGATGTGGAGCGCTGGATTGTGCGCACTGCCGAGGTTCAACCCTGGGACTTTCTCAATGCGGTCTCGGCCCGTGACATGCGACGCTCGCTCGAGCTTTTCAATCTACTGCCCGCTAAGAGCTACGTGTGGACTTATACATTGCTGTGCGGCCGCATCCGCGAGCTGATCGTCGCCAAGGCGCTCGATGCGCGCGGTCAGGGTCGTGAGCTGGCCGCAACACTCAAGCTTCAGTCCTGGCAGGTCAAGAATCACCTGACCTGGGCACGTCGCTTTTCGATGGCAGAGCTCGTTGCCGCGTTCGAGGGCGCGGTCGATGTGGAGCTCGCGCTGAAGGGTTCGGCCGATTCTCAGACCGCGCTTTTGCTCTGGATTACGAACATCTTGAGAAAATCGTGATGATACCTGCCTATTTGACAAATTCGTTCTATTCCTTTGAGGGGGAGCGTGCTATAGTAGGCGCTTGCATGACCTCACCGTGTCTCAGAGGTGTCATACATTTTTTGCAAGGAACTCGAAAGGAACTCCAGAAGTGGCAAACATCAAGTCTCAGAAGAAGCGTATCCGCACCAATGAGGCAGCTCGCATGCGTAACAAGGCTGTCAAGTCCGAGCTCAAGACGCTGACCAAGCACGTCCAGTCCGCCGTCGCCGAGGGCGACGCCGAGAAGGCCCAGGCTGCCCTCAAGACCGTCACCAAGCGTCTCGACATGGCTGCCGCCAAGCATGTTATCCACAAGAACCAGGCTTCCAACCGCAAGTCCGGTCTTGCCAAGCTCGTGAACAGCATCAACGCCTAAGTTGTAAATTTCACACCACACAGATTACGCGCATAAATGGAGCCTGTTTTATGGAACAGGCTCCATTTTTTGTATCGCTCGGGTAAGATAGTCCGCATGAATACTTCAATTGACATTTCCCACATCCGCAACTTCTCAATTGTTGCGCACATCGACCATGGCAAGTCCACGATCAGTGACCGTATCCTCGAGCTCACCCATACCGTCGACGAGCGCGACATGGAGTCGCAGCTGCTCGACACCATGGATATCGAGCGCGAGCGCGGCATTACGATCAAGTCCAATGCCGTCCGCGTTTCCTATGACGCCGACGATGGCGAGACGTATCAGTTCAACCTGATCGATACGCCGGGCCACGTTGACTTTACCTACGAGGTCTCGCGCTCGCTGGCAGCCTGTGAGGGCGCGGTGCTCGTTGTCGACGCCACGCAGGGCGTCGAGGCGCAGACCGTCTCCAACGCGACGCTCGCTATGAACGCCAATCTGGATATTGTTCCTGCCATCAACAAGATTGACCTGCCCTCGGCCCATCCCGACGAGGTCAAGACCGAGATCGAGGATGACCTGGCGATTCCCGCCGATGATGCCGTGTGCGTGTCGGGCAAGACCGGCGAGGGTATTCACGATCTTCTAGAGTCCATCGTCTTTTTGATCTCTCCGCCTAAGGGCGATGCGAACGCGCCGCTCAAAGCGCTCATTCTGGATTCGTACTTTGACGAGTATCGCGGCGTGGTGGCCACGGTGCGCGTCTTTGACGGCTCCATCAAAAAGGGCGATACCTTGCGCATGATGCAGGCAAAGGGCGACTTTTTGGTCGATGGCGTGGGCGTCAAGCGTCCCGCCGAGACGCCGGTCGACGCGCTGACGGTCGGCGAGGTCGGATACGTGGTCACGGGCCTGAAGGACCCCGAGGCCGTTCGCGTGGGCGACACCCTTACCTGGGCGTCGAACCCCTGCCCCGAGCCGCTTCCCGGTTACCGCGAGGCTAAGCCCATGGTCTATACGGGCCTGTTCCCGATCGATAA
>CAKWZF010000042.1:0-14944 GCA_934865005.1 uncultured bacterium | reverse complement strand
GACCTCGGCAAAGGCGCTGCCCGCCTCGACGACGCGGACCGGCTTGCCGTCGGCCCCCGTTACGTTCTCGTTCAAGTTGATGTGCTCGTGGCCCGCGATAAGGGCATCGACGCCACGGAGCTGTGTGGCAAAGGCCTTGGCGTTGAGCGTGTGCGCGATACAGACGATAACATTGCAGCCCTCTGTCTCGCGCAGTCGCTTGGCCTCGGCATTGATGGCGTTCGCCGCACCCGAGAACGACGTGCCCGAGACCAGGTCCGCGCGCAGCGAGGAGCTCAGCGTCTCATCCATGGCTCCGACGACACCGACCTTAATCTTGTAGTTAAACGTGGAACTGTCCTCGCCGTCCTTCCAAGTGCGGTTGAGCGTCTTGGTGATGCTCGAGCTCCATACGCCGTTCGAGGACGTTGCGTTCGCGCAAAGCATGGCGAAAGGTGTACTGGTGGCACCATTGCCGGCCATCGTGCGAAGATTGTCCGCGCCGTAGCTCCAGTCGTGGTTGCCCGGTGTGGTCGCGTCGTAGCCATCTGCATAGAAGGTGTCCATGAGCTCGGCGATGCTCTTGCCCTCGCTCATGGTGGCAAAGGACTGCCCGTGAAAGGTGTCGCCCGCATCGAGCAAAAGATCGGGGGCGCTGCTTTGGGCGCTATAGAGAACCGCCAGTCCGTCAAAGCCGACAGTGCCGGTGCCCTTGCTTGCGTTGTGGCTGTACTTGTAGCTGCCGTGGATGTCGTTGGTGTGCATGACGGTTACGGCGCCGTCAATAGCGGCGGGCAGGTTCTCCGCGAAGGCGAGGCTTGGGATGCCTGTGAGCGCGCCGGCAAACAACGCTGCAGCTAACGCAAGGCGGGGGAGTCTTTTCATGGCAGTCTCCTTACTCTTTAACAAAAACCACCACAAAGGTGCCTGTCCCCTTTGTAGTGGTTTTCTAGGTCGTTAGCTCAGCAGCATGCGGTCGTTGGCGAGCTCGCCGCCCGAGACCTCTTCGAACTTCTGCAGTAGGTCGGCCACGGTGAGCGACTTCTTCTCGTCGCCTGCCACGTCGTAGATTACGTGGCCCTCGTGCATCATGATTAGGCGATTGCCCAGACGGATGGCGTCGTTCATGTTGTGCGTGACCATGAGCGTGGTCAGGTGGTTCTCGTCGACAATCTCCTCGGTCAGATTGAGCACCTTAGAGGCCGTCTTAGGGTCGAGGGCCGCGGTGTGCTCGTCGAGCAGCAGCAGGCGTGGCTTGGTGAGCGTGGCCATGAGCAGGGTGAGTGCCTGGCGCTGGCCACCCGAAAGCAGGCCGACCTTTGCGTTGAGGCGCGTGTCCAGACCGAGGTCCAGGCGTTTGAGCAGCTCAACGTACTCGTCCTTCTCGGCCTTGGTGACGCCCCACGAAAGACCGCGACGCTGGCCGCGGCGCTTGGCGAGGGCTAGGTTCTCGGCAATTTGCATGTCGGCTGCGGTGCCGCGCATGGGGTCCTGGAACACGCGCCCCAGGTACTTGGCGCGCTGCGACTCGCTCAGGCGCGAGATGTCGGTGCCGTCGAGCTCGATAACGCCCGAATCGAGCGGATACACGCCGGCGATCATATTGAGCAGCGTGGACTTGCCGGCGCCGTTGCCGCCGATCACGGTTACGAAGTCGCCATCATTGAGGGTAAGGTCGACGCCGGTGAGCGCGCGCTTCTCGGTGACGGTGCCCTTGTTAAAGGTCTTCTTGACGTGTGAGAGCTTAAGCATCTGCCTCATCCCCCTTCGTGTAGGAGCTGCGGAGCTTATAGCGCTCCCAAACCACGGGCACGCACAGGGCCACGGCGACGATCACAGCGGAGAGCAGCTTCATGTCGTTGGCGTCCATGCCCAGCTGCAGCACGATGGCGCGGATGAGGAAGTACACCACGGAGCCAAAGACGGCGGAGGCAAGACGGACGCTAAACTGCGTGAGGCCGCCGGGCAGCAGGCGGCCGAGCACCTCGCCGATAACAATGGCGGCAAGACCGATAACGATGGCACCGGTGCCCATGCCAATGTCGGCGTACTTCTGACTCTGGCAGATGAGCGCGCCCGAAAGGCCGATGAGGGCGTTGGAGAGCACGAGGGCGATCATCTTGGTGGAGTTGGTGTTGACGCCCAGGGCGCGGATCATGTACTCGTTGTTGCCGGTGGCACGCAGTGCCGAGCCGATCTCGGTGCCAAAGAACCAATACAGGATGGCAACGATAGCCACGGCGAGCAAGATGCCCAGGATGATGGCAACGGTGGACTGCGGCAGACCCGTCATGTTGCTGACAGACGAGAAGATGGTGCCCTTGGCAAGGATGGGCGTATTGGATTTGCCCATGATGCGCAGGTTGATGGACCACAGGCTGATCTGGGTGAGGATTCCGGCAAGGATTGCGGGGATCTCAAAGACGGTGGTCAGGATGCCTGTGACGGCACCGGCGATGGCACCGGCGCACATGCCGGCCAGCACGGCGAGCAGCGGGTCGACGTTATTGTTGACGATGAGTACGGCGCAGACACAGCCGCCGAGGGCAAAGCTGCCGTCGCAGGTCATATCGGGGATGTCGAGCAGGCGGAACGTGATAAACACGCCAAGCACCATAATGCCCCAGAGGACGCCCTGCGAAACGGCGCCCTGCAATGCAATGAGCATGCTTCATACCTCCTAGGATAGGGTGGACACGTGAGTCACCATGATAGCGGTAACAATGCATAAAAGAGCTGCGGACGGATGTTTTGTCTCATCCGAAACAAGCAGGGCGAACGCCGGTCTTTGGCGTTCGCCCCTGTGGCTCAGATATTGAATAACGCGGCTATGGCACGAGCGCGGGCTCTAGATGCATTGCCACGCATGACGCTACGCGTCCAGAGCGGAAAGGTCGATACCCAGAGCCTCGGCCATCTCGTCGTTCTTGACGACGACCAGGTCCTTGCTCGAGAGGTGCTTAATCGGCATATCCTCGGGCTTGGCCTCGCCCTTCAGAATCTTGACGGCCATCTCGCCCGCGGCGTAGCCCAGATCCTCGTAGTTGATGGAGAGGGTGAACAGGCCGCCGGCCATGCACATGCCCTCCTCGCCGGTCACGTAGGGAAGCTTGTTCTCCTTGCAGATCTGGCCCACCTGCGAGGCTCCAGCGGCGATGGTGTTATCGGTGGGGGAGTACAGCGCGTCGACCTTGCCCACCGCAGATTCGACGACGGACTGGATCTCGTTGGAGCTCGAGACGGTGAAGTCGGTGTACTCCAGGCCCAGCTTGTCGAGTTCCTTCTTGGCGGCCTTGATCTGGACGTCAGAGTTGGACTCGGCGGTGCAGTAGAGCAGGCCGACCTTCTTTACGTCGGGCAGGACCTTCTGCATCATCTCGAGCTGCTCGGCGACCGGGGTGAGGTCGGAGGCACCGGTGACGTTGGTGCCGGGCTTGTCGTTGTCCTGGACCAGGCCGGAGGCGGCGTAGTCGGTGATGGCGCAGCCCACGATGGGGATATCGGCCGTGGCGCCTGCGGCAGCCTGTGCGGCAGGCGTAGCGATGGCATAAATCAGGTCGACGCCATCGCCCACGAACTTGTCGGCGATGGACTTACACGTGGACTGGTCGTTCTGGGCGTTCTTCTGGTCGATCTTGACCTTAAGGCCGCTCTTCTTGATGGCCTTGACAAAGCCGTCGTTGGCGGCGTCGAGTGCGGAGTGCTCGGTGAGCTGCAGAACGCCGATGGTGTAGTCGGAACCGGCGGCTGCGGAGCCGGAACCAGAGTTACCGCCGCATCCAGCAAGCGGGGCCAGTGCGAGCAGGCCGGCGGAGACCAGAAGGCTCCTGCGGCTGATGGTGATGTCCTTCATATCGTTACCCCCAGTATAGAAATGGCTGGAAACACTGCACTCAATCAAAGTGCAAGTGGAACTATAGTAGCGCGGATGTCCATTTTTACAATAACCTGGCGGGTTTTTTAATACAGAATCGGATGGGCGGTACGGGCAGTCGAATGGGCGGCGGAGGGTCTTATGCGGCGGAGGCGGCGTCGTCCTCGTCGAGGGCGGCGAAGAGCTTCTTGCCGTCGAGGAGACGCGTGGTGACGTTTCTCATGCGGCCAATCTCTACGGTACGCAGCGTGTCATCGGCGCCTCGGGCGTCATAGACCGTTCCCAGCAAATACGAGATGTCGTCTCGTTGCTTGATGGCAAAGGGGCGAATTGTCATTCGCGCCACTTCGGTTTCGCCACGTGCCGTGACGTTCGAAATATCAAAGCTCACCGTGGTTCCGTGGTCGATGGCCTGCTCGATGAGCTCGCAGGCGTCGATGCGCTTGATGGGCGCGCGCGTGGCCTTGGTGGATTTGCCGCCGGCGCTTGGAGCAGGCTCGGGTGCATCGAGGTAGCCGCGAACGTCGGCACTCGCCATGGCAACCAAGTGCTGCGCCATGCTTTTTCGAATGGCGATGGGCGTAGAGCGGTTGCGCATGACCATGCCGTGGAGCCGGATGATCTCCTCGTCGGTGAGCGGACGGGTCAAGAGGCGATACCCCACGCCGCGCTTGTACTCAATTTCGTATCCGGCATGGCGAAGTGCGGAGATGGCGGTGTAGATGCTGCGCCGCGCCGCCGAGATGGGCATACGGGCGGGGTCGTCGGGATGGGCGAGGCGCCGGATCAACTCATCGGAAAGCATGGCCTTGTCCTCGCCGGTGTTTTCGCTTAATAGTTGCAGGATGCGAACGGCGCGATAGGCTGCCATCGAGGCAGCGCCCCTAGTCGTGGTTTCGTAGTTTTCAACAACGGCTTCGGTCATAGCGCCCACGTCCTTTCCGTTTTGGGTAGCGACGGTATGGAGCCTAGGACGCTGGGTTTTCCCAGGGGTGCAGGGCGCTCTGGGCGGTCGGTAGTCGTCGGCAAACGGCGGTTCGAGTTTTCAACAGCCCTGCTCAACTGACCAAAAACTTGCCAAAAGCTTGACGGATGCTGTTGAAAAAAGCGTCTCTCGACCGATGTCGAGAGACGCTTGTGCGATGAGCGTTGGCGTGTGGCGACGCGAGCTAGCGTCCGACGATTAGAAGTCGGCGTTGCCCACGGTGCGCGGGTGCGGCAGGACGTCGCGGATGTTGCCCACGCCGGTGAGGTACATCACCAGGCGCTCGAAGCCCAGACCGTAGCCGGCGTGCTTGCAGGAACCGTAGCGGCGCAGGTCAAGGTAGTACTTGTACTGCTCGGGATTCATGCCCAGGTCCTTGATGCGGGCCTCGAGCAGATCCAGGCGCTCCTCGCGCTGGGAGCCGCCGATAATCTCGCCGATGCCAGGAACCAGGCAGTCGGCGGCGGCGACGGTCTTGCCGTCGTCGTTCATGCGCATGTAGAACGCCTTGATCTCGGCCGGGTAGTCGGTCACGAAGGTCGGGCGCTTAAAGTGCTCCTCGGTCAGGAAGCGCTCGTGCTCGGTCTGCAGGTCGATGCCCCAGCTGACGGGGTAATCAAACTGGTGACCAGCAGCGACTGCCTGCTCCAGGATCTCGATGGCCTCGGTGTAGGTAACGCGGGCAAAGTCGGAGTTTGCCACGTGGTCCAGGCGCTCGATCAGGCCCTTGTCCACAAACTTGTTGAGCATGTTGAGCTCGTCGGGGCAGGTGGCCATAACGTCCTTGAGGACGTACTTGAGCATGGCCTCGGCGTTATCCATGTAGTCGTTCAGATCGGCAAAGGCCATCTCGGGCTCGATCATCCAGAACTCGGCAGCGTGGCGCGTGGTGTTGGAGTTTTCGGCGCGGAAGGTGGGGCCAAAGGTGTACACGTCGCCAAAGGCCATGGCAAAGTTCTCGGCATTGAGCTGGCCGGACACGGTGAGGCTCGCATGCTTGCCAAAGAAGTCCTGGCTCCAGTCGACCTCGCCGGACTCGGTGAGGGGCGGATTTTTGGGGTCGAGCGTGGTCACGCGGAACATCTCGCCGGCGCCCTCGCAGTCACTCGTGGTGATGATAGGGGTGTTGACGTAGACAAAGCCCTGCTCCTGGAAGAAGCGGTGGATGGCGGCAGCCGCGACAGAACGGATGCGGAACACGGCGCGGAACAGGTTGGTACGCGGGCGCAGGTGCTGCTGGGTGCGCAGGAACTCGACGGTTGCGCGCTTCTTCTGCAGCGGGTAATCCGGGGCGCTGACGCCCTCGACCTCGATGGAGGTGGCAGAAAGCTCGAAAGGCTGGGGCGCATCGGGGGTCAGCTTGACGGTACCAGTGCAGATGAGTGCGGCCGAGACGTTTTGATGGGCGATCTCGTCGTAGTTGTCGAGTGCCTCGCGGTTCATGACGACCTGCAGGTCGCGGAAGCAGCTGCCGTCGTTGAGCGTAACAAAGCCAAAGTTCTTCATGTCGCGGACGGACTTGACCCAGCCGGCGACGGTGACAGTCTGGCCGCCGAGCGACTCGGCATCGGCGTAGAGCTGCGCGATTTTGGTGCGGTTCACGTATCCTCCCATAACGGTTGAATGATAGTTATCCATACAGTTCGATATTCTAGCAGCTCGGTTCATTTGGGCTATACAGATAAGGCATTGGCGGGATGGTTTTCCAAACGAAAAGCGCCCGAGGCCAAATGGTCGCGGGCGCTTGACGAGGTGCCTTTTGGCTGTGTGACGCGGGGCCTGACTACTTGGTCTTGGCCACCAGCAGCGGGTCGCCCAGCTTGACGAGCGGGTTGCCGCCGATAAGCGTTCCGGACTCGCCGACATGGTCGATGCTCTTAAGACGATCGAGCTCTGAGACGATGACGGTCACGATATCCTCGTGGCCGGCGGCCTTGATGGCCTCGCGGTCGAAGCTGATGAGCGGCTGGCCTGCCTTGACCACATCGCCCATCTCGACAAAGCGGGCAAAACCCTTGCCGTTCATTTCCACGGTGCCCAGGCCAACATGGATGAACACGCGCAGGCCGTCCTCGGTAATCATGCCGATGGAGTGGTTGGTGACAGTGGTGGCACCGATGCGGCCGTTGGCGGGCGCATAGATGGTGCCGGTAATGGGCTCGATGCCATAGCCCTGGCCAAGCATGCCCGAGGCGATCGTCTCGTCGGGAACCTCGTTCAGGTTGACGAGCACGCCGTTGACGGGGGCATAGATGACGCCTTCGCGGGTAGCGAAGCTTGCTGCGGGCGGAACGGACGCCTCGCCGGTCGAGGTGAAGGTGGACTTAAGCGAATCGAGCAGACCCATAGTTGCCTCCAACTTAAATAGGCGCATATCGCGCGTTTGGTTTGCCGGAAACGTTTCACATGTGTTTCGCGGCTTGGTCAACGCCCCTATTCTACGCTGCTCAACGATACCTCTGAACTGGGATTATGTGATATATCAGTTGAAGGGAAACTTATTGCCGGAGTGTTTCTGCGCCACGGGTTCAAGTGGGGTACGCTTGAAGGCGAAAAACAAGGGCGCATAATTTGCGCGAAGGGAGCACATATGATTGTCGAGAACCATGCGCTGTGGGGCGAGGAGCCGACCGAGGATTATCCGGCGACGTTTACGTATTTGGGTGCCGAGCCGCTGCCCGATAAACCGAATGGCCGCCGCCCCGCGGTGATCATCTGCGGCGGAGGCGGGTTTACGCATATCGCTCCGCACGAGCAGGACCCGGTGGCGTTTGCATTTTTGGATCGCGGCTACCAGGCCTTTGTGCTCAACTATGTCACGAGTTCTACGGGTGACGTGAGCTTTCCGCACCCCCAGGCAGATCTTGCCAAGATGGTCGCCACGGTGCGCGCCAACGCCGACGAGTGGCATGTCGATCCTAAGCGCGTGTGCGTCGTGGGCTTTTCTGCTGGCGGCATGATTTGCGCCTCGCTGGCAACACAGTGGAAGACCGGCCCCTTCGCGGCACTTGCCGGGGCGCGTCCGGACGACATTCGTCCCGATGCCGTGGTGCTGGGCTATCCATTGCTCGACTTTGCCTATGTGCGTGACATGCAGACGCGCGATCCGCGCATTGACTTGCGTGTGCCCAAGACGGGCGGCAAGACGGGGCGCGATTTGCTCAACGACTACCTGTCGATGGTGACGGGCGGCGAGGCAACTGACGAGCATCTGGCCGACATCTGCCCCACCACGCATGTTTCGCGTCAGATGCCACCGACCTTTGTGTGGGGCGTGTCCGACGACAAGACGGCGCCGATCGCGCAGGTCTACCCGTTTGCGCAGCGCATGGCCGAGGAGGGCGTTGCATGCGAGATGCACGTCTTCGACCAGGGTGGTCACGGCCTTTCGCTCGGCAACGCCAACACCGCGGTCGACAACGAGGACAAGCAGGTGGCAGTCCGTCCCTGGATCCGCCTAGCCTTCCGCTTCCTGGAGCGCCATCTGTAAGAGTAAGAGGGCCAGCCCCATCCCGTCCCTCATAACTTGCGGTGAAATAGTTCCAATTAAAGTCACGGGGCTTTAAACAGGAACTATTCCACCGCAACTTCGTTTTGATCTGTTGGAGACGGAGGAAAATGGATCATTTTGTCGAGGGAGCGGGCGGCTGTTTCTGCTCCCGCGGGAAACCACGTCCCGTTTGGGAAATCGTGACCCGTTTTGGGCGCAGATTCCGGGCCGCAGTTTCCCCGAGGGCCCCATTGGGAAATTGCATCCCAGTCTGAGCGCCGATTCCGGGCTGCAGTTTCCGCTAGATGCCTCAACCGGAAAGCCCATCCCGTTTAGGTGTTCCGGAGTGGGATTCGGTTTCCGCAGCAGGCCCGTCTGGGAAGCAATGGCCCAGAATTCCCCTTGCACCGATCTGTTGATTGAACATCGTTGCATGTTCGCGCTATCATGCATGGTTAAAATTGGTTAGCCATGGCAAACGGTTAGCCATGGTGAACATAAATACAACGCCCTGTGGGCGCCGGGGGAGGAACACGGACGTGAAGCTCGATACACTCGAGATTGGAAAGGACGCCGTTGTCGCATCGGTGGCATCGGACGATCAGGCACTCCGACAGCATATTTTGGACATGGGTCTAACGCCGGGCACCGAAGTCACCATGATGAAGTACGCCCCCATGGGCGACCCGCTCGAGATCCGCCTGCGTGGCTACGAGTTGACACTGCGTAAGGACGATGCCGCTCGCATCGAACTCGTGGGTATTCACGACACCGATACGGGTCCGCGCGCTAACGCCGCAATCGGCACGACGGAGCATCCGGCCCTGGGCGAGGGTACGTATTCGCCCCGTGCGGCAAAGACGGCCGTGCCAGAGGGCGCGCCGCTGCACTTTGCCCTCGCCGGCAACCAAAACTGCGGCAAGACCACGTTATTCAACCAGCTGACGGGCTCCAACCAGCACGTCGGTAACTTTCCCGGCGTGACGGTCGACCGCAAAGATGGCACCATCCGTAACCATCCCGAGGCGAGCGTTACCGACCTGCCCGGCATTTACTCCCTGTCGCCGTACACAGGCGAGGAGGTCGTGAGCCGTCAGTTCATCCTCGACGAGCGTCCGGACGCCATCATCGACATCATTGACGCCACCAACATCGAGCGCAACCTGTACCTGACACTGCAGCTCATGGAGCTTGACCGTCCTATGGTCATCGCGCTCAACATGATGGACGAGGTGACCGCCAACGGCGGCGCCGTAGACGTCAACTTGCTCGAGAGCCTGTTGGGCGTGCCCGTTGTCCCCATTAGCGCTGCCCGCAACGAGGGCATCGGCGAGCTGGTGGACCACGCCCTGCACGTGGCGCGGTTCCGCGAGCGCCCTGGTCGCCTGGACTTTTGCGCGCCCGACGGTCCGGACGGCGGTGCGCTGCATCGCTGCATCCACGGTATTGCTAACCTGATCGAGGACCATGCCGTGACGGCGCACATCCCGGTGCGCTTTGCGGCGACCAAGCTGGTCGAGGGCGATGAGCTGGTAACCGAGGCGCTTCACCTGGATCGCAATGAGCTCGACGCTATCGAGCACATCATTACCCAGATGGAGGGCGAGGCCGGCACCGACCGCCTATCTGCGTTGGCCGATATGCGTTTTAGCTTTATCGGCGACGTGTGCGGGCGTTGCGTCGTCAAGCCGCACGAAAGCCGCGAGCACGTGCGCTCCGTCAAGATTGACCGCATCCTGACAGGTCGTTACACAGCCATTCCGGCGTTTCTGGTGATCATGGGCCTCGTCTTTTGGCTGACGTTTGGCGTGATCGGCGCGGCGTTACAGGGACTTATGGAGGACGGCATCGCTGCCATCATCGCCTCGGCCGATGCAGGCCTCAAGGCGTTCGGCACCAACGACGTGGTGCGCTCGCTGGCTGTCGACGGCGTGCTTACGGGTGTGGGCAGCGTGCTGACCTTCCTGCCGATTATCGTCGTGCTCTTTTTGTTCCTCTCCATTCTGGAAGACTCCGGATACATGGCGCGCGTGGCCTTTGTCATGGATAAGGTGTTGCGTCGCTTTGGCTTGTCGGGCCGCAGCTTCGTGCCCATGCTCGTCGGTTTTGGCTGTACCGTGCCGGCTATCATGTCGACCCGTACGCTCCCATCCGAGCACGACCGCAAGATGACGGTCATGCTCACGCCGTTTATGAGCTGCTCAGCCAAGTTGCCGGTTTACGGCTTGCTGTGCGGGGCGTTTTTCCCGCAGGCGACGGTTCCCGCCATGGTCTCGCTCTATCTGATCGGTATCGTGGTCGGCTGTATCGCGGCTTTGGTGCTCAACCGCACGGCATTTAAGGGCGACCCGGTGCCGTTTATCATGGAGCTTCCCAATTACCGCCTGCCGAGCGTCAAGACGACGGTGATGCTGGCATGGGATAAGGCCAAGGACTTTATTACCAAGGCTTTTACCATTATCTTTGCCGCTACCGTGGTCATCTGGTTCCTTCAGACGTTCGACATTCGCTTTAATGTGGTCGCCGATCAGTCGCAAAGCCTGCTTGCCGGTCTGGGTAGCATCATCGCGCCGGTGTTGGCCCCGCTCGGCTTTGGCGACTGGCGCGCCTCGACGGCGCTCGTCACGGGGCTCATTGCCAAGGAGAGCGTCATCTCGACGCTCACGGTGCTTTTGGGCGCAACGTCGCCCGCGGCGCTGTCGACCATGTTTTCGCCGTTTACCGCCTACGTGTTCTTGGTCTTTACGTTGCTGTATCCGCCTTGTGTGGCGGCAATCGGCGCCGTCAAGAGCGAGTTGGGCGCGCGCTATGCCGTGGCCGTATTCGCGTTTCAGGTCGCCGTTGCCTGGATCGTGGCGTTTGTCGTGCATTCGGCGGGCATATTGCTGGGGTTGGCTTAGTTATGAATTGACGGCGCAACCTCTGTGTATCGAATTGTTTTCGGCCCCGCATCTGTACTGACGGATGCGGGGCCGTTGCTATATAATCGCCTCCGCTCAAAACGATTGGAGACGTTATATATGACTCAGACAAGGCAAGACGGCATCACGCTCAAGCAATGGCTCCCACTCGTCGGGCTCACCTGCTGTGCGTTTGTGTTCAACACGTCGGAGTTTATGCCCATCGGCCTTTTGACTGATATCGCCGCGTCGTTCTCGCTCACCGAGGCCCAGGCGGGCATCATGATCTCGGTCTATGCCTGGGGCGTCATGCTGCTGTCGCTGCCGCTCATGGTGTTCGCCTCGCGCTTTGAGTTCAAGCGGATGCTGCTGGGCGTGCTGGCCGTGTTCTCGCTCGGTCAGTTCCTGTCCGCTGTGGCGCCGACCTATCCCATCCTGGTCTGCGCGCGCCTGGTGGTCGCTTGCGCACATGCCGTGTTCTGGTCAGTCGCCTCGATTATGGCCTCGCGCCTGGTCGACACTCGCCACGGCGCGCTCGCCATCAGCATGATCGCTACGGGCTCGTCCATCGCGCAGATCTTTGGCCTGCCGCTCGGTCGCGCTATTGGCTTGGCCGTGGGCTGGCGCATGACGTTTGCCGTGGTCGGGGGCCTCTCAGCCATCGCGGTCGTCTACCAGGCAGCGGTGTTCCCGGCCATGCCGGCGGGTGAGCGCTTTACCGTCAAACAGCTGCCCGAGCTGCTCAAGAACCCGCTCCTCATCGCGCTCTACGCAGTCACGGTCTTCATGGCGACCGGCTATTACGCAAGCTACAGCTATATCGAGCCCTTCCTGGCGCAGGTCGCGCACGTCGATGCGGGCGCCATTACCATGACGCTGACGGCGTTTGGCTGCTCTGGTTTGCTCGGAAGCTGGCTGTTTGGCCGCCTGTTCGATGGGCATCGCTTCCCGTTCTTGGCTATCACGCTCTCCGGCGTGCCGGTGGCCCTGCTGCTCATGGGGCCGGCCGCATCGTCGCTCGTGACAGTGCTTGCCGTCTGCGCACTGTGGGGTTGCTGCGCCACGGCCTTTAACGTGGCGTTTCAGGCCGAGCTCATCAAGCACACGCCGGCAGATTCGTCGGCCGTCGCCATGTCGATCTTCTCGGGCCTGTTCAACCTCGGTATCGGCACGGGTACCGCGATCGGCGGAGCCGTGGTTTCGGGTCCCGGTATCGCCTGGATCGGCTTTGTGGGCGGGGCGATTGCCGTCGTGGGCGTTATCCTCGCCATCACGGTGATGTTCCCAGCCATCCGCCGCGCCAAGCCCGTCGCCTAGCCACGTCCCCTCATCAGTTGCGGTGGAATAGTTCCTGTTTAAGGCCTTTGAAGGCTCAAGCAGGAACTATTCCACCGCAACTTATTTTGGGGGAGGGGATGCACGGCAGGCATACAATGGATGTCGTTGTGTTGAGCTTACCGGGAGGTTGCTATGTGGGCATACGAGACGACGTTCTATCAGATCTATCCGCTGGGCTTTTGCGGAGCTCCGCGCGAAAACGCCGCGCCCGTTGCCGAGGATGAGCTCGCCCAGGCTGCCAATGCCGCGCCCAACCCCGATGCGCCCATCATGAAGATTGCCCAATGGGTCGACTACCTGCAGGAACTCGGCGTTGGCGCTGTGCTGATCAACCCGCTGCTCGAATCTGATAGCCACGGCTACGATACACGCAGCCTGCGCCACATCGACCGCCGCCTGGGTGGGGACGCCGACTTTGCCGCCGTATGCGACACACTGCATGCCCATGGCATCCGCGTGGTGCTCGATGCCGTCTTCAACCACGTCGGCCGCGGTTTTTGGGCCTTCCGCGATGTGCAGGAGCGCAAGTGGGACTCGCCCTACAAGGACTGGTTCCACATTAGCTTTGACGGCGATTCTTGCTATGGCGACGGCTTTTGGTACGAAGGCTGGGAAGGCCATTTTGAGCTTGTGAAGCTCAACCTGCAAAATCCCGCTGTGGTCGATTACCTGCTCGAGTCCGTGCGCCGCTGGGCCGAGGTCTTTGGCGTCGACGGCCTGCGCCTGGACGTTGCCTATATGCTCGACCGCGACTTTATGCGCCGCCTGCACGCCTTTACCCGTGAGCTCAAGCCCGACTTTGTGCTGATCGGCGAGACGCTCCACGGCGACTACAACCAAATCGTCAACGACGAGATGCTCGACTCCTGCACCAACTACGAGTGCTACAAGGGCCTGTACTCCAGCTTTAACTCGGTCAACATGTTCGAGATCGCCCATTCGCTGCACCGTCAGTTTGGCGGCGACCCCTGGTGCATCTACCGTGGCAAACATCTGCTGTCGTTTGTCGACAACCACGATGTGCCGCGCCTGGCGAGCATCCTCACCGACAAGTCCTGTCTGCGTTCCGCCTACGGCATGCTCTTTGGCATGCCAGGCATCCCGTGCGTCTACTATGGCAGCGAGTGGGGAATTGCTGGCGAAAAGGGCGGCCCCGATGGCGACTGGGCGCTGCGCCCTGCGCTCGATGAGCCTGCGCCCAATGAGCTGACGGCGTTCATCACGCAACTCGCACACCTTCGCTCGGCCGACGACGCGGCTGCCCGTGCTCTCAACTACGGTGCCTATCGCAACGTGGTGATCCAGAACAAGCAGCTGCTGTTCGAGCGCGCCTGCGACGACGCGACGGTGCTCGTGGCGGTGAACGCCGTGGACGAGCCTTACACCTTTGGCGCCGGCGAGCTCAACAGCTCCTTTGTCGATTTGCTTGCCGACGATGCGCCCACGGTCGAGCTGACGGGTACTCTCGAGCTTGCACCCTACGAGGTGCGCTATCTGTTGAGGGCCTAGATCATGACAGCGCCGGACGAGGGCTATCAACATATTGAGCATGGGTTTGAACCCGTGTTTGACGAGCACTCGCGCGTTTTGGTGCTGGGGTCGTTTCCCTCGGTGCTTTCGCGCGCCAATGCCTTTTATTACGGCAATCCTCAGAACCGCTTTTGGCGCGTGATGGCTGCGTGTCTTAGTGTGCCCGTGCCGCCCAACGAGGGCGACCCTTTGGCAAGCGGCGAGCCCGCGACGCTCGACGCCTCGATTGCCGCCAAGCGGGCCATGCTGCTGAACGGCGGCGTGGCCCTGTGGGATGTGATCGAGAGCTGCGACATTAAGGGCTCGAGCGACGCGAGCATTCGTAACGTTGTGCCGGCACATATCGAGCGCATTACCGATGCCGCGCCGATCGAGGTCGTTGTCTGTAACGGCGGTACGGCAGGGCGACTCTACAAACGCTATCTACAAGAGCGGACGGGGCTACCCGCCATCGTGCTGCCGTCGACGAGTCCTGCCAACGCGGCGTGGCGTTTGGAGCGGCTTGTCGAGCGTTGGAGTGAAGCCGTTGACTGGGCAGCTCATTAATTTAGATTATTGATTGAGTGTGGGCGCCGAGGTGTTTCAGAACGCCTCGCCAGACCGGCGCGGGCACGGCTGGCTCGGCGCAAACCATGCCGTCGGCGTCGACGTTGGCGGCATTGCCGCCGCCAAGTCGCTGTGCATGCTCGACGGAGCAGCCCATGCGCACAGCGCCCACAAGCTTATCCATCGCTTCCGAAAAAGGTCGGCGCAAGAGTCCCATGCGCGGAGAGCGACGAAGCGCTGCGATGCCGCTGCCGGCGCAGATGGCAACGCCGCCACACCACAATTGGTCATGGCGCTCACAT
>CAKWZF010000041.1:4695-15045 GCA_934865005.1 uncultured bacterium | reverse complement strand
GCGCACGCATGTACACGTTGTTGAGGATCGGGGCAAAGATCAGGTGGTTGAAGTACTCGCTCACGCTGTCCTTGATGTCGTTGAGGCCGAGCTCCTTGGCGTCGAGCTGATAGACGCGCTCGCCACCGTACTGGTTGACGAAGCGGATACCGCGCTCGTCGTTGCAGCGGCTGCGGCCGACGCTGATGAGCTGGAACAGCGAGGTGCGCTTGTCCAGGATCTCGAAGGGGCCGT
Organism: uncultured bacterium; assembly: GCA_934865005.1. GTDB lineage: Bacteria > Actinomycetota > Coriobacteriia > Coriobacteriales > Coriobacteriaceae > Collinsella. Next base: position 14,811 of record CAKWZF010000041.1, on the reverse strand, counting down.
GGAAGAAGTCACAGGTGTTGATGGTGCAGGAGTCGATCTGCAGCATCTCCTGCACGTTGCAGATGCTAAAGACGTAGGCGGCACCAAAGAGCGGACCCTGAGCCATCACGTTGATGCAGGGCTTGTCGGCGTTTTGCTCGGCCCACTTGGCGGCGAGCGGACGGGTGTACTCGACGGCCTTGCGATAGATGGGGTCAACCAGGTCGAAGGCGGCCATAGCGGTCTCATACTCGGCATAGCCCTCGGTCTGCTGCGTAAGCTCCATAGCGATCATGGTCACGACGGCGGAGTTGGTACGGCCCATGCAAGACTCGTCGACGGCCAGGCTGTCATACTGAATCTTGTAGTCGCAGACCTCGGTGAGGCCGGACTCGTCGACATAGATGGCGATGGTGCTGGCGCCGTGGTCCTTGGCGACCTGGGCGGCGACGATGGTCTCCTTGGTGCCGCGCATGGACACGACGACGGCCAGGGTGTTCTCGTTAACGTAGGCAGGAGTTGCGTGTACGAACTCATTGCTGGTGTAGCTGGAGCTCACGACCTGCGTGGCCTCGTGCTCCATAAAGTACTGGGCAGGATAGTTGCCGCCGTTGGATCCGCCGGCGCCAATCCACACGACGCGCTTGATGCCGCCCTTGTCTGCCTTGTCGGCCAAAACCTGGGAGACGACGTCCTTAACCTGTTCCTGAGTAGTCATCGTGCATCAGCCTTTCTTCTCGTTTGATGCTCTCGATGGCATACAAGTTACATACATGTTTTGGTTATGTCGACTAGTTGTATGCTATATTTGTCTTAGAAATTTTGCTGATGCGGTTTTCGATAACTTGCTACCAGCGGTTTTGTTGTTGTATTGAATACATGCTTGATTAGATACGCATACAGGTTAGATACAGGTTGATCGCATGAACGCTTCATCAAAAAAGAGACTGACCCAATACGAGCGCTTGGCGGGCATGCTGCGCGACCGCATCGCCTCCGGCACCTACGCACGCGGAGACAAGCTGCCGTCCGAGATGGAACTCATGGACGAATCGGGGCTGTCGCGCAGCACCGTACGCCACGCCCTTAAGGTGCTCGTTGATGAGGGCCTGGTGCGCACCGAGCGCGGGCGTGGCGCCTTTGTGGCCGACACGCCGGCGCTCCACGAGAACAACCTGGTGTTTTCGAGCTACACGACACAGGTCCAGGGCCAGGGTATGAAGCCCACCACGCGCACGGTGGACTCGGGCTTTGCCAAGGCCGCGGGCAATGCGGCCAAGTTCTTCGATGTCGCCGTGGGCAGCAAGCTCGTCAAACTTGTCCGACTGCGTTATCTGGACGATGCGCCGCTGTGCCTGGAGACCACCTATCTACCACCGAGCTTTGAGTCGCTCATCGATCGCGATATCAACGGTTCACTCTACGCCACGCTGCGCCAGGAATTCCATCGCGCGCCGGCACAGGGGCACAAGACCTTTGAGGTGTGCTATGCCTCGCAAAACGAGGCGTTTTTGCTCAACGTTGAGCGCGGGCAGGCGCTGATCCTGATCACCGACTACGTCTACGACACGGACGGCCGCCCGCTCCATGTCTCCAAGCGCATCCAACGCACCGACCGCGCCAAATACACCGAGCCCATCGGCTAACCTGCCAAAATAAACCTGTCCCTAAATGGTAGGTTTGGGGAGGTCGGGGAACCAGGTTGGTTTGGGTTGGTTAGGGACGCGCTCGGCTAGGACCAACTCCATCCAACACATGTCGTACCAGCGGCCGAACTTTTGGGCGCAGCGGTCGAAGGCACCCACCAGGCGATACCCCATATGGGCATGGAAATCCTGACTGTTATGCGTCAGATACTCGTCGTCCCTGTCGTGCGGCACGGCGATGAGCGCGCACATGTTGGTGATGCCCATCGCAATCAGGCATTGCTTGAGCGCGTCGTGCAGCATACGACCCAGCCCGCCGTGGCGCACATCGCGCGCCAGGTAGATCGATGTCTCGACCGACCAGTCGTATGCCTCGCGGCTGTTGAGCGGACTCACATAGGCATAACCTACCGGACGCCCGTCCAGCTCCATCACCAGATACGGATAGCGCTTGAGCGTACGCTCGATGCGCCCGGCGAACTCCTCAACGCTCGGCACCTCGTATTCGCAGGTAATCGCCGTCTGGCGCACATACGGCTCATAGATGGCAAGCAACGCCGGCGCATCATCGGGCGTCGCCAGACGAATCGTCGGCTCGAACATCTCGGTCATACAACCCTTCTCCCTCAAAAACAAAGGCCGCCTTGCGCCAAACCCAAGCGCAAGGCGGCCCCTCGTCATTACATCAGGCTACAGGACAGCCGCCAACGCGTCGATATCCTCCTGCGTCGTGGCCCAGCTAGTGCAAAAGCGCACCACCGTGTGGGTCTCGTCGTACTTTTCCCAGTACTCGATCGAGGCGTGCTCGCGAATGCGGGCCATATCCTCGTTGGGCAGAATCACAAACTGCTGGTTCGTGGGCGTCTCCAAAAAGAACTGGTAGCCGCGCTCGTGCAGCACACGACGCAGCGCCTGAGCCGTCTCGATCGCCTGTCGACCAATCTCAAAATACAAGCCATCGGTAAAGAGTGCCTCGAACTGCACGCCCGTCAGGCGGCCCTTGGCCAACAGCGCGCCGTGCTGCTTAATGCGCGGAATGGGATGTGCCGGAGCGTGCATGCCGCAAAACACCACAGCCTCGCCGCAGAGCGCGCCGCACTTGGTGCCGCCGATGTAGAACACGTCGCACAGCTGCGCCAGCTCGGGCAGGGTAATGTCGCACTCATCGGCCGCCAGTGCATAGGCCAGGCGAGCACCGTCCACAAACAGCGGAATCTCGCGCTTCTGGCATACCGCATGAATCGCCGCGAGCTCGGCCTTGGAGTACAGCGTGCCGTACTCGGTCGATAGACTAACGTACACGGCGCCCGGGAACACCGTGTGCTCGTAGCTCTCGTTTTCGTAGAACACCTGGATATAGTTCTCGAGGTCCTCGGCGTGCATCTTGCCCTCGTAGCCGGGGATGGTGAGCACCTTGTGGCCGCCAAACTCGATGGCGCCCGCCTCGTGGCAGGCGACGTGGCCAGTCTCGGCAGCAACGACGCCCTCGTAGGGCGCAAGCAGCATGTCGATCACCGTCGCGTTGGCCTGCGTGCCGCCCACCAGAAAAAACACGTCGGCATCGGGGGCCTGGCAGGCCTCGCGAATAAGTTGCTTGGCGCGCTCGGTATGCGCATCGGTACCGTAGCCGGGCTGCGGCTCCATGTTGGTATCGACGAGCGCCTGCAGCACTGCCGGATGTGCACCGTGGGAATAGTCGTTGTTGAACGCGAGCATGGCAATCCTCTCTTACCGGGTATCGGTCAGATGATTCAAACGGAGCTATTGTACGCCGCTGGGATAGGCAATGCGCGCGGCAAGGCACTCAAGCGCCAGCACCAGGGCAAAACCGCAGCTCACGTCACTCAAAAAGTGCGCTCCGATCACGATGCGGCCAAACGCGACGAGTGCCGCGACCACAGCCGCCGTCCAAAAGACCACCCGGCGGCGCGACGGCTTTTCCTTAAAAGCCGCCGCGGGAAGCCCGGCGAGCATAAGGCCGATCGCCGCATGCGCGGTGTGTCCGCTCGCAAATGACTTAAAGCCGTCCTTGATCACGCCGGCGGCGATATAGGTCCACTTGTCGGGATTGCCGATCACCCACCACGGCTGAAACTCGAGACCCTGCGTCACCTCGATCACGCGCATGCGAGGGCGCGACCACAGCGGTTTGACAATCACGTTGAGGATAATGGCCTGAGCGACCCACACGACAAGCACCATCAACGCCCAGCGCGTGAGCTCGTCGGGCTCGGTCGTGCGCGTGAGGCGATAGACGATAAGGTTGGCGACGATGGCCAGCACAAACGTCAGCACCAACTGAGCCGCGATGAGTTTGCCGCCAACCCGCAGGAACGAAACGATCTCGTAGCCGGCCAGGCCAATGTTGACGAGGATGCCGAGCACGGCGAGCCATTTGCTCCCCCTGGAGTCGGGACGCACCGCGCGCACGAGCATAACGCCCGCGATGCTCGCCGTCAGCTCAAACGGCAGCTCGCCGGCGGCCTCGATAAAGCGACCGTACATGCTGCCGATATTGAACAGTGCGCTCGAGATCTGATAATCGAAGAAACTGCCCACGCCCAGACAAAGACACAGGACAACCGCGATAATGGCGACATCTTTCTTATAGATGTATCCGAACATGCTTTCCTTTCGATGGAGCTGGAATGCCCAAATGGGGTGTTTGCAGCGTCGACTCGCTAGTCATCATCACTAGTGCCCAGCTGTTGCAGCAGCATGAGCGCCGCGGCCACGGGGCCGGTGCCGTCGTTGGCGTCGAGGCCGCGACCCAGGCCGCTGCCCGCACCGGCGCCCGCCTTGTAGGGTACCGACAGCTTGCGGCTCTTGGGGAAGTTCACCGCGCCATAGCGGGTCTTAAGCTCAAAGGCCACCTTCTTAGGCACGTCGACGCCCAAAAACGTGATGCGACCGCCACTGAGCGTGACGCTCTCGAGCCCCAGACGCTCGCCGCGAATGCGGATGCGCGCGCGATTGAACAGGTTGAGTCCCGCCAACGGCAGCTCGCCATGCGCGGCCTCGGTCTCTTCCTGCACCTCGTCAATGCTCTCCAGGTCCTCGGCCGCTGCGAGCTTACGGTACACGAGCACGCGCTGGTCCACCGCCGGCAGGTACTCCTCGGACAAGAAGTAGTCGGCCGGCAGGTTAATACCCACGCTCGCCGCCTCCACGCCGGCGTCGTCATCGCCGCGCGCCTCGGCCACGGCCTGGCCCAGCATCTGCGTAAACAGGTCAAAGCCCACGCTCGACAGGTTGCCGTGCTGCTCGGCTCCCATAAGCGAGCCGGCGCCGCGAATCTCCAGGTCGCGCATGGCGATGCGCATGCCGCTGCCCAGGTCCTGAAACTCGGAAAGTGCGGTCAGGCGCGCCGTTGCCTCCTCGGTGAGCGGCAGCTCGCCCGGGAACATAAAGTACGCGTAGGCCTGCGTGGCAGAGCGACCCACACGACCCTTGAGCTGGTAGAGCTGCGCCAGACCCAGGCGTTGCGAATCCTCGATGATCAGCGTGTTGGCAGTCGCGTTGTCGATGCCGCTCTCCACGATGGTCGTGGCGATGAGCACGTCGATCTTTTTGGTCGCGAACTCGATCATCACGTCCTCGACCTCGCGCGGGCTCATCTTGCCGTGCGCCACGCCCACGCGCGCCTCGGGCGCGGCCTCGTGCACGCGCGCCACGGCGTCGTCGATGGTCTTGACGCGGTTGGACACGTAATACACCTGACCGCCGCGGCCCACCTCCAGGCGAATCGCCGCGCTCACCACATCGGGGTCGTACTCCCCCACGTGCACGATCACGGGACGACGCCCGGTCGGCGGCGTCGTGATCAGGCTCATGTCGCGCACGCCACTCGTGGCCATCTGCATGGTACGCGGAATGGGCGTTGCCGAAAGCGTGAGCACGTCGATCTGCTCGCGCAGGTTCTTGAGTTGCTCCTTGTGCTGCACGCCAAAGCGCTGCTCTTCGTCGATGATCACCATGCCCAGGTTCTTGGGGTTCACGTCGGCAGAAAGCAAGCGGTGCGTGCCGATGAGCACATCGATCGTGCCCTCGGCAAATGCCTTGAGCGCGCGCTTTTGCTGCGCCGGCGTGCGGAAGCGGCTGAGCACCTCGACTTCAAGGTCAAACGGGGCAAATCGCTCAAAGAACGTCTCGTAGTGCTGCTGGGCCAGAATGGTCGTGGGACAGAGCACCATGACCTGGCGGCCGGAGTCAACGCACTTAAACGCCGCGCGCAGGGCGACCTCGGTCTTGCCGAAGCCCACGTCGCCGCACAGCAGGCGGTCCATGGGCTTGGACGCCTCCATGTCGGCCTTGATGTCGGCGATAGCCTCCAGCTGGTCGCGCGTCTCGTCGTAGGGGAAGCTCTCCTCCATCTCGATCTGCTCGGGCGTATCGGGCGGACAGGCGATACCGGTAATCGACGAGCGGCGCGTATACAGGTCGACCAGATCAAACGCCAGCTTTTTGGCGTTCTTGCGCGCCTTGTTGGTGGCACGCGTCCAGTCGGCGGTATTGAGCCTGGTCAGGCGCGGCTTGTCGCCGTCGGGGCCAACATAGCGTGTGATGCGGTCGACCTGCTCTAGCGGCACGTAGAGCTTGTCGCCGTCGGCATATTCCAGCAAAAAGTAGTCGCGTTCCTTGCCGCCCACTTCCTGGCGCGCGATCTCGCTAAAGAGCGCGATGCCGTGGGTAGCGTGCACCACGTAGTCGCCTGGCTTAAACGGGAAGGTGATCTGCGTAATGTCAACCTTGCGGCGGCTGCGCGCGCGGTTGGCATCCATGCGGGCATTGAGGTCGGCGATCGAGAACACGGCCAAATTGGCGTCGGGCACCACCACGCCCTGCGGCAAGGCGGCATCGACAAAGGTCACACGTCCGCGCGAAATAGTGGGCACGGCGGCGCCGGCGGCAGCCTGGTCGGCACCCGCCTCGAGCGAGCGGGCGTTGAGCGCGTCGGCCTTACGCTCGCGAATGGAAGCATGGGCCTCCTGGCGTGCGGCACGGTCGGCGGAATCCGCCGCTGCCACGCGAACGCGGTCGCCAATGACACCTGCGTTTTCGGGCGCGGCCGTCAGCGATTCCTCAAAGGTAATGCCCTCGTCACCAAAGGTGAGCCCCATCGACTCGCGCGCACCGCGGTCAGGGATGGCAAACACGCAGGCGTAGCGCTTGCCCACGACTTCCTGAATGCGCGTCATAAAGCGATTGTCCGAGCCCGCAATGGCCGGCTGCTCAATCTTGAGCTCTGCCGTAACCGCACCGCCCGCGCGAATCAGGCTCACATAGTTCAGGCGCTGCTGAGCACCAAAATCGAGCTGTTGAGCGCGCACGTACAGACCGTCCAGGCGGTCAATCCCCGCCTCGCCGGCACGAGCCTCGATATCCTCGTAGGCGCGCAGGCAGTCGTCGAACAGCGAGCGCGGCTCAGACAAAACCACGAGCGCTTTGCCGCTCACGTGCGCCAACGGGCTCACGGTCTGGCCGTACATCACCGGCAAAAAGCGGTCGAGCTCGGGCGTGACGATGCGCGCATCCACCATCTCGAGCAGCGCCGCTAGCTTGCTATCGTCCTGGCTGGCGCGGTAGAGCGCCACATGCATGTTGTGGACCGCCTCGTCGGTGAGCGCCAGCTCGCGGCACGGGAAGATCTCGATACTATCCTCGTTGCCGATGGTCTGCCCCGTGGAACTCACCATGCGGCGGATGCGGTCAATCTCATCGCCAAAAAACTCGATGCGCACGGGCGCTTTTTCCTGCGCGGGAAACACCTCGACGGTGTCGCCGTGCACGCGGAACAGGCCGGGCGCGTCGGCGGCGCCGGCATTGGTGTAGCCCATGCCCACCAGACGCTGCGGCACCTCGTCAAAAGGAATCTCCTCGCCCACCGCAAAGGTCGTGGACTCCCAGTAGCGGCTCTCGACTGGCGGCACGCAGCGCAGCAACGCGCGAGCCGAGGCAACCATGATGCAGTTGTCCCCGCGCACGATGCGTCCCAGGGCCTCGCAGCGCTGCGCCACCACGGCGTCGTCGGGCGCCTGCTCGCGCCACGGATAATCCTTGCGCTCAGGAAAACGGCATACATGCGCCAGGCCCACGTAGGCGGCAAGGCTACGAGCGGCGCGATCGGCCGCATCCTCGCCACTCACAATGTAGACCGTCGGGCGCGGGCGGCGCGCAAACTGAGCGGCCGCCATAAGCGTGCGACCCGACTGCGACACGGCCAGCGTCACGTCCTCGCCGGCATCGAGTCCGGCCTCGACGGTCTGCAGCGCCTCGGCAGTGTAGAGCTGCGCGGCTATACGGTGAATGAGCATGCTGTTCCTCCGGCATTGCAACGCCAAAAGCCCGCCGGGGCAAGCTCGGCGGGTCGTACGTCAAATACATTGTCTGTCATGGTAGCGCATGGAGAGGACTCCGGCTCAAGGGCAAACCCAGCCCCGCAAAAAACGCCAGACGAAGATGCGTTCCGCCCTACCCCGCTACGCGCACGCTGGGGCACAAATCCGCCAGCGGACACTCGTCACACTTGGGTTTGCGGGCATCGCAGATCTCGCGACCAAAGGTGATCCACTGATGGTTGACCGACTCCCAATACTCGTGCGGCAAAATCTTGAGCAGATCCTGCTCGGTCTTGAGCGGCTCCTTTGCATGCGTCTTGGGACTCAGCATCAGGCGGTGCGCAATGCGGTTGACATGCGTGTCCACCGCAATGCCCTCCACGATGCCATACCCCACGTTGAGCACGATGTTCGCCGTCTTGCGTCCCACGCCCGGCAGCTTCACGAGTTCCTTCATGTCGGCCGGCACCTCGCCGCCATAGTCGGCGACGATCATCTGCGCGGCCTCGACGGCATGCTTGGCTTTGCTCTTGTAGAAGCCGAGTGACTTGATGGTGTCTGCCACGTCAGCCACGCTCGCCCCGGCCATGGCCTCGGGCGTGGGCCACTGGGCAAACAGCCGCGGCGTCACCTTGTTGACCTGCGCATCGGTCGTTTGCGCCGAGAGCAGCACCGCGATCAGCAGGCGGAAGGGATTCTCGTGGTCCAAAAAGCACTCGACCGGGCCATAGCGACGGTTGAGGCGCTCACACACCTCGATGGCGCGCTCGCGCTTGGCGGCATTGGTCTCGCGTGGCATAACGACTCCTCGGCTCAACGGCACAATAAACTTATGGGCACAATTGTCCCACGTCCGAGACGCTTACGCCTCCAAGAATGCGCCGGTCTGGCGGCCCCACAGGCTTGCGTACTCGCCGCCCGCCTCGACGAGCTGCGCATGCGTGCCGTCCTCGACGATCTCGCCGTCCGCCAGCACCACGATGCGGTCGAGCGCCGCCACGGTGGACAAGCGGTGCGCCACCACAATGGAGGTACGTCCACGCATCAGGTTCTCGAGCGCCTCCTGCACCAACGCCTCGGACTCGCTGTCGAGGGCAGAGGTCGCCTCGTCGAGCACCAGAATCGGCGCGTCGGTTAGGATGGCGCGGGCGATAGCCACGCGCTGACGCTGGCCGCCCGAGAGCTTGACGCCGCGCTCGCCCACCATGGTGTCAAAGCCACGAGGCAAGCGGTCGATAAACTCCAGGGCATTGGCCAGGCGCGCGGCCTCGCGAATCTGCTCATCAGTGGCGTCGGGACGACCGTAGGCAATGTTTTCGCGAATGGAGCGATGGAACAGCAGCGCCTCCTGCGGCACGTAGGCAACCTGGCGGCGCAGGCTCTGCTGCGTGCAGCGCGAGACGTCCTGACCGTCCACGAGCACGCGGCCGCCCTGAACATCGTCCAGGCGCAGCAGCAGCTTGGTGAGCGTCGTCTTACCCGAGCCCGATTTGCCCACCAGGCCCACGCGCTGGCCCGCCGCCACATGAAGTGTCAGGTCATCGAACACGCTCTCGCCCGCCGCAGCGTCACGGTACGCAAAGCTCAGGTGCTCAAAATCAATCGCGCCCTCGGTCACTTTAAGCTCGGGAGCGTTCTCGTCGTCTGCCACCAGACGCGGCTCGTCCAGCACGCGCGTCATCTCGGCCGCATCGCCGAGCGCGCGGTTGATGCGCTGCATCATGGAACTCACGTAGTTCAGGCGCATGGTGAGGTTATAGGTGTAGGTAAAGATCATGACGAGCGAGCCGGCCGAGATGCCAAACCACGCGTTGCCGCCCGCCACGAACACACTCACCACGGCCATGGTGATGACGATAAGACCCGAGGTCGTAAAGTTACGCTGCATCATGGCGTGCATCGAGACCGTCTCGGCATCGCGCGCGGCACGATCGGCGGCATCGAACAGATCGCGCTCAAAGTCCTCGCGCCCGCAGGTCTTGACGGCCAAGATGTTCGTGACCGCGTCGGAGAGCACGCCCGAGAGCTTGTTCTGCGCGGCGGACGTCGCGGCCGAAAGCGGCATGATGCGCTTGTACATAAGCCAGACAAACGCGATGTAGACGACCATGATGCACACCAGGATCACGGTAAACGTCGGTACCACCGGGGCG
>CAKWZF010000041.1:0-4685 GCA_934865005.1 uncultured bacterium | reverse complement strand
CGAGTGCGGCCACGGTGCAGATGACCGAGGTGATGGTGGGGATGAGCGAATACACCGTCACGTCCACCAACCCCGTGTAGCCGCTCATAAAACGACTCGTCTGGCTCACGAGCGATCCGCCAAAGCGGCTGGTATGGAATGTCATGGATTGGTTGGAGAGCGTGTCGAAGCATAGACGCGCCAGGTGATAGTTGCCTGCGATCTCGAGCTTGTAGACGGTGTAGTCCTGTAACTTGGAGAGGATCTGACCCACCAGGTTAACGAGTACGAGCGCCAGGATATAGGGGCCGAAGACCTCAAACACCTGATCACCCGCCACGGGACCGGCTTGAACGCGGTCGACAATGAGGGCCATCACATAGGTATTGGCAAACGTCAGCAAAAAGATGTAGCCCGCCGACGAGAATACCGAAAGAAAGACAATCAGCGGCTGCGTGCGCGTGACACCCCAAAACCGCTGCAGCGTGCGGCGCACGGTGGAGCGGCTGAGCGGGCTGGTGCTTCTCTGAGACATGGGCTTCCTTTCGCGTCTGATAGGGCGAAACGCCATTGTTGCACATTGGAGCACGCTTCAGACAAGTGCGATACGAAAAGCGGTGGGGCACCCGCGTTTGCGCCGATGCCCCACCGTCTTGTTGCAATTAGTCCTCGTCTTCTTGGTCTGTGGGAAGGCCCGCGGGCGTGAGTCCCAAGATCTCATCGGCTTGGTCGGCGTCTTCCAGCGCGTCGATGTCCCTGAGCTTGCGCTCCATGACGTTGGTGCGCGTGGTGATGATGCCCTCGACCGTTTTGCCCGCGGTCTCGATCTGCTGCTGGGCGCGGCGCAGCGCCTTTTGATAGCGCGGCAGCTCGGCCTTGACGGCGGAGAGCACGCGCAGCACGTCGTCGGTACGTTTTTGCAACTTAAACGTCTGATAGCTCATCTGCAAGCTGTTGAGGATGGCCGCCATGGTGCTGGGACCGGCAACGTTGACATGATAGTCGCGGCCCAGGGTTTCGATGAGCCCGGGTCGGCTGACGACCTCGGCGTACAGCCCCTCAAACGGCACGAACATGATGCCAAAGTTGGTCGTTGCCGGCACACTCAGGTACTTTTCGCAGATGTCCTTTGCCTCGCGTTTCACCATCATATCGAGCGTCTTGCGCGCTGCGGCAACGGCCTCCGCATCGCCCGACTCCTGGGCGTCGAGCAGATGCTCGTACGCGTCGCCCGGGAATTTGGAGTCGATCGGCAGCAGCACGGGATCGCCCTCGTCTACCGGCAGCTTGACGGCAAACTCAACGCGCTCCGAGGCGCCGGGCCTGGTGGCAACGTTTTCCAGATACTGGTCGGGTGTGAGGATGTCCGTCAGGATCGCACCCAGCTGTACCTCGCCCAAAATGCCGCGCGCTTTTACATTGCCCAGCACACGCTTGAGGTCGCCTACGCCGGTGGCGATAGATTGCATATCGCCCAGGCCCTTGTACACGGCCTCGAGCTGGTCGCTCACCTGCTTAAACGATGCCGAAAGTCGGTCGTTGAGCGTGCGAGAGAGCTTCTCGTCCACCGTCGCGCGCATCTGATCGAGCTGCACGTTGTTGTCTTCGCGGATGGCACCCAGCTGAGCATCGACCGTCTCGCGCACCTTGTCCAGGCGATGCTCGATGCCCTCGCGATTGGCGCCGAGCTGTTGGGCGGTCTCGCGGCGCAGATCATCCATCCGGTCACCGGCTTGCGAGAACTCGCGCGCGATGGTCAGGTAACGTTGCTGCTCTACGGCCGCATCGGTCGTCTGCTGCTGCGCGATGGCATTGGCCGTGCGACGGGTTTCGGCCAGCGCGACGTTCAGGGCATCGAGCGCTTTGTTAGCCTGCTCGAGTGCTGCCAGCGTTTCCGCGCTACTGTCGCCACGCTCCCGCAACTCGGCACGCAGGCTCTTGAGTTGGAGGGCGCAAGCCACAGCAACCCCCACCGCCACCAAGGCGATCACAACAAGCACAATATCAATAGCAGACATAAACTCCGCCCAACAAACCCAATCGAGCACCAATCAAAACCGCGATCAATCTTACCCCGCCATACGCACCGGGCGCCCGGTCCCTTCTTGGGCGCCCCTCTCCTCCGCATATTCCATAATGCGGCGCGCCGTCTCCCTGCTCACCTTTGAGTCATCACCGGCTAAATATGCGTACACGTTTCCTTTATTCAGGCGCAGAGCACGGCAGAGGCCATAGCGCGTTACGCCCGATTCCTCCAATGCTTCCAGCGTTTTCTTTCTCATCAGGGCGTTCACCCTTCTATCGGCCGCTGGCTTTTCCTTCACCGCTCTATACGCACGCCAAACGTTGGCATAACGATTAGGGAGCTCACTTTTGGCGCATAGAGACGCCATGCTACCCGCTTGACCGTACAAGGATAAAACGTCTCGGTAATCCCGTTCCATCCACGAGCCCTCGGATAAACCCAGAACGTATTCGGCTTTTCCTTGCGCCAAAGCGAGCAAAAACAGAGGCTCCGCCACGCGCGGCGCATCCGTCGTCGCCTGCTCAACCAATTTTCTAAAACTCAGCGACTGCTGTCCGGATAGCTCTCGGCAATAACCTTTTAAGAATCCCTCAAAGGTCAGATTCAACCGAGCACCTCCTTTTTGTATTGCCTGTATGCACAGACCATCTCTTGATAGCTTCGCTCCGAAGGCGACGACGCCAGTGCTTCTCCCTCGTCGAATATAAGCCGTTCGAGCAGCCCCCAATCAAGTCGGTCGACGAATGCCTGACTATGAAGATCGATGATGTCGTTCGGACGGAAGGCATAGAGCTTCATTACCGCCAGATCCTCCAAGAGGGGTCTGCTCTAAATCCTGCTTATACATAGCAAATCCTATTATTATTCATCTTTAATAATAATATTCAGTCGCACGACAGGGCCCACAGGATGCAAGAATTTTACTCGTGGCGATAATCCCAACACCTTAGAAGTCCTAATGTGACAAACGCTAGCTCTCCCAGCCGGTGCGGATGGTTGTTATGACGTCGCCTAGGCGCTGGCCCAGGGCCGCTAGATGTTGGAGCACCTCGTTGGGCGATGCGCCGTTGAGGATGCACGTGAGGGCATACGACGCCAGAAAGATGACCGCAAGCCCCAGCGGGATGAGCACGATCATCGCCAATGTGCGCAGGCGCTGGCCCACGCGGCGACGACGCGCACGACGCTTGTCGAACGCGAGCTCCTGCGCATATGAATCTTGCTGTACGGAATAGGCCTCTGGTGCCGATTCGCCCGCAGGCGAAACCACAGGCGTGGCATTTTGCGCAGGGGGCTGGGCTGCCGCCCCCTGCATTTGCATCTCCATGAGTCGTTGCTGCTGACGCAGCATGCGCTCAGCTTGTTGCTGCGGAGTCTCAAGAAACAGATCCATGCTGGCCTCCAAAATCGGAGCATTCGACGCTTACGACCAGCATCCCGCACCGCCATGACCGCGACAACGCAATCGCCGGCAATAGCCACAAAGTTTCTTTTGCTCAAAAGCTGTCGAAAAGCTCAACAACTCCCCTACCAGCACTTTCTCTGAGCTTTTTTCGTCAGCAATCTTTTGGCCTTCCACCCTTACGCCAACTGACCAAAATCCAACCAAAAGCTTGACGGAAATTGTGAAGACAGGGACCCCATACAAAAACGTGCCGCCCCAAAAGGGGCGGCACGCTAACTTCTTATCAGTTTTTCAGTAGCAAGCACGCGACGACCCGAAGCCGGAGCACAGGGTAGGGAAACACCTTTACCTCGCGCGACCTGCGCAGCCGTGAGCGAGAGGGAAAGGTGTTTCCCCGCCCCGTGCTCCGCAGTCGGTGGAGGCAGCTTTAGATGCCCGCGAGACCTCGGACGGCGGTGGCGCATATAAACGCCAAGGCTAAAATCACGAGCGAGCCCGCAATGTCTGCCAGCACGCCCATTACGCGGCGCTCAAACAGCCAGCTCTCAAAGTGCGGGGCGACGTTGCGCCAAACACGCCACAGCAAGATGCCCATACCGATGACGCCTGGGATATTGAGCAGTAGGATCTCGGAGCACAAAAGACCGATCAGGTTGCCGGCGGCAAAACCAGCGTCGCCCTCGCAGTATTTGCGATAAATCATGTACAACATGTACGCCACAAACGGCTGCAGGCACGCAGAGATAAACGTAACCACCATCGAGGGGTCCTGAGAAAAGACATCGGTGAGTTTATCGACACTCGTGGCATCTTTCGAAGCCAAGAACAAGCCAATGACCACCACGGGCACCACGCCCAAGATAACCTCGACCAGAGTAAACAACTTAGCAGTCAGATCCTCGCTAGCCGTATTGAGGTGAGGCGCCCACTCAGGATGAGCATGCGCGCCAACCTTCTTGTCCTTCTCGACACGATCGACCTTTTTACCCTCGGCAACCCGACGACCAGGATCCTTGCGAGTCCCCGCCGCAGCAACCCGAGCCCGAGACTTCTTACCCATAACCAACACCTCACAAGAGGAAACGAATAGCCAACGCTACCCAGTGTACCCTCTAAGCAACGTCACCGCCCCAACCGGCCCCCACAAAAACGTGCCGCCCCATAAGGGGCGGCACACAAACTTATTATCAGCTTTTCTGTAACGAGCATGCGACGACTCAACGCCGGAGCGCAGGGCGGGAGGCCGGATTGCCTTCCCTCAACGCGACCCTGCGG
>CAKWZF010000040.1:0-15298 GCA_934865005.1 uncultured bacterium | reverse complement strand
ATCCAAAAGTCATGTCAGAGCAGGAAGACACTGCTGAGCTCAACGAGGCTCCCAAGTCGACAACCGAAGAAGCCGCTATCCAACCCGAGACGTCTGCATTCCAAAACAGCGATGTCTTTGGCGACGAGGCCGAGGGCGATCAGTCCGACGAGCCCGCCAATCAAGGCGCTACCGAGTCGGCGCCGGAGCCCGAGACGCCGCAGCCCGCCATCTCGCTCACGGTCGTCTATGACCCCGAGAACGCCAACGCCGGCATCACCACCATGGCTTCCACGCCGGTCGAGACAAAGCCGAGCATCGAGAACGAGAACGCTCCGCAAGTCGAGCTCGACACCGCGGCCGTAGACGCACCCGCTATCGTCGAGTCTGCAGATTCCGCGGCGATGCCAAAAGTGGGCACCGAATCAGTGCTCGACACCGAACCCGTGCCCGTCGTCGAGGTGACGCCCGTCAATGAGCAGGCCTTCGCACCGGCGATGGTACCGGCCCCCGCACCCGTAGCGCCCGCCATCCCCGAGGACTTCCCCGTCGATTTCGCAACTGAGGTCTTCTGCCCCGGTCCGTTGCTACACCAGCTGTCGACCTATCTCCCCTACGGCGCCGATACCCTCGGCATCGTCGGCGAGTACTACTGGATCGCCCGCGAGCGCGGTACCATCGAGGCCGCGCGAAACCGCGCAAGCTTCCCCCTGCACTATACGCAGGCCGGCGAGCGCCACGAAGTCACCGTGCGCATCCGCCGCAATACCACCGGTGGCCTCGGATCCACCTGGGCCATCGATAAAGTCGAAGAACCCGAGCAGTAACGACAAACGAGTCAAATCCAAATCAGGATTTGAGCCGTTTTTATTTGTTGATGTTGCGTAACCAACAGCGAGCGGGCCGCAAGTGCCCCAGGTTGCCGTGAAAGAGGAGCGACGCGTACTTCGGTACGCGAGCGACGGCTTGAACGGCAAGATGGGGTGCTTGCGACCCGCGCAGCGTCGAGCAGTTACGCGGTTTGGAAAACCGCGTAACGATCTAGTCGCGCGTCAGCTTGCGGTGGATACGATGCGGCTGGGCTGCGTCCTCGCCCAGGCGCTCGATGCGGTTGGCCTGATAGGCCTCGAAGTTGCCCTCGAACCAATACCAGTTGCCCGGATTCTCGTCGGTGCCCTCCCACGCCAGAATGTGCGTGGCGACGCGGTCCAGGAACATGCGGTCGTGGCTAATGACCACCGAGCAGCCCGGGAACTCGAGCAGCGCCGCTTCGAGCGAGGACAGCGTCTCGACGTCGAGATCGTTCGTGGGCTCGTCGAGGAGCAGCAGGTTGCCGCCCTGCTTGAGCGTGAGTGCCAGGTTCAGACGATTGCGCTCACCACCGGAGAGTACGCCAGCGCGCTTCTGCTGGTCCTGGCCCTTAAAGCCAAAGCTCGCCACATAAGCGCGGCTCGGAACCTCGGTCTCGCCGACCATCATGTGGTCCAGGCCATCCGAGACGACCTCCCACAGGTTCTTGTCAGGGTCGATGCCAGAACGGTTCTGATCGACATAGGAGATCTTGACGGTCTCACCCACCTCGAGCTCGCCCGAAGTCAGCGGCTCCAGACCCACAATCGTCTTGAACAGCGTGGTCTTACCGACGCCGTTGGGACCGATGACGCCCACGATGCCGTTGCGCGGCAGGGTGAACGATAGGTCGTCGATGAGCACACGGCCATCGAACTCCTTGTGCAGGTGATGAGCCTCGAGCACCTTGTTGCCCAGACGCGGGCCCACGGGGATGCGGATGTCGGTCCAGTCGAGCTTCTGGCTTGCGCGGGCCTCGGCCTCCATCTCCTCGTAACGAGCCAGACGGGCCTTGTTCTTGGCCTGGCGAGCCTTGGGCGAGCTGCGTACCCACTCGAGCTCGGCCTCCATGCGCTTGGCGAGCTTGGCGTCGCGGTTGCCCTGCGCCTCGATACGGGCGGCCTTGGTCTCCAGATACGTGGAGTAGTTGCCCTTGTAGGGATAAAGGTGACCGCGGTCGACCTCGCAGATCCACTCGGCAACGTTATCCAGGAAGTAGCGATCGTGCGTGACGGCAAGCACCGCGCCCTGGTAGTTGTGCAGGAAGTGCTCGAGCCACAGGATCGACTCGGCGTCCAGGTGGTTCGTGGGCTCGTCGAGCAGCAGCAGGTCGGGAGCTTCGAGCAGCAGCTTGCACAGGGCCACGCGACGGCGCTCGCCGCCGGAAAGTACGTTGACCGGCATGTCGGAATCGGGCAGCTGCAGGGCGTCCATGGCCTGGCCGAGCTTGGAATCGATATCCCAGCCGTCAGCGGCGTCGATCGCGTCCTGGAGCTTGCCCATCTCGGCCATGAGGGCGTCCATGTCGCAATCCGGGTCGCACATCTCCTCGCCGATCTTATTGAAGCGATCGACCTTGGCGATCATATCGCCAAACGCCATGCGCACGTTCTCGATGACGGTCTTGTCGTCGTCGAGCGGCGGCTCCTGCTGCAGGATGCCCACAGTGTAGCCGGGGGTGAGCCTGGCATCGCCGTTGGAGACCTCCTCGATGCCGGCCATAATCTTGAGCAGGGTCGACTTACCCATGCCGTTGGGACCCACGACGCCGATCTTGGCACCGGGGTAGAAGCTCAGGGTCACGTCGTCAAGGATTACCTTGTCGCCATGGGCCTTGCGAGCCTGATACATCTGGTAGATAAACTCCGCCATATGTCTGTTCTATCCTTTCTACCTGCTGTTTCCCTATTCTTGATTCGCTTTAGTGGAAACGAAATGAGGGAACCAGCTCTGAAACGTAACGAAAAAGGGGCATGGTTACCCACACCCCCTAATACTACCTGGGAAAAGTCCCCCGGAACATACTATGAACTGCGTACGCTAGTTTTCCGCAACCTTAACGAGCGGCTCGCTGCGATTTGCGCCACAACAGATACGAGTAGACGTAGACGGCTCCAACCGAACCAAACGCCAGAACCGCAATCACCGCGGCGACGACTTCACTCGAAAGCACGCTGCCTGCCACGCCCATCACAATCAGGCCAATACCCAGCACCATAAAGCAGACGCCGCCAAAACGCTGAGTACGGCGCCAGTTCTCGGGATCGGCAAGCGCCCAAGGTGTCTTGATACCGAGCGTATAGTTCTGCTTCACACGCGGCAAGTAGTTGCCTACGCCGATGAACAGCAAACCGACAACACCGGAAATCAGCACGTTAACCGAACCGACCGCCGGCACCACGCCCCAGACCGTAAGCTCTCCCAGCCAGCTTATGGCGCACATGAACAAGGTGAAGGCGATTACGAAGCCCTGGTAGAACTTGCCCGAGGTTCGATATGCCTCACCTTTGGGGTCGATGCGCGGCACCACGCAGAACATTGCGAGAAGCGCCAGAGGCAGCGCGCCGAGCGCGGAGGCCATCCAGCTAGGACCCCAACCGTCGACGGCGCCGTTCGCGCCCCAGTGCGTGGGAATCTGCGCAGGCAAGCTCGGCATCACCATGAGGTGCGCTACGACATTGGCGGCGCACAGAGCGACCAGCGCAATCCACACGCGCGACGATACCCCCGTGGGGTGAATGCCCTTGTTTTCGTTATTCATCCTTATCACCTTCAGTGTTTGTAAAGCCCATAAACCAGCCAATTAAATCCTGCATGACGGTGGTGTTTAAGCTGTATACGATGTTATGGCCATGGCGCTCGTCGGTCACCAACCCGGCATTTTTGAGCGTCGCCAAGTGATGGCTTAGCGACGGCTTACTGATATCGAAATGCTCGGCAAGCTCCCCCGCCGTGCAATTGCCCTCGCGCAGCAACTCCAAAATGCGCCGTCGCGTTGGATCGGCAAGCGCCTTAAAACCCTCTCCCGGCATAAGACCTCCTCTCATCATCTCTCATGACGCGCACACCATACTCGATATTTAGATGTTTGTCTAACTGTCTAATCGCAATGCTTCAAACCACATCAAAGCAAACGCCATCGCAACCTATGGGCGATTACCTATAATGGCGATAGCTAAAACACGACCTGCTTCCCCATCGGAGGATATTTATGACCGAAACCGCAGCCCCCATCGAGACACGCGACACCAAGCTCGAGATCATCATGGGCCGCGAGGCACTCGATAAGCTCGCCAACGCCACGGTGCTGGTGCTCGGCTGCGGAGGCGTGGGCTCCAACTGCTGCGAGGCACTCGCCCGCGGCGGCATCGGTCACTTCGTCATTCTGGACAAGGACATCATCGCGCCCAGCAATATCAATCGCCAGGCCATCGCATTTCACAGCACCATCGGCAAGCGCAAGGTCGACGTTATGGAGGCCATGATCAAAGACATCAATCCTGCCGCCACCGTCATCAAGCGTACCGAATACCTGCTAAGCGACAACATCGACGAATTCTTCGCAAGCGTTTTGGAGCAGACAGGCGGCAAGCTCGATTACGTCATCGACGCCATCGACACCATCTCGGCCAAGCTCACCATTGCCAAATATGCTCAGGACCACGACATTCGTTTGGTTAGCTCCATGGGCGGGGCCAACAAGCTCCATCCCGAGTGTCTCCGCTTTGCCGACATCTTCGATACGGTACGTGACCCTATGAGCCGCATTATGCGCAAAGAATGTAAGAAGCGCGGAATCAAGAGCCTGCACGTGCTGTTTAGCTGCGAGGAATCGGTTAAGACACAGCCCCGCGACCCTTCCAACATCCACGAGCGTACCGAGCTCGGAACCGCCAGTTTTATGCCGCCCATCATGGGTCAGATGATTGCCGGCGAGGTTATCCGCCAGATCAGCGGCCGCGGCACTGAGCGCGTGCGCTCCGATGGCCAACGTCTGGACTAGCGGAGCGCACCGAGATGGAGCCCCGGTTATTTGATGCACACTGCCATCTTGATTTAATGGCTCACCCGGACGCCGTTGCCGATGAGGCGACGGTGCTGGGCTTGGGTCTATTTGACTGCGGCGTCAATCCGCGCGACTTTTCGGCCGCAAACGAGCGCGCCTGTCGCCAACCAGGCATCATCGCCGGCGTTGGGCTTCACCCCTGGTGGCTCGCCGATGGCCACTGCGGTTTTGTCGAAGTCAATCTGCTTTGCGAAGTTGCTGCCCAAGAACGCTACATCGGCGAAGTCGGACTCGACTTTTCCGCGCGCTTTGCTGGAAGTGAGCCGCTACAAATACAGGCACTTAACCGGCTCTGCGATGCGCTCGTGCAGCATCCTCTTACCGGGCGCGTGATATCAATTCACGCCGTTCGTTCGGCAGGAGCCATACTGGACGTCCTCGAATCGCATGGACTACTCATCCCAAACCCCGACTCCCCCGTTATCATCTTCCACTGGTTTAGCGGTACTTCGGACGAACTCGTCCGCGCGCGTAATGCGGGCTGTTATTTTTCCGTCAACGAACGCATGCTCGCATCTAAACGAGGACGCGAATACGCACGACAGATTCCACTCGATCGTTTACTGCTCGAGACCGATTCACCAGCCGAACCAAACACAGAAACAAGCGCACAGTCGCTCATCAGATCGCTCGAAAGCGCCTCAGAACACGTCGCCTCGCTCAAAAAATGCGACGCAAAGCATATTGAGTCGGCGGTTTTAGCGAATGCACACTCTGTTTTTAGCCTTCGCTAACCCCTGTGGTCAAAAAACGTCAAATATGAGTACTGCTAGCGAAATGGATACATTACTCTGAGCTTTCCGACCACCAGAATAATCTACGATTGTCCATTAACTAACACTTTTACAGTCACTCATCCTGCATTTTCGCAATCTTAAACCCCTCCAAACGCTCAAATCACGTCTGAAGGGGTCGATTTTGCTGCGACTAAATTAGTCACAGTACTCATATTTGGCTTTTTTGACCACCGAGTCACGGGAAGGCACCAATACAGCTCCCCGGGACAGCTCAGCTATTCGACGATTGGTGCTCCGTGGCCCCAAGAACCTTCCATACCGCACACGGTCGAGGCAAACCCGGCAGCAAAGTCGAGCGCGCGCTCGATGGCCTCGGCGCCGTCCTCGCCACGCTTGGCGGAATCGAGATAGCACATCAAAAACGAGGTGAGGAACGAGTCGCCCGCCCCCATGGTGTCCTTCATGTCCGTTACCGGTTTAGCCAGCTGGCGGTAATAGCGCTCGCCGTCGTAAGCAATGCAGCCCTCGGCGCCCGCCGTAGCCGACACAAAACGCGGACCCAGGCCCTTCACCCATGCCAGACGTTCGCGAATCTCGTCCTCACTCGCGGCATCCGCCGCACTAAAGAAAGCGAAATCGACGTAGGGCGCAATCTGCTCGTAGTACTCGTCGGTGGAGTCGTCCGAAAAGTCAAAAGAGACCGTGACGCCCGCAGCCTTCAGCTTGGGCAGCTCGCGCTCGGTAAAGCAATAGTTGCCCGAATGAACCACATCGAACTGCTTCATGTACGAAAGGTCAAAGCGATCGAGGACATAGCGCGCATCGCCACGGATACCGCCCTCGTTGGAGCCGAGGAAGACACGGTCACCGTCAACGACGGTCACGCGAGCCGCTCCGTTCTCGCCAATCATCTGCTCGCACTTGTCAAGCTCGATACCTTCATCCTCGAGGCTTGCAATGACATGCTCGGCAGCGGCGTCATTACCAAAAATGCCCATGTATGCAGAGCGTGCGGCACCGCATTTCTTGGCATAAACGGCGAAGTTCACCGCATTGCCGCCGGGATACATGGTGTGGATATGCTCGTAGCGATCGACGACGTTGTCGCCAAATCCGAGCGCGTTAACGTTAAATGCCATGGCCTTTGTCCCTTCTAGTACTCGACAACACCCATATAGCGACGGAAATCGGGATCGTGATCAAACACCTTGCCGCGTGCAGCACGCAGCTCGCAGTTCATGGCGTAGAACAGCACCGGGTCCAGATAGGCACGGACGCTCGCCGGCACGGCTTCCATACCGTACTCCTTGGCATCGAGCACCATCAGCGTATCGGTATGCGTCTTAAGGAACGCCAGGGCGCGCTCGTCCATGGCACGGCACTCGCTGGAGCCCATCTGCAGGAAGTAAAAAACGCCATCCTGAGTAGCCTCGAAGGGGCCATGGAAGTACTCGGCAGAGTGGATGTAGCTGCAGTGCTGCCACTGCATCTCCATAAGAGAGCAGATAGCGAAACCGTAGGTCTGGCTAAAGTTGGGACCGCTGCCCAGAATGTAGAAGAACTCGTGCTCCTGGCAAAGCTTGGCAAAACGATCGCCCAGCTTGGCATTTACCTTCTCGCGTGCCGGGGGAAGAATCTTATCCATCTCGGCGATACCGGCATACATATCGGCAAGATCGGCGTAGCCCTCCTGCTGATCGAGCAGCTCGGCCGCAAGCGACAGCGAAATGCCAGCGGGGACCTCGGCCTGCGGCACGCCCTCGCCCCACGGGTAGACCCACGTGGTCCACTTGCCGGAGTCAATCTTGGATCCAGCGTTGTCGGTCTGGGCGATCACCGTAGCGCCGGCAGCAAGGGCAATCTCGCAGCCCTCGACGACCTCGGGGGTGTTGCCGCTGTGGCTACAAGCGATGACCAGGGACTTCTCGCCCAGACGACGCGGACGCATGATATCGAACTCGCGAGCCGTATAGATATACGAAGTGAAGGTGGTTGCCTCGCGCTGCAGAAGCTCATGAGCCGGGATCAAATCGATCATGGAGCCACCGCAAGCAATCCAGTAGACGCTGTCGAACTTGCCCTTCTCGGCAATTGCCTCTTTGATCAGATCGTGTGCGTTCATATCCAGTTCCTTTCTTGTTTGGCCCGCAATCAATGACGTTGGTTGCGTGGCCGATGGTTGTTTTAGTCAATCAGATATTTCTCGAATGCGGCCATGTTCTTGGCATCTGCCGCCGCCGGATCATCGTAGTAACGACCGTCCGTGATTTCCTGGCCCAGCATGCCGTCGAAACCATGGGCGTTGAGCGTGGCGACGAAGGCGTCCATATCGTGCTTGCCATCGCCCCACACCAGATGGCCATACGGGTCACCGTCGATAAAGTGCATCTCGTGAATTGCCCCATCACCAAAGGCGGCAAACCAGTCCTCGAGCGTCTCGCCTGCAACGCCCATCGCGGTTGTATCAACCATGGGCTGTAAGTACGGGCTCGCGACCTCGTCAATCATGCGCTTCGCATCGGAAACCGTCGTCACAAGGTTGCTCTCCTCGGGACGCAGGCTTTCCATCGTAAGCACCAGACCGTGCTCGCCGGCATACTCCGCCAGAATGGACAAGTGCTCGCGGCTGCGCTTCCAGGCTTCCTCGCGGTCCTCGTCCCAGTCGCCCCAGCCCGAGTTGATGGACATGCGGTCGCACCCAAGTACCTCGGCAAGCTCAATGCCGTGCTTAAAGTACGCCAGGCTGCGCTGCTCATGCAGCGGTTTGCGTGCGCAATACTGCCAAGGATAGACAACATTCTCGGGGCACAGAGTACGATACCTAAGCCCACGGTCTGCAGCCTTTTTCGCCAGGACCTCAGCCTCAAAGTAGCCCGTGTGGTCGAGCGTCACATGCGGCTCTGCACACCACAGCTCAATGGACTCAAAGCCCAAGCGCTGCTGCACATCAAGGAAGTAATCGAGCGACCACATGATGTAGTGGATATTCATGCCCGCAATCTGTTCGCGGTGCAGCGTCGGTTTGGATTCAGACATCTTATGCCTCC
The DNA here is from genome assembly GCA_934865005.1 of uncultured bacterium. Classification (GTDB taxonomy): domain Bacteria; phylum Actinomycetota; class Coriobacteriia; order Coriobacteriales; family Coriobacteriaceae; genus Collinsella. Next base: position 6,620 of record CAKWZF010000040.1, on the reverse strand, counting down.
TTATTTCGATCGAACACGATTTGTCCGTCCGACATCGTCATGTCAACCGCAAGATCGCGTGCGTCGCGATAATCGAGGTCGAACACATCCCGATCGAGCACGCAGATATCGGCAAGCTTGCCAACCTCGAGCGTACCCAGCTCGTCTTCGCGCATCAGATCGTACGCGCCCCCGGCAGTCCAAGCGCGCAAGAGCTCGACAAGCGTCAGCGTGTTGACCTCATTCACAGGCAGTCCGTCGGCGAAGAATCCGCCGCACGCGCTGTAGATTGACTCGCCCAGGCTCGGAATCAGCAGCGGCAAATCCGTTCCACAGCACACTGTGCATCCGGAATCTTCCATGCCGCGGCGATTCCAGCTGTGCAAAAGTCGCGTCTCGCCAATTTGTCGACGCATCATCGACAGGCAATCCTCGCGCCGGTCCAGCGTCAGAATCTGCGGATAGACCTCGCAAATTCCACCTAACTTGCCAAACTCGACAAGATCGGTCGGGTCAGAGTTCTCGAGATCGGTAATCGCATGGCGGCGAAGCATCCGTCCATGCTCGTCTCGAGGCAGCGAGGCATAGAGCGCCACGGTGCGGCGAACGGCGCCATCGCCCTGGCAATGCAAGGAGTATCGGAAGCCCTCAGCATCAATTGCACGCAGCTCGTTCTCAATCAGATCCCACTCTGGCTCCTCGACGACCGTCTTGCCGGCAGCGCCCGCATCGGCCGTGCCCTCATAGGGGTCAATCATCTCGGCAAGCCCCGCCCATACGCCGCGATCGGTCATACGGTTGAAGCCAGAAAAACGAACGAACGGTCCCCGGAAGCGCTCTCGCGCCTCGCGGGCATATGCCAGATTTGCACCGGCGCCCACCGGCTGCGACATCATAGAGACGCGAACCGTCAGCTCACCAGATTCCTCACGGCGAGCCATTTCGTCGGCAAAGCCGTAGTAGTCATCAAACGCCATTTCCTTGATGGCGGTAACGCCGCGCTCGTTAAGCATGCTCATGTAGTCCGAATACCCGGCACGCACCTCGGGCAGCGCAAGGAAATCGCTCATCATGCGCCAGATCTTCTCGGCATAGCACGCTTGGGGTGTAAAGCCATATCGCGCACTGGCGGCAGCATTGAGAACGCAGGTCTCCGCGCCCGGCGTAAAGCAGACGACAGGGATATCGCCAAAACACTCGTCAAACACAGCTGCTGTATTTGCGTTCTCGGCATCCGATGCCAACGTTTCGGGTAGGTTGTGGCCAAAAGCCGCCGCGCAATCCGGATGACCTTCTTTCCATGCACGCAAGAGCGACACGGCCTCTTTGGCATCAGCGATGCCGGACAGATCAGACCCCAACGTCCGCAGCGCCCAACCTGTATAGAAGGTATGCACATCGATCAGGCCAGGCATGACAGTGCGGTCGCCCAGGTCAACTACCTCGTCCGCCTGGGTCAAATACGAAGCTACCTCACACTTGGTGCCAACAGCCTCAATTCGATTGCCACGGACCGCTACGAAACCTTCAAACGGCAGGTCCCCCGTACCGGTAAAGACGCTCTTAGACGTCAGAACCGTCAAACGATCGGACATCACAACCACCTACGCCGGAAGCATGCCGGAAATGGCAGTAATGACCAAGCCAAACACGACCATGAAGATGAAGAACTTCCAAATGGTCTTCCACCATTGGCCAAACGAAATCTTAGCCACGGCAAGGCCGGCGACCGTCATGCCCGCCACGGGGCTGATGGTGTTGATGGTCTGGTTGGCAAACTGGAGCGCAGTGACGGCCGCCTCGGGATTGAGGCCCATGAGCTCGGTCAGGGGGCCCATAACGGGCATGGTGAGCGCCGCCAGGCCAGAACTCGAGGGAACCAGCAAAGAGAGCAGACCAAGGACGACATACATAAACGTGGTGTAGACGGCGGCGGGTGCACCGGCGAGCGCGGTAGCGAGCGCCTGGAGGATGGTGTCGATGATCATGCCGCCCTCGGCGATGACCAGAATACCGCGAGCGATACCGATAACGACGGCAGCGTACGCAAAGTCGGCGAGACCCTTAACGAACTCCTCTGCGATCGTCTGCTGGTCAAGGCCGCCCAGGATACCGGCAAGCAAGCCCATGCCAAGGAACACGGCGGAAATCTGATTCATGTACCAGCCCTGGGTAACAAGACCCCAGACGATAATGCCCATACCGCAAGCAAAATCGATAAGCACGAGCTTCTGACGGATAGTGAACTCTTCCTCGATGGAGGCATCGGTCACGGAAAATTCAATACGCTTGAGCTTATCGTCCTCGTACACAATGGACGACTCGGGGTTTTTCTTGACGCGCATGGCGTAGCGCATGGCCCATGCGATACCGACGGCAGTGAAGATGACCCAAGAAACGGCACGCAGCCACAGTTGCGGATTACCCTCGATGCCAATGATGCCTTGGGCGATCAAAACATTAAACGGGTCGATGGTCGAAGCACAATATCCCAGGTTAGGACCAAGGAAGCAGATGATGAATGCCGTCATCGAGTCATAACCGATACCCATCATGATGGGAATGAAGATGGCATAGAACGGCAGGGCTTCCTCAGACATACCAAACGTAGTGCCACAAATGGACAGCAACGTCATCGTGATGGGAATGATGAGGATGTCCTTGTTCTTGAGCTTTTTAATCACACGGCTCATGCCGGCATTCAAAGCGTTGGTCTTGGTGATGATCGCGAACGATCCGCCAATCAATAAGACGAACGCAACGACGTCGGCAGCCTCTTGGATACCCTTGGTGGGCGCTTGCAGAACCGCGAAGATATCCTGACCCAGATTGATGGTCTCGCCGGTCTCGGAATCGGTGTAGTTCTTATCGACCTGTTCATAGGTTCCAGCAACGGCGACTTCACGCTCGCCCGCCGCTGTCGAAATCGTCTTGCGCTGATACTGACCAGAGGGAACGATCCAAGTCAGGACCGCAAAGACAACGATCAGCAAGAACATGATCGTATAGACATGCGGTAATTTGAACTTAAAACGTCTGTTTGTCTTCTTCGCCTTCGTATCTGACATAGATACCTCCAAAGAACTCGAGACTGCATCGCATCTCGCTTCAACGTTTGCACAATGCAAACGTTCTATGACGTCCCATAGATTACCGGCAGCTTTTTCCTTCATCAAGATAATTTCAAACTGATTGCCGCAACGCGGTTGAACGGTCGCGTTTGCGCCGTGAACGGTATGGAAACGCCCGGTGAGATGATCCACCGGGCGCTTCCATTCGCAATGTCCTAGATGTCAAAAACGTAGCGAGACCCAACGATTCGCTGACGACCGATAATAAACGGCCGCCGCTGCTCATCGAAAAAGAAGGCTTCCATATAAAACAAGGGTTCGCCAACAGGAACTGCCAACAGCCGAGCGACCTCGGGCGACGCGCACGCGATCTCGAGCGTGCACGGGTCGGTAAACGCGGGCGTGCGGCCCGTCCGGTTGCGCACGAACTCAAAAATGGATTGGTTAGATAGAGGTGCCGTTGATAGATAGGCGTTGTCCTCGTAAACATATATGTTGTTCTCGAGCATGACGGGGACGCCATCGGCAGTACGCACACGCTCGACGCAAATCAAGTCAGTTCCAACGGGAACACCAAAGAACTGTGCTTCGGTGGAATCCGCCGGCAGTATCTTTCTCGAAATGACACGCGCCCCCGGTTCCATTCCGTTAACGCGGCATGCGTCCGAAAAACTCTGGACGTCATCCTTCTGGCGAATCTTGCGCTTGAGCTTGGGGGCATTGACAAACGTGCCTTTCCCCTGTCGCTTCGTTAGATAGCCCTGTTGGACGAGCTCCTCAATAGCGCGTCGCACGGTAACGCAGCCAACTTTATAGCTCTCAGCCAATTCGAATTCGTTGGGTATCCGCGCGCCTGCCTTGTAGGCGCCGGAGTTGATTTCGTTTTTAATGATATCAATGACCTGTTGGTACAGCGGTATCGCTGCTTTACCGTCAGTTAGCCCTTCAGTCGGTGGCATATACCCTCTCCAAGCACAATTAAGTCTAAAACGGGCTTAAGGGCATTCAACAAGTCCTTAAGCCCGCATTAGCTTAAAGTATGCTAGGTGTCGCACCAAAATGTCGGCTATTTACTCATCAGACCCGAAAAACGCGCAACTACCGCGCTCCTAAGAAAGCGTGAGCAGCTCCGGCAGCTGGTCGATAATCTTGTCCGCGGCATCCTGGCTAAAGCCAAAGCGCTCCTCGCGCTTGGCAATGACCGTCAGGCCGGCTCGCTTACCCGCGGTAATGCCCGGAACGGAATCCTCAACGCAGCAGCAGCGATTCGCGGGCAGCCCCAGCAGGTCCAGCGCATGCAGGTAGATGTCGGGCTCGGGCTTGCTCTCCTTAAACTGCTCGCCGCTCACCACATACTCAAAGGCATCCGACAGCCCGCATGCGTTGAGCACTTCCTCGATGCTATCCATGGGAGACGAGCTGGCAAGCGCCACGCGAACGCCGCGGCGCGGCAGCTCTCGAATCGTATCCACGGCGCCTGGGTTAATCAAAGCCTGATAGTCGCGCGGACGCTTATGCGCCCACTCGTCCCAACGGGCCAACGCCTCCTCGCCAGTAAAATGCCCCCTACCGGCGCGCTCAAACCAATCGACCAGCATATGCAGGAAGAACTGATGCGAGGTACCGACCTGCCCATTCAACTCCTCTTGAGTCAGATTAAGCCCAAGCTCCTTGGCAAACGCGGCAGTCTCGCCCAGGTAGTAATACTCGGTATCGACAATGACACCGTCCATGTCAAAGATAACGGCGTCGAACGGAAATGCGGACACGGCACCCTCCCTAACAAAAGGGCGCCCGCAAGCGGACGCCCGAACCATGCATTATCGGCGATTCTAACCCAGCAGCTTATCCAGCGCCACCGCAATACCGTCTTCGTTGTTATTGGCGGTCACCATCTGGGCTACAGCCTTAACCTCATCGACGGCGTTGCCCATGGCAACACCGGTGCCGGCCCACTCAATCATGGACTTGTCGTTCTGGCCGTCGCCAAACGAAACGACCTCGCTGGCATCGATGCCGAGCTTGGGCAGAGCACCCTCAAGCGCGCGGGCCTTGTCGATACCGGGCGCCGTGTACTCAAAGTACCAGTCGGCCGTAAACATGCCCGAAAGCGTCTGGGTAAAGGGCGCATACATCTCCTCGTAATGCGCCTGCAGGTATGCCGGGTCGCCTGCCGTCAGCAGCTTGTCCACGGGATAAGCATCAGCGACCTCATGCAGGCTCTCCACCTCGCGAATCTTAAGATCGCACGCGTCGCGCTCATACTTGACGATATTCTTCTGCGAGCCGTCAGGCAGCGTGATCATGCAATGGTACGAGTCCTCGACGTGCAGATCGCGACCGAGCGAAATCATAGGGATCACGTCAAAATTACGCAGATGATCAATCAGACGGTGCAGCTCGTCAGCCGGCATAGCCTGATCGAACAGCACCTCGTCGGTCTGGGCATCGACGACGTGAGCGCCATTAAAGGCGACTAGCAGACCGTCATGGTTTTGAAGGTCGAGCTCCTGCGCCAAGGCGTGCAGCCCCCATGCGGGACGGCCCGAAGCCAAGATGAGCTTAATGCCCGACTCCTGCGCCGCGAGCAGCTTCTCGCGCGTACGCGGGCTAATCACTTTCTGATCGTTGGTGAGCGTACCGTCGATATCCATCGCGATGGCTTTGATTGCCATATATGCCTCCCTGTCATTGAACAACCTTGTCTGAGCCATCATACAGAACACCCATCGCGACTCCGTTTACAACGGGCAAAAAGTCATATTGTCTCGAACATGAACGGCGTGTGGTCGTGAAGCTTTATCGCTCAGGTCAAATACGTCTGCTAGCGACGCTCATCCGTCGGTGCGCCCTCGACGATTGCGATGCCCGCCGATGCACCCAACGCGCTGGCGCCGGCCTCGATGAATGCGCAAGCCTCTTCGTAATTATGGATTCCGCCCGCAGCCTTGATTGCCACGACATCGCCGAGCACCTCGTGCATCAGCCGCACGTCCTCGAGCTTAGCACCGCCATAGCTTCTGCCGGTCGATGTCTTAAGGAATCCCGGCTTAGCCTCCAGCGCAATCTCACAGACACGGCGCTTGGCGGCATCGTCGCCGTCCAGCTTGCACATCTCGACGATCACCTTGTCAGTGATGCCATGCGCGCGACAAAAATCAGCAATGGCAGTCATCTCGCGCTCGATGGCAACAAAATCGCGGTTCTCGACCGACTCCTGATTCAAAACGTAGTCAATCTCGGTAAAGCCGCGCGCAGCGTATTCCTCAAACCTCGCAAGCTTCTCCTCAAGCGTCATAGTGCCCTGGGGAAAGTCGATAGCGCCGGCAAGGATGATGTCAGAGTCCTCGAGCATGGCGCGACCCGTCTCGTACTCCTGCAGGCTCGCAAATACGCAGCGGAAGTTGTACCTTAACGCCTTCTCGACATACTGCTCAAACGTGTCCTCGGGGGCATCGATATAGTCGATGTATTTATTGATGGGTTTGGCAAACGTCATGCTGGGCCTCCTTGTTCAGGACCGACAACCAATCCGTGGGTTCACGCGAAAAACCACGTTCAATGTACGCC
>CAKWZF010000039.1:0-16005 GCA_934865005.1 uncultured bacterium | reverse complement strand
AAGTTACCCCATGCGACCAGCTGCGGGGTCTTTGTTGCGTTCGTACAAGCAACCCAACATATATATCTGAATTTGGATGGGAGGGGCTTATTGCTGGTAGGGGTGTTGAAGTGCGGGTGACACTTTTGGATGCGTGACACCCTGGGTTGGGGCGATGCTTTGGGATGAGCTTCTTATTTAGGTGAAGAGGGGTTTTATGGCTGAGAGGTAGTCTTTGGCTACGTCGGCTTTGTCTGCTTGGAAGTTATGCCAGGCCCACCATTGGACCATTCCTACGAAGCTTGAGGCTATGTGGTGTAGTAGGAAGCTTCGGTCCATGGTGGCGGCGGGGCCGTTTGGGTCGGTAGGGACGGTTTCGGCTGCTCGTGACATGATGGTCTTGCGTAAGCAGTCGGCGAAGACGCGTGAGCCGGCGCCGGCTACCAGTGCCCGTACACCCTGACGGCGTTCCCAGAGGTTGTTGAGGATATGCTCGACTTGTACGAGCGGATCATCGAGCGGTGTGCCATCGTCGTCGAGGGCGTGGGTGCAGATGTCGCTCACGAGCTCGGACAGTAGGTCGTCTTTGCTCTTAAAGAGGCCGTAGAACGTCGCGCGGCCTACGTGAGCGCGCGCGATGATGTCGCCGACGGTAATCTTGCCGTAGTCCTCTTCGCGTAGCAGCTCGGAGAACGCTGCAACGATGGCAGCGCGGCTTTTTTCTTTGCGGGCATCCATGGCTATGCGCCCGCGTGAACGAGCAGGCAGCGAAGCGTACCGGAGCAGCCCTCGTAGGGGCGCTTACCGGCGCCGTAGCCGACGGCCTCGATGCGGTAGCGGGCCGGTAGGTGCTCGGACGTGCGCAGTGCGGCGACGATGGCGGCGCCCGTGGGCGTCACGAGCTCGCCGGCGACCGGTGCGGGCGTGAGGGCGATATTGCCCGCCTGGCACAGGTTGACGACAGCGGGGGCGGGAATAGGCATGAGGCCGTGGGCACAGTGGATGGTGCCGTGGCCCTCGGAAAGCGACTCGACCACGATATCCTCAATACCTAGGTCATCGAGGCAGATGGCGACAGAGCAGACGTCGACGATGGAATCGACGGCGCCTACCTCGTGGAACATGACGGTCTCGGGCGTTTTGCCGTGGGCCTTTGCCTCGGCGGCGGCGAGCGCGGTAAAGATGGCGAGCGCACGACGCTTGGCGCCATCGCTTAGCTGCGAGCCGTCGATGATAGCGGTGACGTCCGCCAAAGAACGGTGGTGATGGTGGTGGGCGTGATGATGACCCTCGTGGTCATGGCCGTGGGCCTCATGATCATGTTCGTGGCAGTGACTGTGCTCGTCGTGCTCATGATGGTGGTGCTCGTGCTCATGTGTGTGCTCGGCAGCTGCTTCGTTGCCGTAGAGCCAGGCCATGTCGTGATCGTGGTTCTCGAGCTCCTCTGCAAGCTGGACGTCAAAATCACAGGCGTCGATGCCATGCTTGTTTACGCGGGTGATGGCAATCTCAAAGCCGTCGACCGGAAGCGTGGCGAGCTGCTCGCGCAGGTGCTCCTCGCTGGCGCCCAGATCGAGTAGCGCCGCGACGGTCATGTCGCCGCTGATGCCCGAGGTTCCGTCGATGATAAGCGTATGCTGATGGTTGGACACGGAATGCTCCTTAGCGGGCGCGGGTCGTGCCGGCGCTCAGATGGTTGATAAGACTTGCCTGGTAGGCGGCACCAAAGCCGTTGTCGATATTGACGACCGAAACGCCGCTGGCGCAGGAGTTGAGCATGGCGAGTAGCGCTGCTACGCCGCCAAAACTTGCTCCGTAGCCCACGCTTGTGGGAACTGCAATCACGGGGCAGCTTACAAGGCCGCCGATGACGCTCGCCAGAGCGCCTTCCATGCCGGCAATGGCAATCACAACCTGCGCCCGCGCAAGTTCCTCGGCATGCGCGAGCAGGCGGTGCAGGCCGGCGACGCCGACGTCGTAGAGGCGGTCGACCTCGTTGCCATAGAATTCGGCCGTCAACGCGGCTTCCTCGGCGACGGGCAGGTCGCTCGTGCCGGCGCAGGCGACGACGATGCGTCCGTTGCCGGTGGGGGAGGGCATGCCGCCCACAAGGGCGAGTTGTGCGTTCGGGACATAACCCAGGTCGATAGCGTCATCAAGAAGCTCCGCGGTGTGCGCGGCCTTATCGGCATCGAGGCGCGTGACCAAAACGCGCTCTTGGCCTGCATCGCGCAGCGCTTCGATAATGGCGGCAATCTGCTCGGCGGTTTTACCGGCGCCGTAAACAACCTCGCCGGCTCCCTGTCGCACGCCGCGCGAAAGATCGAGCTGTGCAAAGCCCAGGTCGGCGGTTGGCGCCGTCTGGATGCGCGTGAGGGCATCGGCCGGTGCAACGCATCCGTCTGCCACGTCACTTAGCAATTGCTCAAGATCGCGTTTGTCCATATAAGTTCCCTTCGACGCTTAAAAGTTTAGCACGCGAAGGGTTGTTTCCGAACATTAGAGCAGAATTGTTCGGAAATCTGACATGTCAGATTAGATGAAGTTGTGAGGCAAACTGACTAGTCGCGCAGGATGATGTCCATGGCGAGCATCAGGTTGCGATCGTCGATGGCAAACGGGGCAGCTTCGCGCGTCTTGGGCTTGGCACAAAATGCGATGCCCTTGCCCGCGGCCTGAATCATGGGGATATCGTTGGCGCCGTCGCCGATTGCGACGGTGTGAGCCATATCGACGCCGCACTCAACTGCCCAGTCCAGCAGCTGAATGAGCTTGGACTCCTTGGTCACGATGTCTGCCGCCAGCTTACCCGTGAGCTTGTCGTCCACGACTTCCAGACGGTTGGCCAGGCAAAAATCGATGCCCGCGGCGGCCACGATCTTGTCGGCGACCTCGTGGAAGCCACCGCTTACCACGCCGACCTTCCAGCCCTTGCTGTGCGCCGAGCGCACAAGCTCCAGCGCGCCGGGGGTAAACGTCACGCGCTCAAAGGTGCGCTCGAACACGCTCTCGTCCAGACCGGCGAGCAGCCCCACGCGCTCCTCGAGCGCCTGTTTAAAGTCGAGCTCGCCGCGCATGGCACGCTCGGTGATCCGCGCAACTTGCTCGCCCACGCCGGCCTCCTCGCCCAACAGGTCGATGACTTCCTGGTTGATGAGCGTGGAGTCGATATCCATAACGATGAGGCGTGCAGCCATGGCGGGCCTTTCCGAGTGCAGTTGTATTGGGGCACATTGTCGCACGCGGCGCGCCTGGGCGACGGCCAGGCCGCGTCAATTGTTTCGTCTCCGTCAAGTCTTTGGGCAAGAGTTACTTTTTCGCGGTTCATCGACGCGGGTGCGATAAGATAGAACGCCATGTCCGGCTGCGCGGTTTACGCAGGCTGGGCAAATCTGTACGACGCCGCCCGGAACGACACGGGGCGGCACAGATCCATAAAGGAGGATCACTGGTATGAGCCAGACCCGTCCCATCGATGAGCATTCCATGCACACCCGTACCTGCGGCGAGCTTCGCTTCGAGAACGTGGGCGAAGAGGTCACCCTCACCGGTTGGGTGAGCCGTCGCCGCGACCACGGCGGCCTTATCTTCTGCGACCTTCGCGACCGCGAGGGCATCACGCAGCTCACCTTCGACCCCGAGCACTCCGATGGCGATGCCTTTAAGATCGCCGAGACCATGCGTCCTGAGTGGCCCATCAAGATCCACGGCGTCGTGCGCGCCCGTGGCGAGGAGACCACCAACACCAAGCTCGCGACCGGCGAGATCGAGGTCCTGACCGACCACGCCGAGGTGCTCAACACGTCCGTCACCCCGCCGTTCCAGATCGAGGACGGCATCGAGACCAGTGAGGACACCCGCCTGCGCTATCGCTATCTGGACCTCCGCCGTCCCGAGATGATGGCAAACCTCAAGCTGCGCTCCGACTTCACCTTTGCCATTCGCGAGGCGCTGCACAACCGTGAGTTCATGGAGGTCGAGACGCCCTCCCTGTTTAAGTCCACGCCCGAGGGCGCCCGCGACTTCATCGTTCCCAGCCGTATTCAGCCGGGTAACTTCTACGCCCTGCCGCAGTCCCCGCAGCTCCTGAAGCAGCTGCTCATGGTCGGTGGCGTCGAGCGCTACTACCAGGTTGCCAAGTGCTTCCGCGACGAGGACCTGCGTGCCGACCGTCAGCCCGAGTTCACCCAAGTCGATATCGAGATGTCCTTCGTGGACCAGAACGACGTCATGAGCGCGCTCGAGGAGGTCCTGGCCGACGCCTTCGGCCGCATGGGTGTCGAGATGCCCACGCCGCTGCGTCGCATGAACTACTGGGATGCCATGGACACCTATGGCTCCGACAAGCCCGATACCCGCTATGGCATGCACCTGGTCGACCTGACCGATATCTTTGCCAACTCCAAGTTCAAGGTCTTTGCGACTGCCGCAAACGAGGAGGGCTCTGTCGTCAAGGCCATCAACGCCAAGGGCGCCGGTGCCTGGGCACGTGCCAAGATCGATAAGCTTGCCGGCGTGGCCTCCACGTTTGGCGCCAAGGGCTTGGCCTGGATTGCCTTCCGCGAGGACGGCTCCATCAACAGCCCCATCGTCAAGTTCTTCTCGGACGAGGAGATGGCGGCTCTGCGCGAGCGCATGGACGTCGAGCCCGGCGACCTTGTGATGTTCGCCGCCGGCCCGCGCCTGCTCTCCGACGAGATCCTGGGCGGCATGCGTTCGCACATGGCCAACGCACTCGAGATCAAGCGCGAGGGCCACGACTTCCTGTGGGTCGTCAATTTCCCGCTGTTCCATTGGGACGAGGACCGCAAGGCCTATGCTGCCGAGCATCAGCCCTTTACCCTGCCGACCGAGACCGACATCGCCAAGATCGAGGCCGATCCGCTGGCGGCCGGTTCGTGCACCTACGACTTTGTCATGGACGGCTTTGAGGCCGGCGGTGGCGGTATGCGTATCCACAACGCCGAGATGCAGATGTCCATGCTCAAGCTCCTGGGCTTTACCGAGGAGCGCGCCGAGTCTCAGTTTGGCTTCCTCATGGAGGCCCTCAAGTTTGGTGCGCCCCCGATGGGCGGTTTCGCTCTGGGCCTGGACCGCGTGTGCATGCTGCTCGCCGGTTCCGACTCCATCCGCGACGTCATGGCGTTTCCCAAGACGGCCAGCGGCTCCGACCTTATGTCGGGCGCCCCGAGTGCCGTTAGCGGCGCCCAGCTCAAGGACGTCAGCCTGCGCCTGATGTAGGCGAGCGGCTACATCTTGCTTGCAACGAGGGAAGGACGTGTGTCTTCCCTCGTTTTTTATACGCCGAGGTTGCGAGGGTATAGGTTGACTGGGCGTCGCGGAAACTACGACCTGGAATTTGCGTCCAGAACGGGTCGCGCTTTCCCAAGGGGGGTCCTCTGGGAAAGCGCGACCCAGAATTCGGCAAAATAATGGGGCACAGTTTCCGGTTGAGCTGTCTAACGGAAACTGTGCCCCAGAATGAGCGCTCAAAACGGGGCAGGCTTTCCGCAACAACTGTCTGGCAGAAAGCCTGCCCCAGTTTCTTATAGCGAGTCTCTCTGGATCAGCTGCATGTGCATCACGGAGGTGGTAGGCTCGGCACCCTTGATCATGTCGAGCGCAATGTTGGCGGCCATGTGGCCTTCTTCGCGCAGGGGCTGGCGGACGGTCGTGAGCGCGGGGACGCAGCGCGTCGCAATCTCGTGATCGTCGAAGCCGACGACAGAAACGTCCGCAGGAACGGATAGGCCTGCCTCGTTGAGTGCGGTGATGACGCCAGCCGCGATACGGTCCGATCCGCAGAGCACGCCATCGAAAGCAATCTTGCGCGCGAGAATCAGGTGCATGGCCTGATAGCCGTCTCCGCTGTTCCAGCCGGTATAGATAACGTTTGCGTCTGGGAGGTCTTCGCCCAAGACGGCGCGGTAGCCGCGCAGGCGGTCGACAACAGCGGGGTTGTCTTGCGGTCCCAACACGGCGACGATATCTTTGCGGCCGCGCCCCTTCATGGCGAGTGCCGCAAAGCGTCCGCCCTCTTCGTCGTCAGAGTAGACCGTCGAGAACACATCGCGATAGGGGTGGCCCTCGAGCTGGCCGCACAACACGGTGGGTACGCCCAGCTCGCGCAGCACCTCGAGCAGCTCGCTGCCTTTGTAGGGAGAGACGTCGATCACGGCGTCGAACGAGCGGCGCTCAAAGTGCTCGCGTGCGCGGTTGCGCTCATGCGTAGAAGACGCCTGCAAGATAACGGGCAGATAGGACGACTCCGACAGTTCCTCGGTAATGCCGCTCAAAAACTCGCTATAGGTGGGGTCGCTGAAGAGTTCACTCAGAGGCTCGGTCACGAGCACGGCGATGATTTCCGTGCGCCCGACAGCGAGCGCTCGGCCACGAGCGTTGGGGACAAAATTGACTTCCTTGGCCGCCGCGCGGACGCGCTTTTTGGTTTCCTCGCTAATGCGGGGCGAATCGTTGAGGGCGCGCGATGCCGTGGAGCGCGACACGCCGGCAGCTGCGGCAACCTCGGCAAGCGTAGGTGCGGTGCGAACTGGTTGTGTCATGGCGTCTCCTGGAAAATGCGGTCGATGTTGTCACTGATACGGGCTAGTGCGGATACAGCTTACTATAGTGCGCCTGAACAGCGTTCATGATATCCGGTGACCGGTGTCGTTTTGCAACCAAGCCGAAATCGAATACGTCTCGTGTGGGTGAGATATCAGCGGGCGTGGAGGTTGCCTACGAGCTTAAGAACGATGTCTTGTGCTGAGTTTCGATACTCAGGGTGACATAAGTGTTGCGATTGTACAACCGGTTGCACCGTTAACCCGGCCAAATCGACCGTTCAGCGGACAACCGGTTGCACAGTATTTTGCATCGCCCGCAAGATAAGGACAACCGGTTGCACAAGAATCACTACGATGATGAAGGAGCATCACCATGGACGCCATTAACGATTGGGAAAACCAAGCGCTCACCCACAGGAACCGCCTGGCACCCCATGCGTACTTTATGGGTTACGAGACCGCCGATCTCGCTGCAACGTACAGCCGCGAGCTGTCGCGCGGGTTTGTCCAGCTGTCCGGCTCGTGGCAGTTCCGCCTCTTTGAGGGCCCCGCTGCCGTCTCCAACGAGGAACTCTCCACGTACAAGCCCGAGTGGGATCACGTGGAGGTTCCGCACCTGTGGCAGGTGGACGGCTATGGCAACCTTGCCTACACCGACGAGGGTTTCCCGTTCCCGGTTGATCAGCCGTTCGTTCCCTCCGACGACCCCACGGGCGTCTACCAGCGCATCGTCAACCTTCCCGCCGTTCCTGCCGGCGCTCGCGAGATCATTCGCTTCGACGGCATCGAGAGCTATGGCGAGCTGTACGTCAACGGTCAGTATATCGGCATGACCAAGGGTTCGCGCCTGTCTGCCGAGTTCGACGTGACCGACGCGCTCGTCGAGGGCGACAACCTGTTTGCGGTCAAGGTCCTGCAGTACAGCGATGGCAGCTACATCGAGGATCAGGACATGTGGTGGGCCTCGGGCATCTTCCGCGATGTGTACCTTATGCAGCGTCCCGCCGCGCACCTGGTCGACTTTAGGTTCCGCACGCACCGCGAGGGCGATGCCGCTCTGATCACGCTCGATACGGTTGCCGAGGGCGCTTCCCGCGTTGTGTTTACGCTCAGCGATGGCGAGAACGTGGTGGCTACGGGTGAGTGCGTCGACAGCCATGCCGAGTGCAGCGTGACCGATGCCCACTTCTGGAATCCCGAGGACCCCTTCCTCTACGATCTTACGTTTGAGGTCTACGACGGCGACAAGGTGAGCGAGTACGTCCCGCATCGCCAGGGTCTTGCCGAGGTGACGGTCGAGGGCAATCATATCTACCTCAACGGCACTTACTTTAAAATGCATGGCGTCAACCGCCACGATCACGACGATCACAAGGGCCGCGCCGTGGGCCTCGATCGCATGCGCCGCGACCTGGAGCTCATGAAGCAGCACAACATCAACGCAGTGCGCACCTCTCACTATGCCAATGACCCGCGCTTCTACGAGCTGTGTGATAAGTATGGCATCATGCTGGTCGCCGAGACCGATATGGAGAGCCACGGCTTCGAGAATATCGGCAACATCGCCCTGGTTACCGACGACCCGGCATGGGAGCCGGCCTACGTCGACCGTATTGAGCGCCTGGTGATGCAGGAGCGCAACCACGCGTGCATCATCATGTGGTCGCTGGGCAACGAGAGCGGCTATGGCTGCAACATCCGCGCGATGTACGCCAAGGCTCACGAGCTCGATGGTCGTCCGGTCCACTACGAGGAGGACCGCAACGCCGATACCGTCGACGTCATTTCCACGATGTACTCCCGTGTGTCGCAGATGAACGACTTTGGTGAGCATCCGTTCCCCAAGCCGCGCATCAACTGCGAGTATGGCCACTCCATGGGTAATGGCCCCGGAGGTCTGTCCGAGTACCAGGAGGTCTTCGATCGCTGGGATTGCATCCAAGGCCAGTTTATCTGGGAATGGTGCGACCACGGTTTGGCTGCTGTGACCGAGGACGGCGTTGCCTACGATATGTATGGTGGCGACAACGGCGATTACCCCAATAACAGCAACTTCTGCATCGACGGCATGGTGTTCCCTTGGCAGCAGCCGAGCCCGGGCCTCACTGAGTATGGTCAGGTCATCTGCCCGGTTCGCATGGCCTACGATGCCGAGGCGGGCGAGCTGACCGTCACCAACAAGCGTTGGTTTACCACCCTCGAGGATGTTTGCCTGTCGGCGGAGACCCTGGTGGACGGCGACGTGGTTTGCCGCAAGACGCTCATGCCCGGTGCGGTTGCCCCCGGCGAGTCCGTCCAGCTTCCGCTGGCGATTCGCGAGGCCGCGGTAGGCGAGACCCTGCTGACCGTGCGCGCCTACACCATGGCCGCTCACGTCTGGTGCGAGCCGATGTTCCAGCTGGGTGCAAGCCAGTTTGCCATCGCAAACCATCCGGCGCCGGCCATCGCCGCCCCAGCTCGTCCTGAGCTTACGGTCGAGGAGACCGAGCAGGAGATTCGCATTCACTCCCTCAACGGCGAGCTGACCTTCAGCAAGGTAAACGGCACCGTGAGCAAGTGGAAGGCATCCGGCCGTGACGTCATGGCCTCTGGTCCCCAGGTTGGTTTTTGGCATCCGCTCGTCGACAACCACGCCCAGGAGTACGACTCCCTGTGGAAGGACAACTTCATTGATGTAATGCAGACGTCCACCCGCAAGGTTTTTTGGAAGCAGGACGGCAATGCGGTCGTCGTTACCGTGAGCCAACGTATTGCTCCTCCCGTCCGCGCGTTCGGCATGCGCGTCGAGCTTGTCTACACCGTGCTTCCGAGCGGTCGCGTCGACCTCAAGGTTTCCGGCGAGCCCTACGGCGACTATTCGGACATTATCCCGCGCATCGGCATCTCCTTTGAGGTTCCCGGTTGCGATCGTGCCGTCGAGTGGTATGGCCACGGCCCGGGCGAGAACTATCCGGACTCGCTGCGTGCCAACCCGGTCGGTCATTACCGCACTACGGTCGACGACATGTTCACGCCCTACGTTATGCCTCAGGACTGTGCCAACCGCGAGGGTACCCGCTGGGTTGCCCTGCGCTCTAGCCACGGTGATGGCGTGCTGGTGACTCGTCCGGCCGACGCCGCTTCCAACCCGTTCTCGTTCTCGGCATGGCCCTATAGCTGCGAGGCTATTGATAATGCCAAGCACGTCTACGACCTTGTTCCGGGCGACACGGTCACGGTTAACATCAACGACCAGCTGCTCGGCCTTGGCTCGAACTCTTGGGGTTCCGAGGTGCTCGATTCCTATCGCACCCGTTTTGAGAGCTTCAGCTTTGAGGTGTCCCTGCGACCGCTGACGTCTGCCGATTTGGCTCAGGCGCTGGCACCCATTAAGGAGGCATAAGCCATGCATGTCTTTAACTCGCGCGCCGATTTCGACGCTCAGATGAAGTCCGTCAAGAAGTGGATGCGTACCGGCCAGGCGCTCGACGGCGTTTCTGAACTGCAGCACGATGTGGCGTACTCCATCGGCGACTCGCTGGTGTACTGGTGGGTCTATGCCCGCGAGGCCGCAACCGCCGACCTGGTCGGTCACCGTCGCTACCATGCCGTGCTCGCTCCGCTCGACGGCGACCTGACCGTCGAGGTTGCCCCCAAGGCAGGCCTCACCTGCACCCGCGCTTACAGCGATATCGATGATCGCGAGCGCTTTGAGGGGGCGGGGGAGACCGTGACGATTCCCGCCGGCGGCGTTGCCGTCGTCGAAATTGACGAGGCCTACCGTGTCGTGGCCGATGCCGCGGATCCCCGCGTCGTGGTACTGCACGTGACGGTCGAAGGTTATTCCTTCCCCAACAAGTAGTATTCGTCCGCCTGGACGTTTGCTTCGCGCCGTTAAGGGGGATGGCTTTGTTGACTCCCTTTTCCCCATTCCCCTTAGCAGGTGCGCCGTCCGTGTTTGCACTTGCAGCTCGGACGGGTTTAGATGACATTTAATAGATGATTGGGAGGGCTTATGAGCTCTGAAAAACGAGGAACGATTGGTTCGTTCGCTCTGCTGGGCATGACGGTCGCCGCCGTGTTCGGTATCAAGAACATCATCAACAACAACGCGGCCATCGGCTTAGCAGCCGCGCCGTCGTTCTTCTTCGCCACGCTTTTGTACTTTGTCCCCTATACCCTGGTTACCGCCGAGTTCGTCGGCCTTAACAAGGACTCCGAGTCGGGCGTGTACGCATGGGTTAAGACCTCGATGGGTGGTCGCTGGGCGTTCCTGACGGCATTTAGCTACTGGTTCGTTAACCTGTTCTTCTTTGCGTCCGTCCTGCCCAACGTCATCATCTACGCGAGCTACGTGTTCTTTGGTGCCAACGCCGAGCTTTCGCAGCTGTGGATCACCATTATCGAGATCGTTGTCTTTGCTATCGCCACGTGGGTTTCGACCAAGGGCGCTAAGTGGATCGGCTCCATTTCCTCCTTCGGTTCGACCGCGGCTCTCGGCCTGACCGCCGTGTTCATCCTGCTGTCCCTGGCTGCTGCCTTTGGCGGCGTTGAGTTCGCTACGGCTCCTACTCCCGCTAACATGGCTCCCGACATGAGCAACTTCGCAACTGCGTGGGGCTTCTTCGGTACGCTTGCCTGGATCATCCAGGGCGTTGGCGGCGCTGAGTCTGTCGGCGTGTTCCTTAACGACCTTAAGGGTGGCGTCAAGGCCTTCGTGCGCACCGTCGTTATCGCCGGTCTGACCATCGGCCTTCTGTATGCAGGCGCTTCGCTGCTGGTTAACCTGTTCATCCCCGAGGGCGGCGTTGCCATCTCCACCGGTATCTTCGACGTATTCGGCGCTGTCTTTGCCCACTTTGGCATTCCCATGGAAGTGTCTACGCGCGCCATCGGCTTGATCCTTCTCGCCGCCACGCTGGGCTCCCTCATGATGTGGACCTCTGCTCCCATCAAGGTTTTCTTCACCGAGATCCCCAAGGGTGTCTTTGGTAGCAAGATCGTCGAGCTCAACGAGCACGGCATTCCCGCCCGCGCTGCCTGGCTGCAGTTCGCCATCGTCGTCCCCATCCTGATCATCCCGGCCCTGGGCTCCGGTAACCTCGACGACCTGCTCATGATCGTCACCAACATGACGGCTGCCACCGCTCTGCTCCCGCCGCTGCTGATCCTGCTTGCCTACTTTATGTTGCGCAAGAACTTCGACGCTGCTCCCCGTGGCTTCCGCATGGGTTCGCGCACCTTTGGCCTGGTCATTGCTGCATTCCTGCTTGTGGTCTTCTGCTTCGTGCTTATCTGCGGCACCATTCCGCTCGATCAGCCGCTGTGGCTGACGCTGGTCTACAACGTCGGCGGCGTGGTTGTCTTCCTGGGCCTTGCCGTGATGTGGTACAACCGCTACATCAACCGCCTGCGCGAAACCGATCCCGAGGCTGCTGAGAACGAGCTTCGCCCCTCCGTCCTCGACATGATGGAGTAGCGGCTAGGATTAATCTACGGCTGTGGAATAAATCGATTCCCTTTCCTAAGGAGGGGCCTTACGAGGCCCCTCCTTTTGTGTTTTGGAGCATGGTTTTGGACCCTGTGGGCAAAAAATGCCAAATATGAGTACTGTTGCAAAAGAGGTGTCATATTTTTCGGCCTGTTCTGAGCGAAAATGGGCTCAAAATCAATTTATCTAACCCCCTATAGACGCGATTCGATGGCTTCCAAAACATTAAAATCGGCCAAATCGGCCAATTTGCTCTCAATTCTGCTGCTACTAAATTTGTGACAGTACTCATATTTGCCACTTTTTGTCCACGGGGTGTCCGAAAGGGTCCTCGACAAGCATCTAACGCTACAATAACTACCACATGGCTGGGTTTGCCGGCCGATGTGCGATGTCGCGGGAGGGGACATGGTCGAGTTTACGAAGACGATTAAAGATCCGTTGGGATTACATGCCCGCCCGGTTGCGCTGCTCTATGATATTATCGCCAAGCATCGTAGTGACGTGTCGGTCAGCATTGGCGACCGTCATGTCGATGGTCGCGACGTGATGGGCCTGATGGCCCTCTATGGCGAGTGCGGCGAGGATGTCGTGTTCCGCGTTTCGGGCGTGGATGAGGCTTCCTGCGTCACGTCGATCAGAAACCTCTCGCTTTAAGCATGACAGGGCGCGGCAAAGGACAGCTCTTTGCCGCGCCCTTTTGTTTCATATAGGAAACTTTTTCGAAATCTGAATGGGGACCCTTTCCAAAAAGTTAACCACGTGTTAGTTTACTAAAGCGAACATAGATGTGGCTAACTTTTACCATGTCGATGTGAAGGACGAACTGACGTTAGGAGCCACTCATGTCTTGCGGACCGCAGATGCCGGCAATGCCGCTTTCGATGGTAAAAGCGGGCGAAACCGTGCGCGTGTCTCGTGTAAAGGGCAATGAGGACATGAAGCACCACCTCAAGGACCTCGGCTTTGTCGAGGGCAGCGAAATCCACGTGGTGCGCTCGAGCGGCGCCAATATCATCGTTACGGTGCTGGGCGCACGCTTTGGTATCGATTCCAAGGTTGCCATGCACATCATGACCGTCGGTTAGTCTGCAGCATTTCATAAAAACCGAAAGGGGGACAAGAGGATGAAGACGTTGGGTGACGTTAAGGTGGGCGAGAGCTCCACCATCGTCAAGCTTCACGGTGAGGGTGCGCTTCGCCGCCACCTTATGGACCTGGGGCTCATCAAGGGCACTTCGTTCAAGGTCGTGAAGGTTGCACCGCTCGGTGATCCGGTCGAGATCAACGTGCGCGGCTACGAGCTTTCCATCCGCAAGGAGGAGGCCGCCGTCGTCGAGGTCCAGTAAGGACTCGCGGCGCATATTTCTGCAGATAAAGTTAGGTTTTTCTAACTTAATGCAGCATCTTTGAAGAACATTATCCAGCCTGCGCGGAGAAAGCAGCGCAGGCACACAAGGAAGAAGGATTGAATGGCGGATTCTCAGATCCATGTCGCGCTGGCGGGTAACCCCAACTGCGGCAAGACCACGCTTTTCAACCTGATCACCGGCGCCAACGGCTACGTTGGCAACTGGCCCGGCGTCACGGTTGAGAAAAAGGAAGCCAAGCTCCTAAGCGACAAGAACGTTACCATCACGGACCTCCCTGGCATCTACTCGCTTTCCCCCTACAGCCCCGAGGAGCAATGCTCGCGCGATTACCTCATGAGCGGCGAGCCCGATGTTGTCGTCCAGGTGGTCGACGCCACCAACCTCGAGCGCAACCTGTACCTGGCGCTTCAGGTTATCGAGACCGGCCTGCCTGTGGTCGTTGCCCTCAACATGGCCGACCTGGTCGAGAAGAACGGCGACAAGATCGACACGGACAAGCTCTCCAAGAAGCTCGGCTGCCCGGTCATGATGATCTCGGCCCTTAAGAACAAGGGTATCAAGGAGCTGTTCGAGCAGGTCAAGAAGTCCGCTGCCTCCAAGGGCCAGGTGCCGGAGCACAAGTTTGATTCCTCCATCGAGGATGTCCTGACGAACATCGAGAACAACCTGCCGGCGAGCGTTCCCGCCAACAAGCGCCGCTACTACGCGGTCAAGCTGTTTGAGCGCGACGCGGACGCCTGCAAGCTCATCAACCTCAGCAAGGAGAAGGCCGCTCGCGTAGAGCAGTTGGTCGCCCAGTGCGAGCAGGATTGCGACGACGACGCCGAGTCCATCATCACCGGCGAGCGCTACGGCGTCATCGCCCACATCATCGACGAGTGCATGACCAAGGCTCCTGCCAAGATGAGCACCTCCGAGAAGATCGACCGCGTGGTTACCAACCGTATCCTGGGTCTGCCGATCTTTGTGGTCATCATGTTCTGCGTGTACTACATCGCCGTCTCCACCCTGGGCGGCACGGTGACCGACTTCACCAACGACCAGCTCTTTGGTACCGATGGCTGGTACGTGCTCGGTCAGGGTCGCGACGCCTATGACGCAGCCGTTGAGGCTGCGGGCGACGACGCCGATTCGGTCGATCCGGCGCAGTATGGCCCCTATGTCCCCGGTATTACCACCATGGTGCACGATGCCCTCGTGGCGGGCGGCACCGAGGACGGCGGTCTGGTCGATTCGCTCGTCTGTGACGGTATCGTCGGCGGCCTGGGTGCCATCTTCGGCTTCGTGCCGCAGATGTTCCTGCTCTTTGTGATGCTGTCCTTCCTGGAGGACTGCGGCTATATGGCTCGCGTCGCCTTCATCATGGACCGCGTGTTCCGCCGCTTTGGTCTGTCCGGTAAGTCCTTCATCCCCATGCTCGTGTCCTCGGGCTGCGGCGTCCCTGGCGTCATGGCTACCAAGACCATCGAGAACGAGAAGGACCGCCGCATGACGGTCATGACCACCACGTTCATCCCCTGCGGCGCCAAGCTGCCGATCATTGCCCTGCTCATGGGTTCCATCATCGGTGATTCTTCCACTACCGCCGCGTGGATCAGCCCGCTGTTCTACTTCCTGGGCGTCTTTGCCGTCATCGCTTCGGGCCTCATGCTCAAGAAGACCAAGCTCTTCGCCGGCCGCCCGACCCCGTTTGTTATGGAGCTCCCGGCTTATCACTTCCCGGCGATCCGCTCTTGGGCGCTGCACGTGTGGGAGCGCTGCTGGTCCTTTATCAAGAAGGCCGGCACGGTCATCTTCGCGTCCACCGTCGTCGTTTGGTTCCTCTCCAACTTTGGTAGCTACAACGGTTCCTTTGGCTTCCTGCCTGCGATGGACGGCATCCCCGAGGAGTTCATGGACTACTCCGTGCTTGCCATGCTCGGCAACCTGATCGCCTGGATCTTCGCCCCGCTCGGCTTTAGCACCTGGCAGGCAACAGCACTGTCCGTCTCGGGTCTTGTTGCCAAGGAGAACGTCGTCGCCACCGCCGGCTCGCTGCTGTCCGTCGCCGACGCGGGCGAGACCGATCCGAGCCTGTGGACCGCGTTCGCCGGCATGTTCCCGACCATGGGCGCTTGCGTTGCCTTTGGCGCTTTCAACCTGCTGTGCGCTCCGTGCTTTGCCGCTATGGGTACCATCCGCAACCAGATGGACTCCGGCAAGTGGACCGCGATTGCCCTCGGCTACGAGTGCGCCTTTGCTTGGGTGATCGGCCTGTTCATCAACCAGTTCTACAACCTGCTTGTTCTTGGACAGTTTGGTATCTGGACGGTGGTGGCCATCGTGCTGCTGGTTGCGATGCTCTTCCAGATCTTCCGTCCCATGCCAAAGCATGCATGGACCGACGAGGACGAGACCAACACTGCTTCCGCCGCAGTTTCCGCTTAAGTCCGAATAAGGATTAACCCCTTTCCACGAGCCCGGGTGTCCCAGCGACACTCGGGCTTTTTGGTGGGGGAGATATGGCGTTTCCGCAGATAAAACCGACCAAAATAAACCTGTCCCTATTTGGTAGGTGGAGAATGGGGTAAAGTAAGTGATGGTTAACTAGAGGAGGCTTGCTATGGCACCTATCGAT
>CAKWZF010000038.1:0-16024 GCA_934865005.1 uncultured bacterium | reverse complement strand
ATTTTGGTCAGCTTTTGGTCAGCTGAGCGGCAAGTTCCAGCTGATACGTTTTTGCTACCCAAAAGGAGGCGGTAGCTCATGACCCATTGCAATAACCAGCTCATCGACCAACTGCTCACTCAAGCCGAACAAGAGGGGCGCTGTCTGATTCCCCCGAGCACGGCGATCCGAAAAGCGCTCCTTCGGCGCATCGGCGGCATGGTCGTCTCCCCCATGCCGGGACTGTTCGCGCGAAAAACGCGCTGGGATGAACTCAACCGAGCGCAACGCCATTGCGAGATTATCCGCGCCCTTGCGATCATCCATCCCGATTGGACGTTCTGCTCGTTTTCGGCAGCCTGCCTGCTGGGGCTCGAGGTCTCGTGGCGACACCTGAACGTCGTGCATGTTTGCAGCTCGACAAAGCCGTCGGCTCGTCCGGGCGCACATATTCAGCGACACCAGATTGAGCCGGCCGGAGCAATACGCAGAGCCGGCATATCGGTAACGCCGCCCATCCAAACGGCCACAGATTGCCTGCTGCAAACTGGTTTTGCCGACGGCATGCCCATTGCCGATTCGGCGATCTCAAAGCTCGGCCTTGCGCGGGAACAGCTGATGGAGGCCGTTGAGCAACGAGCGACTGCCCGCAATGGTCGCGCGATTCGCACCGCCCTCACAACGCTTCGATATGCCGACGCCCGCGCCGAGAGCGGCGGGGAATCGGTCGCCCGAGCCGTCATGATCGAGACGGGCTTTGCGCCCGACTGGCTTCAATACGAGCTGACGGACCCCTTCGATTCGGCCAAGCCCATACGAACGGACTTTGCCTGGGAGCGCCAGGCGCGGGAACTCACGCTAGGCGAGCTCAACGGGCTCATCAAATATACCGACCAAACCATGCTGGCCGGACGCACCACCGCCGAAGCGCTCGTTGCCGAACGACAGCGCGAGGCACACCTATCGCTCTACGGTCACCCTCTGTTGCGCTTTACCATGAACGAGGTCCGCTCGGCAGGAATGCTCGCCAAAAAGCTGCAGACGGCAGGCATCCGGCAGACCGTGCTGCCGACATGGCTCAACGAGGTGGACCTGTAGGAGCTGCTAGGCCACGCATCGCCGAATCGCATCCCCCCTATCTGGGCCGCGTTTTCCCAACGACCACGCCAACGGAAAGCGCGTCCTAGCCTGGACGCTCAAAACGGGATGCACTTTCCGGATGGCGGGCCTGGCGGAAAGCGTGTCCCGGAATCCCGTCTCAGAGCTGGACAGGCTTTCCGGTTGAGTCCTTCAGCGGAAACCGCATCCCGGAATAAACGCTCAGACTGGGATGCACTTTCCAAACGGCCGGCCAGCGGAAAACACATCCCATTCTGAGGCACGATTCCGGGACGCAGTTTCCGCATGCGGCCCCGTTGGGAAAGTTCATCCCGTTCCGAAGCTGGATTCCGGGACACAGTTTCCGCATGCGGAGGCGCTCCAAACAAAAGCCCCGACTCGCGATGGAGCCGGGGCCAAAGGCGCAGCGTATGTAGTTGATGTTGAGCGCAAACAGCCCATCAGCAATGGCCGTCCACGCTCTACCCTACCCGCGGCGACGGGCGCGGCTGTAGGGCGTATCCACCATGGGCAGATCGGGACGCAGCTTGCCGTCAAACGTGCGGTAGGCGTTCTGCACGGCGGGCGCCGTGGGGATCGTTGCGATCTCGCCGATGCCCTTGCCGCCGTATGCCACGGGCAGCAGCTCGTCCTTCTCCACGTAAATGGCGTGGATATCCGGAATCTCGGGCGCACGGAACAACCCGAGCGTGCCGTACCTTGCCTGGGGCACGCAGTCCTTGAGCGGCCAGTCCTCGGTAAGCGCATAGCCCATACCCATGAGCACGCCGCCTTCGATCTGACCCTGGATGGAGATGGGGTTGACCACCTTGCCGGAATCGTGCGCGGCATAGACCTCGCTCACGCGGCCGTTGTCATCCAGAATAACCACATGCGTGGCAAAGCCGTAGCAGATATGGCTCTTGGGGTTGGGAACGTCGGCGCCCAGCTTGTCGGTCGGCTCCAGGTACACGTAGCCAAACTCGCATCCCTCGAGCGCCTTGATGGCGGCCGCGGGATCCTGAGGATGCATACCCTGGCCGGCGACGAGCTCCTGCGTGTGCAGCTGATAGGCGCGACCGTCGTCGTACTCGATCTTGACGCCGTCGCCATGCGCGCTCACCGGGGCGGTAGGCGCAGGCTTGCCGGCCTCGATGCCGACCATGGCATCGCGCAGCAGAAAGGCGGCACCGCGCACGGCCTCGCCGGTCACGACCGTCTGACGCGAGCCAGACGTGGTGCCGGAGTCGGGAGCGTTCTCGGTGGAGCACTCGCCGTTGGCAATGCAGCTCAGCGGCAGACCGCAGGCCTCGGCAACGTCCTGCAAAAAGACGGTGTTGCAGCCCTGGCCGATGTCGGACGTGGCGGCATAGACCACAGCCACGCCGTCCTCGATGCGAATCTTGCAGCGGCCGGCATCGGGCAGGCCAACGCCCACGCCGGCGTTCTTCATGGCGCAGGCGATACCGGCATGTCCGGGATGCGCATAGTAGGCATCCTTGACCTCGAGCAGCGTCTCCTTCAGCGCCGTGGAGCAGTCGGCAATCTGGCCGTTGGGCAAAACCTCGCCCGGCTCGATGGCGTTGCGGTAGCGAATCTCCCACGGATCCAGGCCGACCTTCTCTGCCAGCAGGTCAATCAAGCTCTCGAGCGCAAACTCGGACTGGCAGACGCCAAAGCCACGGTACGCACCGGCGGGCGGATTGTTGGTGTAGTAGCCAAAACCGCGAATGTCGGTGTTCTGGTACTTGTAGGGGCCGACGGCATGCGTGCAGGCGCGCTCGAGCACCGGGCCGCACAGCGAAGCGTAGGCGCCGGTATCGAAGTTGATCTCGCAGTCCAGGCCGGTAAAGTTGCCCTCGGCGTCGCAACCCAGCGTAAAGGTGCCGTCCATGGCATGGCGCTTGGGATGGAAAGCGAGCGACTCGGTACGCGTGAGCTTGCACTTCACAGGACGCTGAAACTTATATGCGGCGAGCGCGGCCAGATGCTGGATGGACACGTCCTCTTTACCGCCAAAGCCGCCGCCCACGAGCATGGTCTCGACGACCACGCGCTCGGGCTCGTTGTCCCAGCCAAACATGTGGGCACACTCTTTGCGCGTATCGTAGGCACCTTGATCGGTCGACTGCACCTTGACGCCGTTCTTGTACGGGAAGGCGACGGCGCACTCGGGCTCCAAGAAGGCATGCTCGGTAAAGGGCGTGGTAAAGCGCTGCGTCACGGTGAACGCGCTCTCCGCCAGTGCCTTGGCGGCGTCGCCACGCGTCACGTGACGGCTCTGGCATACATTGTCCTTGAGCTCCACCGTGTTGCCAAAGGCAAAGAAGCTGTCGTGCAGGCGTGGGGCGTCGGTGGCCTTGGCCTCGGCGATGTTGCGCACGGGCTCCAGCGGCTCGTAATCGATCTTTACGAGCTTCTTGGCCTCCTCGAGCGTCGCCTCGTCCTCGGCAACCACCAGCACGATGGCGTCACCCACGCAGCGGGTGATATCGCCCTGGGCGATCATGACGTCCCAGTCCTGGATAAGGTGGCCGACCTGGTTAACCGGCACGTCCTCGGCGCGCAGAATGCCCACCACGCCGGGCAGGGCCTCGGCCTTGGAGGTATCGATGGAGAGCACGCGGGCGCGCGGGTACTTGGAGCGCACGGCGCTGGCATAGGTCAGGCCCGGCTGATCGAGTTCGTCGATGTCGTCGGGGTACTTACCCTCGCCGAGCACCTTCTTGCGCACGTCGATACGGAAGGCGCGCTTGCCCACGCCGTAGTCGTCGCCGCGCTCCAAGTCCTCGTCGATCTGCTTTTCGCCGCGGAGCACCGCAGCGGCCAGCGCAATGCCCTCGATAATCTTTTTGTAGCCGGTGCAGCGGCAAACATTGCCGCGGATGGCGTACTTGATCTGCTCCTCGGTAGGCTCGGGATCCTCGGCGATGAGCGCTGCACCCGCCATGACCATACCGGGGATACAAAAGCCGCACTGCACGGCGCCCACGGCGCCAAAGGCGTACACAAAGGCCTCGCGCACGTTCTCGGGCAGGCCCTCGACAGTCACGATGTCGCGGCCGGCGGCAAGGGCGGTGGTCAGCACGCACGCCTTGACGGCCGCACCGTCCACATGGATGGTGCAGGTGCCGCAGGCGCCCTCGGAGCAGCCGTCCTTGGCGGAGTGAATGTGCAGGTCGTCGCGCAGATAGCGCAGCAGCGGTTTGTTTTGGGTCGTCGTGTGCTCGACGCCGTTAACGGTAAAAGTGAATTCCTGTGCCATGGTGATTCCCTTCTACACGCCGGCGGCGATACCGGTGCGGTCGTGGATGGCGCCATGCGGGCAGACGACGGCGCACATGCCGCACGACAGGCAGTCCGTGCCGTCGATATGGGCGCAGTTGTCCTCGATGCGGATAGCGCCGGCAGGGCACTTTTTGGCGCACATGCCGCAACCGATGCAGCTGGTGTCGCAGATCTTGCGCGCAATGGCGCCCTTATCGGTGTTGTTGCAGCGCACCAGGATGTTCTGGTAGCCGGGAACGAAGGCAATCACGCGCTGCGGGCACGCCATGCCGCACAGGCCACAGCCCGTGCACTTGGAGCGGTCCACACGGGCGACGCCGTCGACCAGCGCGATGGCACCGTGGGGGCAGGCCGTAACGCAGGCGCCACAGCCAATGCAGCCTTCGCTGCAGCGGGCGTCGCCGCCTGCGGAAGCACAGCCGCTTCCGCAGGCAACGTAGGCCACGTGTTGTTGAATGGATTTGGCCATAAGAGACTCGCCTATTTCTTAAGAAGGTACGAATAGTTGTCGCGCACGGCCCTGATGGTCAGGCGGACGGCCTCGGGCAGACCGGTGTTGACGGCATCGACCGAGACGGTGCGGACCGTGCCGGCGACGCGGACCTTAAAGTGGTCCTCGTCCACGGCCAGGAAGCCCTCGTTCTCGGAGTTCTCCATGTCCTCCTCGCTCCAGAACAGGGTGAGCTTGTCCTTGTAGGGACGGCCCTCCTGGTAGGGGCAGAACACGGCGCAGTTGCCGCACTCGTTGCACATACCGTCGACGTGGACGACCTGATGCTTGACCAGGCCCGGCACCTTAATGGCCACGTTGGCGCGGTTGGGGCACACGTCGCAGCAGACCTCGCACACCGAGCCGCAGCCCAGGCAGCGGGTCTTGGTGCAGTTGCGCTTGTCGCGGCACAGCGACCCCTTGCGCTCGTAGCAGGTGCCCTCGCGGCCAGCCTGCTCGTTGCAATCGGCGTACTTGTTAAATTCCACGCCGGCGATGGCACGGGCGACCTCGGCGGCGTCGGCAATAGCCTCGACCACGGTGGCAGGACCGCGACGGCAGTCGCCCGCAGCCCAGACGCCCTCGACGCCGGTGGAGGTGGCGGCAAGGCGGCCGCGACGGTCGCGCTCAACGCCCGCGGCATCGTACAGGCTGGCATCGATGCCCTCGCCAACGGCGCAGATCACCGTGGTGGCGGGAAGCTCGACGGTCTCACCCGTGGCGACAGGGCTGCGACGGCCGCTTGCATCCGGCTCGCCAAGCTCCATAACATCGCAGGTCAGCACGGCGCCGTTAAGTGCCTTGGGCGCCAGCAGCTCGCAGAACTCAACGCCATCGGCAAGAGCAAGATCGAGCTCTTCCTCGTCGGCAGGCATCTGCTTCTTGGTGCGGCGATACACCAGGCGCACGTTCTTCACACCAGCCAGGCGCTTGGCCACGCGGGCAGCATCCATGGCGGTGTTCCCGGCGCCAATGACTACGACGTCCTCGCCCAGCTCGAGCTTCTCGCCCTTCTTGGCGGCCTCGAGGAACTCCAGCACGTCGAGCTCGGCGCCCTCGCCCAAGCCTGCAGAGCCGGGCATCCAGGCACCGGTGGCCACGACCACGTCGGTAAAGCCCTGGGCCTTGAGTTCGTCGATGGAATCCACGCGAGCGTTGAGCTGCACCTTAGCGCCAAAGGCCAGGCAGAGCTCGGCATCGTGGGAGATGTCGTCGCTCGCGATGCGGAACTCGGGGATGACGTGACGGACCACGCCGCCGAGCGAATCGCGGGCCTCGAAGATGGTGACGGGCACGCCAGCACGCGTCAGAAAGAACGCCGTCGCCAGGCCGGCCGGGCCGCCGCCGATAACGGCAACGTTGCGCTCGCCGTCGTTGGCGATGGCCTGAGCGCGCAGCTTGGGCAGCACGGCGGTCATGGCCTCGCGGGCGGCCTTGAGCTTGCTGGCGCGGATCTGGGCGCCCTCGGGCTCGTAGAACGCACGCTCGCAGGCACGGCCGCAGGGATGCGGGCAGATGGTGCCGGTAATGAACGGCAGGGCGTTGCGCTCGATGATGATGTTGAGTGCGTCCTCGTAGCGACCCTCGTCAACAGCCGCCAAGTAGGCGGGAATATCCTGCTGGATAGGGCAGCTCGTACGGCACGGCGTCGTAAAGCAGTCGGAAAGCGGGCTCTTGCCGGCGACCTTGCGGTCGGGCAGCGGGCGCAGCGGCTTCTTGTAGAGCGGGTTGGTGAGCGAGTCGGTCTGGATCGCGGTCACGGCGTCGAGAGAGACGCCCGCGAACGGCTTGCCATCCAGGTCGGCAAACTCGCCGGCCATCTGGCTAAAGCGCTCGTAGCCACCGGGCTTGAGCACGTCGGTCGCCAGGGTAACGGGCCAAATGCCGGCATCGTACAGGGCGCGGATGTTGTAGACCGTGGCACCGCCGGAGTAGCTGATGCGCAGCTTGCCATCGAACTGCTCGGTAATGCGGCGGGCGGCCTCGATGGTCAGCGAGAACAGCGAACGGCCGGACATGTACATCTCGGTGGAAGGCAGCTCGTTCCTCGTCACGTCGACGGGGAAGGTGTTGGTGAGCTTGACGCCAAACTCCAGGCCGCGCTCGGCGCACAGGGCAATCAGGCGCTCGAACATAGGCACGGCATCGGCCCACTGCAGGTCCTCACGGAAGTGCGTGTCATCGAAAACGATGTAGTCAAAGCCCAGCTCGTTCAGACGCTGGCGGGCAAACTCATAGCCCAGCAGCGTGGGGTTGCACTTGATGTAGGTGTTGAGGCCCTTCTCGGTGATGAGGTAGGTCGCGATGCGCTCGATCTCGGCGGGCGGGCAGCCGTGCAGCGTGGACTCGGTAATGGAGTTGGAGACGCGCGCCGGGATGGACTCGACAAACGCAGCATCGACATGCTCAAACTTGTCCAGGTTAGCGAGCGCCCACGTGCGGCACTCGTTCCAAACCTCGGAGCCGCTGGCGTCCTTCATGCCCTCAATGTACGCATCGACCTTGGGGCTCTTAATGCCCTCCAGGTCATAGCCCACCGACATGTTAAAGACAAAGCCGTCCGGGCTGCCCAGGCCGTACTCGCGAGCGATCAGGTGGCAGGCAAACCATGCCTTCACGTACTCGGCAAAGGCCTGCGGAACCTCGAGCTCGGTCGACCACTCGCAGTTGTAGCACTCGTCCTGCGCCACAATGCAGGGCTTGTTAACGCACTTGGAGAGCTCCTCGCCGTCCATAACCTGAACGGTCTTAAGCTCAAAGAAGCGGGAACCAGCCACATAAGAGGCCACGATGTTCTGGGCCAGCTGCGTGTTGGGACCGGCGGCCGGGCCAAACGGAGTCTCGATGCGCTCGTCAAAAATGGGAAGCGCACCCTCCTGGTTGGTCGTGACCATCTTGCGCACGCCAAAGACGGCGCCCTGAGTCTTGTGCTCCTCGATGATCCAGTTCATCAGCTGCGAAAACGGGATCGGCCTCATGATGTCGCTCATAATGAGCTCCTCTCTGTAACGCCCGGCGAGACCGCGCGGCGGGCGCAAATACGGTGTAGCGCTAGCACAGCGCCGGCGACCCCGCGGAGGCCGCCTATACGCGCGTCGGATGCGGCGAAACATCCGACGCGCGTGAATCTACTTGTAATTAGTAGGCGCGATCGTTGAGCGTGCTCCAGAGCTTCTTGGACTCAGCCATGGTCCACGCGTTGATCTTGTCCTCATCAATCCCAACGAACTCGCGATCCTTGTACAGGACGCGGCCGTTGATGATGGTGGTGCGGCAGTTTTTGCCCATCATGCCAAAGAGCATGTGGCCGTCGATGTTCTCCTCGCTCAGCGGCGTAAAGGGCTTGTAGTCCATGACGATGACGTCGGCGGCAGCGCCGGCCTCGAGCACACCGAGCTTGCGATCGAAGTACTTGCTCGCCATCTTGGCGTTGTTCTCGAACAGCATGGTCATGGCCTCGCACCAGCCCACGTTGGGCATGGCGGCGTTGTGGCGCTGAATGATCAGGAAGACCTTAAGGCTCTCGAGCATATCGTGGGTGTAGGCGTCGGTACCCATGCACACAGGAATGCCGCGGCGGAAGAATTCGAGCACGGGGGCGCAGCCCACGGCGTTGCCCATATTGGATTCGGGGTTGTTGACGAGCCAGGTGCCGGACTCCTTGACGATATCCATCTCGGCAGGCGTCACGTGGATGCAGTGGCCCAGCATGGTGTCGGGACCCAGCAGGTTGTGCTGCAGCAGGCGCTCGACCGGGCTGATGCCACCGCGGTTGAGGCGGGAATCCCACACGTCGTTCATGCCCTCGCACACATGGATGTGGAAGCCGGTCAGGCCGTTGTTGGCCTCAGCCATCTTGTCCATGGTCTCGTCCGACAGCGTAAAGGTGGCGTGACCGCCAAACATGGCGGCGATCATGTGGTTATCGTTATCGTGACGCTCCTTGGCGGCCCACTGGGCAAACTCGGCGTTCTCGGCAATGGCCTGGTCGCATTTTTCCTGGCCGCGGCGATCAGAGACCTCGTAGCACAGGCACGAACGCATGCCCAGCTCCTGAGCTGCGTCCTTAATGGTGAAGAGGCTTCCCGGGATCTCGCAGAAGCTCGCATGGTGATCGAAGATCGTGGTGACGCCATCGCGGATGGAGTCAAGAATCGTGGCATAGGCGCTGGCCTTGGTGCCGTCGAGCGTCAGGTTGTCATCGATCTTCCACCACTGCTGCTCAAGATTCTCCAGGAAGTTGGTGGGGTTGCAGCCCTTAATGGCAAGGCCGCGGGCCAGACCCGAGTAGATGTGGGTGTGGCAGTTGATAAGTCCGGGCATGATGAGGTTGCCCTGGGCGTCGACGTACTCGGCATCCGGGTACTTGGCCTTGAGCTCGCACTCGGGACCCACTTCGACGATCGTATCTCCGTCAATGGCGACCGCACCGTTTGGAATGAACGGGGTCTGAGCGTTGCGAGTAAAGACGGAACCGTTAGCGACCAGAAGCATGGATGCTCCCTTCAACATCAGGGGCGGGGTTTGACACCTCTGACATGGCGGAGTGCGAAGCGCCGGCCTACACCGGAAACGGGCCCTCTCCCGTCAACGCTTCACCAAAGGGACAAACCCTTTGAAGTGCGGCTTGGCGCCGCATGACGTCGGCGGACGAGGCGATGCGTCCGCCGACGAATAGCACCGAATTGGTTACTTCTTGCTCTCGGGCAAGACCAGATCCACGGCAGCGTCCTTGGCAGCATCGATATGCTGAGCCACGACCGGCGTCTGCGGAAGGATCAGGTTAAGGACAATGGCCATGATGGCGGTGGGGGTTACGGCATTGGAGCCGATGACGGTGGACACCCAGGCGGGCATACCCTCGCCGGCAAGGCAACCGCTGGCCATCCAGATACCCAGGCCAAAGACGACGGAGGTGCCGACGATAGTGGTAGTGCGCTGCGTGAGGCCCTCGCGGGTGAACATGCGCACGCCGTTCATGGTGATGGTGCCAAAGACGCCGACGGTCGCGCCGCCGATGACGGGCTGCGGGATAGCGGAAAGGACGGCAGAAAGCTGCGGGAACAGGCCGGCGATGGCAAAGACGGCCGCGATGATCACAAAGACCCACTTGTTGACGACCTTGTTGGAGCAGATGATGCCCACATTCTGGCCAAGGGCGCTGGTGGGAAGACCGCCCAGCAGGCCGCCGACCATAGAGGTGAGGCCCTGGGACACGATAGCGCCGGAGAGCTCACGCTCGGTGGGCATACGGTCGATGGAGCCCAGGCAGGCGGCGGAGACGTCACCGATAACCTGAATAGCAACCATGGGGAACACGACGGCGAGGGTAATGCAGACCTCGGGATCAAACTCGAGCGCGTAGGGCATGAGCTTGGGAAGGGCGAAGACCTGAGCGGTGGCGACGCTGGAGAAGTCGATCATGCCAAAGGGGATGGAGACGATCATGCCAACGATCATGCCAAAGAACACGGATCCCAGCTTGAGCGTGCCCTTGCCAAAGTTGGCGAGCGCAAAGACCACGGCGAAGGTGATAAGAGCGACGCACCAGGCCTGCGGGGTGCCCCACAGCGGCGTACCCATACCGCCGGCCATATACTTGACGGCCGTGGGATAGAGAGAGACGCCAATGGAGAAGATGACCGTACCGGTCACGACGGGTGGGAACAGCCACTTGATCTTGCTGTAGGCCAGACCAAAGAGGACCGCGACGGCGCCGCCGACGATCTCGCCACCCAGCAGCGCACCAAAGCTAAAGCCCGAGGCACCCATGGCCTGCAGGGCCGGCAGGAACGCGAACGAAACGCCCATGACGATGGGCAGGCCGCCGCCGATGCGACGGAAGGGAGCGAAGGCCTGAAGGGCCGTATCGATCGCCGAAAGAATGAGCGCGACCTGGATGATGTCGGTGCTCTGCTGGCTATTAAAGCCGTAGACGCCGGCCATGATGACCGCCGGGGTAATGATGCCGGCAAACGATGCCAGTACGTGCTGAAGGGCACACGGGATCATTTCCTTAACGGGAGGCATGCCTTCGCGAGTGAACAGGGCTTCAGTGCCGTTCGTAACCGTCTCCTGGGTCATTTGACCACCAATCCTCGAAGTAGTTGTTTTCGCATCTAACGCTCTATTGTGACGCAGTGCGGGGTTGAGGTTGTGCCTTCATTGCATATCGTATTAAAGATGATTCTCATTCTCAATAATAATTTTTTGTTATCAGACTATTCTTCAGCTGAATTAATGCATTTCCGCAGGTCATGAAAGTGTCTGGTCAAAATAACATCTAACTTTTCTTTTGGTCAACCGTTTACCGCCAAATATCTACCGCTCATCTGTATTACGCAATGTACCTGCGGATATACGAGATGATGGGCAGCGTGTTACCATGAGAAAAAATTGTTATGAACATTTCCGATTTCACTCAAAGGAGTTGCCCGTGAACGAGACCGTACGCCGCTTTTTGCCGATGGTCGATTTTCTGGAGCAGATACTCGGCAAAAACAGTGAAATCGTGCTGCACGATTTCTCGGATCCCGACCACGCCATCGTCGATATTCGCAACGGCATCGTGAGCGGCCGCAAGGTCGGCGGCCCCGCCACCGATCTGGCGCTCAAGATCATGCACGACCCCAAGTATCGCGACCTGCCGTTTATTACGGGCTACGAGGGGCGCGGTGCCGGCGGCAAGACGTTGGAGTCAGCGACGTACTTTATCCGCGAGAATGACGAGATCGTCGGTATGCTCTGCGTCAACACCGACCTCTCGACCGTACGCTCCATCAACGCCATGGCGCAGCAGCTCATGGCGTGCTTCGACGCGGCGCCAACGCGCACGGAGCCCGCCCCTATCGAGGTCGAAAGCCTTTCGGAGTCCACACAGGAGCTCATCGACCGCAGCATTGCCGAGTTGCTGAGCGCGCGTGGGCTGGATGTAGCGTCGCTTGGTCAGAGCGACCGCGTGGACGTCATTCGCCACCTCAACGGCAACGGGGTGTTCATGCTCAAGGGCGCTGTTGCCTGCGCCGCCACCGCGCTGGGCATCTCGGAGCCCAGCGTCTACCGCTACCTGCAAAAAGTCCGAAAGGAAGGCTAACGAGCAAAATGAAGCGCGGCTCCACAAGCGATCCGTCACTTAACAAAAGACCCTGCAGCTCGCACGCGCTGCAGGGTCTTTTTGCATGTCATGTTTAGTTGTGGCCAACGCCTTAGAGAGCGGCAACGACCTCGATCTCGACCAGACCGCCAGCCGGAAGGGCGGCAACCTGGAAGGCGCTGCGCGCGGGGAACGGGGCCTCAAACTTGGAGGCGTAGATCTCGTTCACGGCGGCGAAGTCGGCGATGTCGGCCAGGTAGACCGTGGTCTTGACGACATCGGCAAAGGTAGCGCCGGCAGCGGTCAGCAGGGCCTCGACGTTGGCGAGGGACTGCTTGGCCTGGGCCTCGACGCCCTCGGGCATCTTGCCGGTCGCGGGATCGATGCCCAGCTGGCCGGACAGGAACACCATGTTGTCGGCCTGGATACCGGGGGAATACGGGCCGATGGCTGCGGGTGCGTTATCGGAAGACACGACGGTCTTGCTCATGTTTTTCTCCTTACGATCAATTGAGAGAGCGTGAGCGCGGTGTTCACACCGGGAGGCACAGTTCGGTCTGAACACCGCGCTTGATTGGGATAGTACTCAAGGTTTCTGTTTGATGCAAGAATATTATCAGCTTGCGAGAATATTTTATCGCCCAACGGTTTCCCCGAAC
Source organism: uncultured bacterium (assembly GCA_934865005.1). Classification (GTDB taxonomy): domain Bacteria; phylum Actinomycetota; class Coriobacteriia; order Coriobacteriales; family Coriobacteriaceae; genus Collinsella. The sequence continues at coordinate 3,417 of CAKWZF010000038.1, read as the reverse complement.
CGCTGAACGGTTCTCATGTGGAGCAGCCAGTCCAAGCTGCTGAAGACTTTGTCCTGCTTAGGCTGCGGGCATCGTCCATCGCAGCGACGCCACTATACTTTTGAATATCTGAGCATTTTGAAAGGCAGGATATGACCGCAACCGCCAGCCGAACCACTAACCGCAGGCCCGAGCTTTTGGCCCCCGCCGGAGGCCCGGAGCCCTTTGCCGCCGCGCTCGCCGCCGGGGCAGACGCCATCTACTGCGGCATGGGCAGCTTCAACGCCCGCCGCAAGGCAACCAACTTTACCGACGAGGCCTTTGAGCAAGCCTGCCGCGCCGCGCATCTAGCCGGGTCGCGCGTCTACGTCACGGTCAACATCGTCATCAAGCAGTCCGAGATGGGCGATGCACTGCAGCTCATTCATCGCTGCTCCACGCTGGGCGCCGATGCCTTCATTATCCAGGACTGGGGTCTGTTCTTTGAGGTCAAGCGCACCATGCCCGGCATCGAGACACATATCTCGACCCAGGCGAACATCCACGACGACCGCGGAACCCTTTGGTGCCGTGAGCAGGGCGCCGACCGCGTGACTCTCTCGCGCGAGCTCTCCATCGACGAAATCGCCGCCATTCACGACGCCGCGCCCGATGTGGACCTTGAGGTCTTCAGCCATGGCGCCATCTGCTTTTGCTACTCGGGCCTATGCCTGCTCTCGAGTTTTGCCATGGCGGGCCGCTCGGCCAACCGCGGCATGTGCGCTCAGCCCTGTCGCCTGCCTTACGAGCTGATCAACGAGAACGGCCGCTCGCTCTCCCCCGCCGGTCGCGGGCGCGCGCTGTGCCCGCGCGACACCAACACGTCGCAGCTTGTTCGCCGTCTGTATGACGCCGGCGCCGCATCGCTCAAGCTCGAGGGCCGCATGAAGGCGCCCGATTACGTGTACTCCATCGTTGATGTGTATCGTCATCAGATCGACGACATGCTGGCCGGGGTCGCCGTAGATAAGGACGAGGACGCCGCTCGCCAGCGCCAACTCAAGCGCTGCTTTAACCGCGACTTTACGCACGCCTATCAGGACGGCACCTCGGGCGACGAGATGATGAGTTACGAGCGCTCCAACAACCGCGGCCAGATTGTGGGCACGGTGCTGGGCAGCCGTCTGGCCAACCGCGACGTGCGCGGGCTCAAACCCGACGACCGTCGTCGCCGCGCCGCCATCGCCCGCATTGAGTTGTTTGAGCCCGTGGGCAAGGGCGACCTGCTGGAGCTTCGTCACGACAATGAGTTTGACCAGTTCCTGACCACCATCGCTGCCGAGGATGCCGCTGCCGGCGACATCATCGAGTGCCGCGTGCCCCGCAGCATGCCCGAGGGCTGCCGCGTCCGCGTGATTCGCAGTCAGCGCGCCATCGACGCCGCCGGCGCCGCGCTCAAGCGCGATGTGCTGCGCCGCCGAGCTGTTGACGTGTCCGTCGTGGCGCGCCTGGGCGAGCCGTTTACCGTTACGCTCACCTGCTGCGACGATCCTTCGCTTACGGCCACGGCCACGGGCTTTACCGTCGAGGCTGCCAAGACCCGCGCCGTCGAGGCATCCGATCTGGTTGAGCACGTCGGGCGCATGGGCTCCTCTCCCTTTGAGGCCGCAAGCTTTGACGTTTCGCTCGACGCCGGCTGCGGTATGGGCTTTTCCGCCGTGCACAAGGTGCGCGCCGCCGCTTGTAAGGCGCTGGAAGAGGCCATTCTGGCACCGTACGAGGAGCGCGCGAAAACGCTCGAGCTGCCGGCGATTGTAACCAGTGATTCCCGCCCCGCGCCCGAGCACTACCGCGATGAGCCGCAGATCTGCGCCACCGTCACCTCGCTCGAGGCCGCCGAGGCCGCTCGTGCCGAGGGTGTAACGCGCATCTACATGACCACCGACGCGCTCGAGGCTGTCGGACTCTCCCCTGCCGATGCATTTGAGCAGGGTATCGTGCCCGTACTCGACGAGGTCTGCCGCGCCGTCGACCACGAGCGCGTCGATCCTTGGATCAATGCCGGAGCCACCGTCGCCGTCGGCAATATCTCCGAGCTCGCCGTAGCCGCTCATGCCGGCGCCACGGCCGAGATTCGCTCTTGCCTGCCGGTGCATAACACGCCCTGCATGGAGGCACTTGCCGAGCGCGGAGCCGGTGCGTTTTGGCTCTCGCCCGAGATCACGCTCGACGAGATCGTCTCGCTTGGCACCGCCGCGCCCGCAGCCCTGGGCATCACTGTGTTCGGCCGCCCGCGCGTTATGACGAGTGAGCACTGCATCCTGCAGGTGGCCAATGGCTGCATCCACGATTGCGCTAACTGCCGCCTGCGCGCCCGCAAGCTGTCACTCAAGAATATCGACGGCAAGGTCATGCCCGTACGCACCGACATCCATGGCCGCTCTCGCCTGTACGACGCCTACCCCATCGACCTCACGCCGCAGGTTCCTCAGCTGCTCGATGCCGGCGTGCGTCGTCTCATGGTAGACGGAACGCTGCTCGAGACAGATGAGGTGGGCCGTGCCGTCGCCCGCGTCCGTCGTGCCGTCGAAGCAGCACAGGCCGGCCGCAAGCCCGCCGCCCGCCTGCGCGGCGCCACCTCGGGCTGCATGTTTGTGGGAATTAGCTAACCGAAAGGCTTACACGTGAACGAAGAACCTCAAGTCCTTTACTGCGACGCCTGGCTCATGGCCATCGACAAGCCCGCCGGCATGATCGTCCACGGCGACGGCACCGGCGAGCGCACGCTCACCGACTACGCCAGCGACCTGCTGCTGGCGATGGGTGACGGCTTTGCCGCGACCGACATGCAGCCGCTCAACCGCCTGGACCGCAACACCACCGGCGTGGTGCTGTTCTCGCTCGACAAGCAGACGCAGCCCGCCTTTGACCAAATGGTCATCGACCACGCCTTCGAAAAGCACTATCTGGCGCTGGCCGAGGGCAAGATCGACTGGAACGAGAAGCTCATCGACAAGCCCATCGCCCGCGACCGTCACGACAGCCGAAAGATGCGCGTCGGCGCCAGCGGCAAGCCGTGTCAAACTCGCGTGAAGGTGCTCAAACGTCTTAAGAGCCGTCGTGGCCTGCCCGCGCGCTCGTATATCGATGTCGAGTTGCTCACCGGCCGCAAGCACCAAATCCGTGTGCACCTGGCAAGCGAGCATCATCCCCTGGTTGGCGACGACCTGTACGGAACGCCGCGCCCCTGCGGCCTGATGCTCCACGCCCACAGCGTGTCCTTCACGCATCCCGTAACCGGCGAGCACATCCACATCGAAGCCCCCTGCCCCTGGGAGCCCTAAACCACCACAATGGGGACAGGCACCTTTGTGGTGGTTTTGCCGCAATGGTTCAACCGCGGTCCCAAAATGTCTCGATCTGTAACAGTTAGAACCCATTTTCCGGTCGGTCTGTTAC
>CAKWZF010000037.1:9122-16452 GCA_934865005.1 uncultured bacterium | reverse complement strand
GCTTCCTGCGGTTCGAGCAGCAAGTCTTCCTTGCGCGTGCCGGAAGCCACCGGGTCGATGGCCGGGAAGATGCGGCGGTCGGCCAGGTCGCGGTCGAGCTTGAGCTCCATGTTGCCGGTGCCCTTGAACTCCTCAAAGATGACCTCGTCCATCTTTGAACCGGTGTCGATGAGGGCAGAGGCCAGGATGGTGAGCGAGCCACCGTTCTCGATATTACGGGCTGCGCCCAAGAAGCGCTTGGGAGGATACAGTGCCGCCGAATCGACGCCGCCCGAAAGGATGCGGCCTGAGGCGGGCGCCGCCAAGTTGTAGGCGCGGGCAAGACGCGTGATGGAGTCGAGCACCACCACGACGTCGCCGCCCAGCTCCACGATGCGCTTGGCGCGCTCGATGACGAGCTCCGCCACGCGAGTGTGGTTGTCGGCGGGCATATCGAAGGTCGACGCCACAACCTCGCCCTTGATGGAACGCTGCATATCGGTGACCTCTTCGGGGCGCTCGTCGACGAGCAAGCAGATGAGGTGCACCTCGGGGTTGTTAATCGAGATAGACTGGCAGATCTTCTTGAGGATCGTGGTCTTGCCGGCCTTGGGCGGGGACACGATCAGGCCACGCTGACCCTTGCCAATCGGCGACACGATGTCGATGGCGCGACCGGTAATGGAGTCCTTGCCGTGCTCCATGCGCAGCGGCTCGTTGGGATAGACCGGGGTGAGGTCACCAAACTTGGGGCGGTTGCGAATCTGCTCGGGGTCTAGACCGTTGACGGTCGTGATTTTGGCGAGGCCGGCGCGCTTGTCGCCGCCGCGCGAAGGACGAAGCGAGCCCTCGATGACGTCGCCCGTGCGCAGACGCGCGGAGCGGATGAGGTAGGCGGGGACGAAGGCGTCGTCGTTGGACTTCATGTAACCGTGGGCATGGATGATACCGGAGCTGTCCGGACGAATCTGCAGGATGCCCTTGATGTCGCGGAAGCCCTCGGCCTTCGCGGCAGTGGTGTAGATCTCCTCGACGAGCTCGGCCTTCTTCTTGCCGGTCGTCTCGATCTCGAACTCCTTGGCCTTCTCGCGCAGCTCGGCGACCTTCATGGCCGCGAGTTCCTCGCGCGAAAGCGTGGGCTCGGTGGGGGCGGCATTACGCTCCTTGTTGCGCTGCTTGCGATCGCGCTGGCGGTTGCGACGATCGTTATTGCGGTCGTCCTTGCGGTCGTTGCGCTCGTCGTTGCGCTTGTGCTGGCGGCGGTTGGGGCGAGCGCCGTCTTCGGCCTCGGCGGGCGCGGCACCATCGGTTGCGGAGGCGTCTTCGTTAGCCGAAGCATCATCGCTGGCCTCGGCATTGGAATCGCCCTGCGGCTCGGCCTCGGCATGCTGCTCGGCGGCCTTGGCCTTAGCGGACTTCTTGCGACCGCGCTTGGGCTTCTCGGACGCAGACTGTTCGACGTCCTGGGACTCGGCGGCATCAGCCGATGCATCGGCGGTCGTCTCGGCGGAATCCTCGGACGCACCCTTCTTGGCAGCCTTGGCCTTGGACGTGCGCTTAGCAGCAGTACGACGGCTGCGACCAGGGCGGACGTCGGCGGGCTCGACATCAGCAGAAACGGCCTCGGAAGTCGTAGCATCCTGGACGGGCGCGTCGGCAGCGGTTGCAGGCTCGGCGGTCGCCGCAGCATCCCGAGCGGCGGCGGCTGCGGCTGCGGCCTTCTCGGCCTCGACGAAAGCCTTGGGCTTGCGACCGCGACGGTGCGGGCGCAAAGCCGGATCGACAACGGGAACTTCGCTGGCCTCGGCAGGCGCAGCGGGCTCAACAGGCGATGTGCCCTCCCCTGCCGCGGAACGGACCGAAGCCTCAGCGAGCTCGGGGGTTACCTGATCGGCAACCTGCTCGGCCTTAACAGCCGTGCGACGGCGTGTGCGCGGTGCCGGCTTCTCGGTCGGCTGGTCGACGGCAGGCGTCTCGGGCACAGACGGAGCTGCAAGCTCGGTCAGAGCCGCGGCCTCGCGCTCGGCAGCACGACGGCGGGCGCGCACCACCTGAGCCTCGCTAATCTGCGCCAACGCACGTGCCTGCGCGACCTCATCGGAAATCGGCGCCGAGGAGTCAGCTGCAACGGCGCGCTTGGCGCGCGTCGTGCGCGCGGTACGGCGCTTGGGCTTGGTGACCTCCTCGCCGTCAGCGGCAGGCTTGGCCGCGCGGCGCGTGCGCTTGGGCTTTGCCGGAGCAGCCTCCTCACCAGTTGCAGGCACGGCCTTCTCAGCCGTTGCAGCCTTAGGCGTCTCAGGAGCCGAGGTTTGCGCGGGCGCCGCGACCTGGTCCGACGCAACCGGTGCAGCGGGAGCGGCTTGCGTCGTCGTTATTTCGTTTTCTTGCTGTTGATCAGACACAGTGTTTGCTCAACTTTCTTTTCAAGCCCTGTGATCACATGCTCCCTGCATAAACCTTCAGGGCGGCTAAACAGTCTAGCTCCGTCAAATACCGACGGACATCATTGATCTGTATCGAGATGATTGCGCCATATACGCAGCGTTAGTGTAACACAACCGCCGCCACCTGCAACTTAGTCATTGGGGACGTTCTTAAACGACTATTCAAAAGGGACACTCTTTGGTTTACCGCCCACAAATCTGACTGCCTCCGCCAAAACTATGGCGGTTTACTACGATGAATCGCTCAACCGCGACCACTCCGAAACTTGTTGAACTAAAACCGCAGGTAGATGCCTTGCACTTTTTAGCTAAAAGCCGGCGTAGTTGGAATATCTCAATTCATCGTAGTAAACCGGCATAGTTTCGTATTTCCAGCAGTTCCAAATTCGTCAATACGTCGGCGTTTGCAAAAAAGCCCGACCTCCGTGGAGATCGGGCTTATAGGGCTCAGCAAAGCCGAACCTACACGGTCAAATGACTCGCAGATTACATCTGCTCGGGCGCAGAAACGCCAACGAGGGTGAGCACCAGGGCGAGCGTCACGCGGACGGCGTCGCAAGCGGCCAGACGGGCACGCGAAAGCTCGGGGTCGACGGGACGGCCCTCGCTCGGCAGCACCTGGCAGGCAGCGTAGAAGCTGTGGAAGTCGCCGGCGAGCTCCTCGGCAAAGTGCGTCAGACGGAACGGGGCGCGGTCGCGAGCGCAGCTGGCAATCAGGTCGGTGAGCTCGTTGAGCTTACGCGAAAGGGCGAGCTCGGTCGGATCGGTCAGCAGCGAGTAATCGACGTTCTCACCGATGGCCTTGGCGGCGACGGCCTTCATGCCCATCTCGTCAGCCTGCTCGGGCGTAACGTCGGCGGCACGGCGCAGGATGGAGCACACGCGGGCGTGAGCGTACTGCACGTAGTACACCGGGTTGGAGTTGTCGCGCTTCTTGACGGCCTCGATATCGAAGTCGACCATCTGGTTGGAGCTCTTGGAGATGAGCGTGTAGCGAGCGGCGTCGGAGCCGACCTCGTCGACGAGCTCCTGCAGGGTCACCATGGTGCCCTTACGCTTGGACATACGGACGGGTTTGCCGTTGCGCAGCAGGTTGACGAGCTGGCCCAGCAGAACCTCAAACTTGCCGGGGTAACCCAGAGCGTCGCAGACGCAGCGAACGCGCTCGATGTAGCCGTGGTGGTCGGCGCCCCAGATGTCGATGACGTGGTCGACGCGCTGGAACTTATCCCAGTGATAGGCAACGTCGGAGGCGAAGTAGGTGTACTCGCCGTCGGACTTGATCAGGACGCGGTCCTTGTCATCGCCCAGGTCGGTGGAGCGGAACCACAGGGCGCCGTCCTTGGTGTAGAGGTAGCCCATCTTGTCGAGCTTCTCAAAAGCGCGGTCGACGGCGGAGGTGCCGGCGGTCTCGCCCTCGGTGTCCTTCACATACAGCGAGCGCTCGGAGAACCAACGATCGAAGTCGCAGTTGACGGCATGGCAAAGGTCGCGCATGTTGTCGACCATCTTTACATAGCCGCGCTCGCGGAAGCTCTCCATGCGCTCCTGCGGATCGGCGTTGACCCACTTATCGCCGTCGGTGCGCCAGAACTCGGCGGCCTCGTCGATGATGTAGTCGCCGCCGTAGGAGTCCTTGCCCAGGGTCTCGGCAAAGTTGTCCTGATACGGATGGGTCTCGGGATGCTCGTCGTTCTCGTCGGCGACAAAGGCGTCGCGGTCGGCGATCAGCAGCTTGTGAGCCTCGTCGATATCCACGCCCTGCTTGGCGATGATGTCGGCAAGCTGCATATAGCGCGTGCTGATGGAGTTGCCGAAGGTGTTCATCTGAGAGCCGTGGTCGTTGATGTAGAACTCACGCTGGATGTCGTAACCGGCGTGATCCATAACGCGGCAGAGCGAGTCGCCCAGCGCGGCCCAGCGGCCGTGGCCGATGTGCATGGGGCCGACGGGGTTGGCGGAAACGAACTCGACCTGGGTCTTCAGGCCACCACCGACGTTGGACTTAGCGAAGTCCATACCCTTCTCGCGAGCCTCGCCAAAGATGGCATTCTTGACGGCAACGGAGAGGTAGAAGTTGATGAAGCCGGGGCCTGCGATCTCGACCTTCTCGATCGCGGGGTCCTCGGGCATATGGGCAACGATGGCCTCGGCGATCTTGCGCGGGGCGCAGTGGGCCAGCTTGGCGGACTTCAGGGCCATGGTAGAGGTCCACTCGCCATGAGAAGTGTCAGCCGGTCGCTCGATAGCGCAATCGTCAAGTTCAAATGCGGAAAGGTCGCCGGCCTCCTGGGCCGCAGCAAGCGCAGCGCGTACCAGCTCTTCAATCTTCTCGGGCATAGATCCTCCTTGTGTTAAAGCCCCCGAGCTCTTGGTCACTCGTAGGGCAAAAGCCAGAGTTTGTAGCACTCTATCACAAGCGACGGGCACTGTCGCAGGGTAAAGCTAATAGATATTGCATATGCACAAAAATGACTACAGCTTGTATGGAGTCACTCAAAGATGCCGGTCTGCCTGCAGATTATGCAGGCGTTGAAAATGCATAAAGGTGTGAATGAGCTGCGTCTGTTATCGAATACTCTTACCTATCAGAGTTGTGTGCTTTTCCTGCATAAAGTACAGGTTTGCGCACGTCAGCGTGTTATTCTAGACATACGTAAATTCGTATAAGTTGGAGGTAGCATGTTCTCAATCGGTCAACACGTCATTCATCCGGGCCAGGGAGTCTGCACCGTCGTCGGTTTTAGGGACGACACACCGCAGCCCATGCTGCTGCTCGAGACCAAGCAGGGACATGCGCAGACGATCCTCATGTACCCCGTGGCGCAGGCCGACCGTCTGCACGCCGCCATCTCTCAGCAAGATGCCGAGCACCTGCTGAGCCACTATGACGAGCTGGAGTGCGACACCTTCACCGAGCGCAACAGCTCGCTTGAGGAGACACACTTTAAGCAGCAGCTCAAGCTGGGCGCGCCCGAGACGGTCCGCGTGGCAAAGACCATGATGCACCGCATTCGCCAGGCCGAGGAAGCTGATAAAAAACCCAGCTCCTACTACATGCGCGTACTCAAGGAGGCCAAACGCCGCTCCATCGAGGAGTTCGCCGTGGCCCTTGGCGTCACCGAGGAGGCCGCCGAAGCCCGCCTAGCCCAAGCCGCCCTCAACTAACCCATCCGCGCCAAAAACCACCACAAAGGGGACAGGCACCTTTGTGGTGGTTTCTTGTTCTAGTAGTATTCATTCTTATCGATACCCACGAGCACAAGGAGTCTCTTATGGCAGAGCCGCTTACCGCCGGAATCACCCGCGACCGCGCGTTCGAACTGCTCAATGAGCACAACAAGGACCCGTTCCATATCACCCATGGCGAGACGGTCGAGGGCACTATGCGCTACTTTGCGCGCGAGTTCGACCCCGAGAACGAGGAGTTTTGGGGCATCGTCGGTCTGCTGCACGACCTGGATTGGGAGGAGCATGAGGACGACCCCATGAACCACACCATCTATGCTGCCAAGATTCTTAAGGATGAAGGTGCGTCTCCCGAGCTCATTCGCGCCATCCAGACGCACACGTCGGACTTCAATACCTCGCTGCCCAAGCCCGAGCTGCAGATGGAAAAGATCCTGTTTGCCTGCGATGAGCTCACCGGCCTGATCGGCGCTGCAGTCATCATGCGCCCGAGCAAGAGCGTTATGGACTTTACGACCAAGTCGCTCAAGAAGAAGTTCAAGGACAAGCGCTTTGCCGCCGGCTGCTCGCGCGACGTGATTTCGCAGGGCGCCGAGATGCTGGGCTGGGAACTTCCTGAGCTCTTCGACCGCACCATCGCAGCCATGCAGTCCTTCGCCCCCGACCACGATACCTTCCAGGCCTAACCGCCCGCGCCACTTAAAACCACCACAAAGGGGAAAGGCACCTTTGTGGTGGTTTTTGTTTGCGCGGACGCTAGGGGCGGACCTGGCCGGTGCCTCGGAGCTTGTATTTGTAGGTGGTGAGGGCCTCGGCGGCAAAGGGACCACGGGCGTGGAGTTTTTGGGTCGAGATGCCGATCTCGGCGCCCAGGCCAAACTCGCCGCCGTCTGTGAAGCGCGTGCTGGCGTTGGCGTACACGGCCGAGGCATCGACCGCATCCAGGAAGCGCTCGCAAGCATCCGTGTCCTCGGCAACGATGGCCTCGGAGTGCATCGTGCCGTAGCGGTTGATGTGTGCGATGGCCTCGTCCTCGCTCGCCACGACCTTCACGCTCATCTCGAGCGCCAGATACTCGCGACCCCAGTCCTCCTCAGTCGCGGCAACGTAGTCATCACCCTCGGCAAGCCCGGCATCGGCGCATGCGGCGCAGGTTGCCTCGTCGCCGTGAATGAGCACGCCGTGGTCATGCAGCACGGTCACGACCGCGGGCAAAAACGCATCGGCCACAGCACGGTCGACCAGCAGCGACTCGGCGGCATTGCACACGCCTACGCGCTGGGTCTTGGCATTAACGATAATGTTGAGCGCCTTATCAAAGTCGGCGGATTCATGCACGTAGATGTGGCAGTTGCCCGTGCCCGTCTCGATCACCGGCACAAGCGACTCGCGCACGCAGCGCTGGATCAGGCCTGCACCTCCGCGCGGAATGAGTACGTCGACAATACCGCGGAGCTTCATGAGCTCGCCGGTGGCCTCGCGGTCGGTGGACTCGATCATCGACACGGCCTCGCGCGGGAAGCCCTTGGCCTCGAGCGCATCGGCCAGCAGCTCGGCGATCATGGCACACGAGTGATAGGCCAGCGAGCCGCCGCGTAGAATGCAGGCGTTGCCGGTACGGATGCAGATGCCTGCGGCGTCGGCCGTCACGTTGGGGCGCGCCTCGTAGACCATGGCGACCAGGCCCAACGGCACGCTCGCGCGGGTCAGGTCCACAC
>CAKWZF010000037.1:0-9112 GCA_934865005.1 uncultured bacterium | reverse complement strand
CGAGTTTCTCCAAACCGGCGGCCATGCCCTCGACGCGCTCAGGCGTCAGCAGCAGACGGTCGAGCAGACCGGCCGAAGTGCCCGCATCGCGCGCGGCGGACATATCGAGCTCGTTAGCGGCGACGATGGAGTCGACACCGTTGCGCAGTGCTGCGGCCATGGCGCGCACGGCCTCCTGACGCTGCTCATCGCTCGCCGTGGCAAGCGAGGCCGACGCTGCCTTGGCGGCAACGGCAAGATCGTGGACATACGTGGCTATATCGACCGACATGGGCGGCCCTTTCTCCTAGAAGTTTGCAACCATGGTAGCCGATTTGCGCATGGCCTCGCCCGCGGCGGTAGAATTGGTCAACCCGAAACACCGCAACGAACGGAAGACTCACATGGCCCTCATCACTTCGTACCACGTCCCCGGCCTTTATGTCGAGGACCACAGCATCGACGTCCCCCTTGACTGGCGCGGCCTGGAGCCGATGCTCCTGGCCGTCGGCAGCACCATGCGCCGCGGCGCTATGCCGGCACCAATCGCCGGCGCGCCCGAGAGCATCAAGCTCTTCTACCGCGTGGTTTGCGCGCCCGACCGCATCAACGACGATCTGCCGCTGCTCCTGTTTTTGCAGGGCGGCCCCGGCGGCGAGAGCCCGCGTCCGCTGTCGCCTACAAGCGACGGCTGGATCGAGGAGGCCGTCAAGCACTTCCGCGTGGTCCTTCCCGACCAGCGCGGCACCGGACGCAGTAGCTGCGTGGACGGACGCACGATCAAGGCACTGGGTGATCGCGCAACGGCCGCCGGCGCCGATACAGCACGCTCGCAGGCCGACTTCCTCAAGCGCCACCTCGCCAGCTCCATCGTGCGCGATTTTGAGTACCTGCGCCTAGTGGGCTTTGGAGGCAAGCCGTGGGTCACGCTCGGCCAAAGCTACGGCGGTTTTTTGACGCTGAGCTACCTGTCGCTCTTCCCCGAAGGCGTGGCGGCAAGCTTTACCTGCGGCGGCATCCCCCACGTGCCGGCGAGCGCCAGCGAGGTCTACGAGCACACCTTCCCGCGCATGGCCGCCAAGACGCAGCAGTATTATGACCGCTACCCCGCTGACGTCGAGCGCGTGGCAGCCCTGGCCGATGCGCTCGAGGCCCAGAAGCCCGTGCTGCCCGACGGCTCGCCGATGACGGTCGAGCGCCTACAGCTCATGGGCAGCGACTTTGGCATGAAGCCGAGCTTTGAGCGTATGCATTGGATCATCGATCACGCTTTTGTTGACGGCGACGGCACGCTGACCTGCGGCACCTCGGTATCTGACAGCTTTTTGATGCGCGCCTTCGAGCGCACCAACACGCGCACGAATCCGCTGTACTGGACACTGCAGGAGTTTATCTACGCCGACGGCGACACCATGCCCATTCGCTGGGCCGCAGCAGAGGAGAAGGCCCATCGTGCCGAGTTCGACACACTCGCGCGCCCGCTCATGTTTACCGGCGAGGCCATGTTCCCGTGGATGTTTGAGCAGATGCCCGAGCTTATGCCCTTTAAGCCCGCCATGGACCTGCTGATGGAAGACACCAGCTGGGACAAGATCTACGACCCGCAGCGCCTGGCCTGCAACGAGGTGCCGCTCCAGGCCGCGGTGTATTTCGACGACATGTACGTCGATTCGGGCCTGCAGCTCGATACGCTCAGCCGCGTGGGCAACTCGCATGCCTGGGTGACCAACGAGTTCGAGCACGATGGCCTGCACGGCAGCGTGGTGTTCAAGCACCTCTTCAACGAAGCCCTCAACCGAGGAGACCTGCGCCAGATCTTCTAGCAAAGGAGTGTTCCCACCTGCCGGCACAAAAAGAACGTCCCCAAGTGCCGAACAAGTGCCGGCAACGACAATGCCGCAGGTAAAGGGCGGAAAGCGAAAACGCCCCTAAGCGAGTGGCTGTAAATCGCAGGTCGAACAAAAGAAGCGAGCGCCGCCCAGAGCGAACAAGTTGGCATGAAAAAGACGAGGCATAGACCTGATGGTCATGCCTCGCCTTTTGAATGACAAATTGTCGCTCTGGGCGGCGCGCAGCGTCGACCCGTTAGGCGAAGACGATCAAATTATCCCTGTGTATCGCCGGCTTCTCGGCCAGGTCTGCCAGCAGGCGGTTGCTGGCGATCTGGTCCTGGCGGCGACCGGCAGCAAGTTCCAGCACGTCCGAATCGGCCTCGGCGATACCGCGGGCGACAACCATACCGCTCGGGTCGCACACGTCGAGCACATCGCCCTCGGCAAACTGGCCATCGACCTCGCGAATACCCACCGCAAGCAGGGAAGAACCACGGCTGACCAGCGCCTTCGCAGCACCATCATCGACCGTCACCGAGCCATGCGCCTTGTCGCCCAGTGCGATCCACAGCTTGCGGGGTGCGATGTCCAGACGCTCCGCCGGCGGATCGAACAGCGTGCCCACGCTCTCGCCGCGGGCGAGGCGCACGAGCGCATCGGGCTCCTCGCCCGAGCAAATCACGCTCTGAATGCCCGCCATCATCAGGATGCGGCTCGCGCGAATCTTGGTAATCATGCCGCCCGTGCCCACCGATGTGGAAGAATCGCCCGCCGAGGCAATAATCTTGGCATCGATCTTATGCACGACAGGAACAAACTCGGCCGTGGGGTCCTCATGCGGATTGGCAGTATAGAGGCCATCGATGTCCGAGAGCGTCACGCACAGATCGGCAGAAACCAGGCAGCTCACAAGCGCCGCCAGTGTGTCGTTGTCGCCAAACTTGATCTCGTCGACGGTAACGGTGTCGTTCTCGTTGACGACCGGCACCACGCCCAGCTCCACCAGGCGCAGCAGGGCGTCGCGCGCGTGCAGGTAAGACGTGCGGCGGGCCGTATCGTGGCGCGTGAGCAGCACGAGCGAGGTGAGCAGGTCGCGCGCATGGAACTCCTCGTCGTAGGCCGACGAGATGATGCACTGACCAGCCGAGGCGCAAGCCTGCAGGCTCGGAAGGTCGCCGACCGGCTTGCGGTCGAAGCCCAACACGGGATAGCCACAGGCGATAGCGCCCGAGCTCACCACGACCAGACGCCAGCCGAGCTTGCGCAGCGCTGCGGCCTGATCGGCAAGTCCGCCGATAAAGGCGCGGTTGACCTTGCCATCGGCACCCACCACCGTGGACGAACCGATCTTTACCACCATCGTTTTATAAGAAGTCGTCATACGTCAAACCAATCAACTGTTCAGCGAACGGCCGAGTTGGCGGCCAAGGGAGCGTGACTCGCCCCTACCGCCCAAGGAATTAGTGAGACCAAGGAAAGGCAGAAGCCGCGGCCATGTTCTTGCGCACGAGCTCGTCGCGCACCTGAGCCAGGCCCTGCTCCATGCCCACCACATAGGTCTGCGGGTACAGGAAGCGCTTGAAAGCTGCGTCCAGATGATCGAGCGCCCAAGCACAGCGCTCGCGCGCGTCCTGGATGCTCTCACGCGGAGCCACCGCACTGCCATCGCGCACGATCGGCACCAGCAGCTCGCGATACTCAAGCTCCGACACATCGGTCACCAGGGCGGCATCATTCACGGCCACGAGGGTATTGCCGCGCGCGGCGCCCTCCCCCGCCAGATGGTCCTCGTCGTAGATCATGTCGCAGACCGGGCCGCCAAAGCCGTCGTAATAACGGCGCACGCGCTGCACGCCCGGGATCGTGCGCTTGTAGGGCTGCTCGGAGAGCTTGACCACCGGCGTCCATGGATCTGCCTCGCTCGCACGGCGGGCGGAAAGCTTGTATACGCCACCCAGCGCCGGCTGGTCATAGCAGGTCGCGAGCTTGGTACCCACGCCAAAGCTATCGATGGGCGCGCCCTGGTCCAGCAGCGACTGAATCGTGTACTCGTCAAGATCGTTGGAAACCGAGATCCCCACATAGGGCAGGCCCTCGGCATCAAAACGGCCGCGAACATACTTGGAGAGCTTGGCGAGGTCGCCGGAGTCGATGCGAATAGCCGACAGACGCTCGCCCACCGCCTCCATCTCCTTGGCAACCGTAATGGCATGCTCGCAGCCCTCGCGCACGTCATAGGTGTCGATGAGCAGCGTACAGTTCTTGGGGCTCGACTTGGCAAAGGCGCGGAAGGCCTCGAGCTCGGAATCGAAGCTCATCACCCAGCTGTGCGCATGCGTGCCAAAGACGGGAATACCGTAGCGGCGGCCGGCGAGCACATTGGACGTAGAGGAGCAGCCGGCAACGTAGCTCGCGCGCGCAACGGCCAGGCCGCCATCGGGACCCTGGGCGCGGCGCAGGCCAAACTCCGCCACGGGGCGACCGTCGGCGGCGAGAACCACGCGCGCCGTCTTGGTGGCGACAAGCGTCTGGAACCCGACGATGTTGAGCAGCGCCGTCTCAAGCAGCTGGCACTCGAGCGCAGGACCGGTGACGCGCACCATGGGCTCGCGCGGAAAGACGAGCTCGCCCTCGGGGACGGCGTCGATATTTACATGCGCACGAAAATCGCGCAGGTAGTCGAGGAATGCGGACTTGAACATCGCGCCGCCGGCAGGGGCCTCAAGCGAGGCGAGGTAGTCGATATCCTCGGGCGTAAAGCGCAGGTTCTCGACGAGCTCGGGCAGCTCGGCGGTGCCACACATGACGGCATAGGCGCTGCCAAAGGGATGGTCGCGGTAAAACGCGGTAAAGCAACCCTGCTCATTGGCCTTGCCGCTCTCCCACAGGCCCTGGGCCATAGTGAACTCGTACAGATCGGTGAGCATTGCAATGTCGGTGGGATGCGAGATGTCGGTCAAAGCCATGGGGCGACCTTTCGGATGTGTGGTGCAGAATTTGAGGGTTGGACGAGAGCAGAGCATGCGGACATGACGCCCGATGCGAGTCGGTTAGAGCAGGCCCATGCTGGTCAGGATCGTGTAGCCCATAAAGATGACAAACGCGATGAGGGCAAGGACAATGATGATTTTTTGAGCCGGCGCCATGCCAGGGATCTCGTTCTCGCCCATAGGCTCCTTGGAGGTAACCATGCGCTGGGCAAAGGTCATCTCGTCACGGCTCGGCTTGGGCTCGACGGACTTGGGTCGGGCGGCCTTTTTAGGCTGAGGTTTGGGCGCGGCGGGCGCCGGCACGGATGCGACCTTGGCGGCGGCCTCCTCGGCCTTCGCACGCTCGGCACGCAGGGCGGCCAGCTCCTCACGCTCGCGACGAGCCTTTTCCTGCTCCTCGCGGCGGGCCTTCTCGGCGCGGAGCTCTTCCAACTCGGCGCGCTCCTCGGCAGACAGTGGTTGGGACTCAAGCTCGGCCATAGTGCAGCCCTTTCTTTTTAAAAAAAGCCGCCGACACAATGTCAGCGGCTTATCAAATCCAAGGGTGGAGACGAAGGGAGTCGAACCCTCGGCCTCTGCCATGCGACGGCAGCGCTCTCCCAACTGAGCTACGTCCCCAGGACAAGTCGATATTTTACCTACGGCTCGCCAACTGTCAACGCCCAATAACCAGTCTTTTTGGAGCGCGGCTATTTTGGCAACTTTTCGAACAGGCGATGCTCTCGATGATTTTTTATCCCCGTCCCAGAAAATTCATCGACGAACGCACTACTTTGCACTGGTGAGGACGCCGGTGGTGTCGAAGGCCGGGGTGAAGCTCTCGTCTACCGCGCCGCCCTCTTGCCAGAACATCGTCGTAAAGCCCAAGTCGTCGGCATGGTCGAGCACCTGCTCGTACTCCTCGCGCGTCACGGCACGCGCCAGGTCGCCGCCCTGCTCGCGCATAAGTGCATTGGGCGTGTACTGGTTCATGACCGAGACCGGCACATCGCCCACCGTCTGCCACACCAGGTCCAGCACGCGACACGAATCGTCTGCATGTCCCGGCAGTACCAGATGGCGCACAATCATGCCGCGCTTCATGAGCCCGCCCTCATCCACCAGCTCTCCCCCGCGGCGCTCGATCTCGCGCGCCATCTGAGCCAGGCCTGACACGGCCACACGTGGGTAGTCCTTTATATGAGAGAGCGACTGCGCAAGCCCGGCATTGGCATATTTAAAGTCGGTAAGCCACACATCGACCAGGTCGCACAGCGCCGCCACGGCACTCGCGCGCTCGTAACCACTCGTGTTGTAGACGATCGGGATAACCAGTCCGCGCGCCCGTGCCGCGGCAATCACGGCAGGCAACAGGTGCGCATAGTGCGTCGCCGTCACCAAATTGATGTTGTTGGCACCCTGGTCCTGCAGTTCCAGCATAATCTCGACCAGGCGCTCAGGCGAAATCTCAAGGCCAAAATTGCCGGTCGAGATCTCGTGGTTCTGGCAGTAGATACATTTAAGCGAGCAACCGCTAAAGAAGATCGTGCCCGAACCGGCCTCGCCCGAGATAGGCGGCTCCTCCCACGTATGAAGCGCCGCGCGGGCCACCCTGAGCGTGTCGTTAGCACCGCATACGCCGCGCGCGCCCTCATCGCGCGCCGCACCGCAACGGCGCGGACACAAATGGCAGGCGGGCGAAAAAAGTTCGGTCAACGACGTCGGCATAAAAACATGCTCCAAAACAACGATTCAGCAGCTCAAACGCAAAAGGACTAACCGCACAGACGGCTCGAGCCCCAAGCGCCGTAATCGTCCGACACGATTTTTGTAATGTCAAGACTGGAATCGATAAAGTGCCGCTTTATGATGTAGGTATTCCGCCCCCCGCGGAGCAACTGGGTGAACCGTCGCGTTTATTTAGGGAGCCCACACAGTCGTACCTAGTACAGGTATCCTTCGTTGTTAAGGACGCTGGAACAGTCGATGAGGGCACCCACCTGTTTTAGGTGGGTTCATTTTCGTAACGTGGGGGGTGGTTTTCTTTTGCCGAAAATCACCATTACAGTCCATATGGATTCCCGCCGGCATCCCGACAAGCCATCGACAACATCCCAATATCTGGTAAGCGCGTGATTATCGCTGCGTGCAATTCCATGCACCCCCCTCGGTCGAGTATCATGGTTCGGCTATGCCCTTTGCGCATGGCGTTCTTCTGACCTTTTCCTTCGACGCTTGGCGGTTTTTAGATTCATGGCTTCATCCCCGAGCTACATACCGTACCTATGCGTGGCAGCGGCGGCCTTTATCACGACCTTCCTCGCGGTGCCCCTGGTCAAGCGCTTGGCAATTAAACTCGATGCCGTCGACTATCCTTCTAAGCGCCGCATCAACACCAAGCCCATCCCGCGTTTGGGCGGAACGGCAGTGTTTTTGGGCCTGGTCGTTGCCTGCATTGTGCAAATCCTAGGCACCTGGCACCTAGGCTGGCCACCCGTCCTGGTGCCGCACCCGCGCCTTCACATTAGTTATCCCATGCTGGCGCTCTCCTTTACCGTCATCTTTGCGACCGGCGCTATCGACGACGTCTTCCAGCTCAAGCCCAAGCAAAAGCTGGCCGGACAGGTCCTCGCCGCGCTTATCGCCTGTATCGGCGGCCTAAAAATCGGCGTCATCGTCAACCCGTTTGCCCCCGGCGAGATCATGCTCGGATGGCTCGCCTACCCCATCACCGTAATCTATCTGGTGGCATTCACCAACATCATTAACCTCATCGACGGCCTCGACGGCTTGGCCACGGGCATCTGCGGCATTGCCTCGTTCACCATGTTTTCGATGGCCGTTCTCTCGGGCCGCATCGACGCCGCCGCGCTCTCCATTGCGCTCTTTGGCGCCTGTCTGGCCTTTTTGCGCTACAACTTCAACCCCGCAAGCATCTTCTTGGGCGACTCGGGGTCGCTGCTTCTGGGCTTTGCACTGGGCTCCATCTCGCTGCTCAACGTGAGCCGCACCGCCGCGCTCACCTCGCTTATCATCCCGCTCATCGTTGCCGGCGTGCCCATCATCGACACGTTTAGCGCCATCGTGCGCCGCAAGCGCGCCCACATTAGCATCGGACAGGCCGACAAGGGCCACATCCACCACCGCCTGATCCAAGAATGCTACAACCAAAAACAGGCCGTGCTGCTCATCTATGCCTGGTGCATCATGCTTTCGGCCGGCGCCGCCGCCATCAATCAGGTCGAGGTGTCCATGCGCGTGCTCATTTTTACCGTGCTCGCCATTGGCTCGGCGGCCTTTGCCAAGCATCTACATCTGTTTGAGCCCGTGCTGCGCCACCATTACAACAAGCGCACGCACGAGGACGAGCTCGTCACCCCCGACGACCCCGCCTTTAAGCAGGAAGAGCAGGCAGCCGAGGAGCGCAAAGAAGAGCGCCACCACAAGCTCTAGGGCAAGCTGCCGAGGATGTGCCAAGGCACCGTTGGCCAAGCGCGGCCGCGCCGCACCCATCGCACAAGCCGCCCCTCTCCCGCCCCTCCAATAAACGCGTTATCATCTTGACCCATGAACATACGTTAGGAGCAATCATGCCAAACGAGAACAGCTACGAAGTCGCGCTGCAAAAGAGCAACGCCATTCGCGAGGGCCTGGCCAATACGCCCGAGAAGTTCACCATGCTCACCGGTGATCGCCCCACCGGACGCTTGCACCTGGGCCACTACTTTGGCACCCTCAAGGGCCGTGTTGAACTGCAGAACATGGGCGCCAAGACCAACGTGCTCATCGCCGACTACCAGGTCATCACCGACCGCGACACCACCGAGCATATCCAGGACAACGTGTACAACATGGTCATGGACTACCTTGCCTGCGGTATCGATCCCGACAAGACCATGATCTACGCGCACTCCGCCGTGCCCGCCGCCAACCAGCTCATGCTGCCGTTCCTGTCGCTGGTGTCCGAGGCCGAGCTGGCGCGCAACCCCACCGTCAAGGCCGAGATGGAGGCCTCGGGCCATGAGCTTACCGGCCTTCTGCTCACCTACCCGGTGCATCAGGCCTGCGACATCCTGTTCTGCAAGGGCAACGTGGTGCCCGTCGGTCGTGACCAGCTGCCGCACATCGAGCTCACCCGCACCATCGCCCGCCGCTTTAACAACCGCTACGGCAAGGTGTTCCCCGAGGTCGAGGCGCTGCTGTCCGAGACCCCGCTACTGCCCGGCCTTGACGGTCGCAAGATGAGCAAGAGCTACGGCAACGCCATCAACATCTCGATGACCGCTGAGGAGACGGCCAAGCGCATCAAGAAGAGCCAGACCGACTCTGAGC
>CAKWZF010000036.1:5239-16564 GCA_934865005.1 uncultured bacterium | reverse complement strand
CGGCGGTATGGGACATAAACGAACCTTTCGATGTCAAATGGTAAACAACCTGCTAAAAACGTTTTACCAAACGTCAGGCTAACAATTTTGAAACCCTAATTGGTAAAACTGTCAAGAGTTTTACCACGGCAATTCTGCCAGTGGTATAAACATGTCGCTTACCGATTAAACGCCCCTGCAAATCCGCTTTCGTCCATAAAACTAACGCACAGGTGTTATCGTAGTTTCTGCCGAAAGTTCCACCGAGCACGCGAGGTGGAACGAATCACAGAAACTTCGCCGTCCCTTCGATTCGTGCAGCCTTGGACCTTTCGCATCTAGTCACCAAGGCAACACGCTGCCGCGTCATGATGGGATCAAACGTGAGCGATACAAAGCTAAAGCCAACGGCTAAAAAGCCCGCAACCCGCAAACCGGCTCCGCACGCACCGGAGCTCTCCAAGGACGATGTCTACCTGTTTGGCATTGGAATGTGGGAGCGCAGCTGGGAAAAGATGGGCGCGCATCCTGACACGCAGCAGCGCACGCGCGGCTGGCGCTTTTGCGTTTGGGCGCCCGACGTAAAGAGTGTCCATGTCATTGGCGAATTTAACGACTGGGATGAGGAAGCCAACCCGCTGGTGCCCGTGCATACGAGCGCTATTTGGGAAGGCTTTATTCCTGGTGCCGAGCAGGGCCAGCTCTATAAATACCTTATCGAGACCAACGAGGGCGAAAAGCTCTACAAGGCCGATCCATACGCCTTTAAGGCCGAGTGCCCTCCGGGTACTGCGAGCGTGCTGTGGACACTCGATGGCTACAAGTGGAACGACGCCGCATGGCTCAAGCGCCGCGCCGACCACAACCACATGTCGCAGCCGCTTAACATCTACGAGGTGCATATTGGCTCGTGGAAGCGCCACGGTGACGCGCCGCAGGGCGAGCCCGACGAGTACGGCAACTACCCCGGCCCCATGGATCCCTTCCCCGCACAGCGCGGCGAGTTCTACACCTACGACGACCTGTCGGTGGAGCTCGTGGACTACGTGCGCGACATGGGATATACGCATATCGAGGTCATGCCACTTATGGAGCATCCCTTCGATGGCTCCTGGGGCTATCAGACGACCGGCTATTATGCCGCTACGTCGCGCTACGGCAACCCGCAGCAGCTCATGCACTTTATCGATGCGTGCCACGAGGCGGGCATTGGCGTGATCATGGACTGGGTGCCCGGCGGTTTTTGCGCCGATTCCCACGGCCTTGCCACCTTTAACGGCCACATGCTGTTTGAGCACGAGATTCACCCCAACTGGGGCACGCACAAGTTTGACTTCGCCCGCGGCGAGGTCCGCTCCTTCCTGGTCTCCAACGTGCTGTACTGGCTCGAGAACTTCCACGTGGACGGCATTCGCATGGACGGCGTGTCCAGTATGCTGTACCTCAACTTTGGCATCGACGATCCAGGCCAAAAGAAGTTCAACAAGTACGGTACCGAGGAGGACCTGGACGCCAGCGCATTTATCCGTCAGGTCAACTGCGCCGTGGAGGCTCACTACCCCGACGTGATGATGATGGCCGAGGAGTCCACTGCGTGGCCGCTCGTAACCTACCCGCCGCAGGACGGCGGCCTAGGCTTCCACTATAAGTGGGACATGGGCTGGATGAACGACACCTTGCACTACATGCAAACCGATTTTCCGTGGCGCCCCGGCAACCACGGGCTGCTCACGTTCTCCATCATGTACGCCTTTACCGAGAACTTTATTTGCCCGCTGAGCCACGACGAGGTCGTGCACGGTAAGTGCTCGCTGATCGGCCGCATGCCGGGCGACTGGTGGCGCCAGTTTGCCGGCCTGCGCACGCTGGCTTTCTACCAAATGACGCACCCCGGTGCCAAGCTCAACTTTATGGGCAACGAGATCGGCCAGTTTATTGAATGGCGCTACTACGAGTCCATCCAGTGGTTCCTGACCGAGGAGTACGAGACCCACCGCCATCATCAGGCGTTCATTAAGGCGCTCAACCACCTGTACACCGCCGAGCCCGCCCTGTACGAGCGCGGCTACACCGACGATGGCTTTACCTGGATCGACGCGGACAACTCCAAACAGTCCATCGTGAGCTTTGTGCGCCAGGGCGAGGACGTCGATGACGACTTGGTGATCCTCATCAACTTTGATCCGGCGAGCTATGAGAGCTTCCGTGTGGGCGTGCCGCGCGAGGGTGACTGGGAGGTCATCTTCGATTCCGACCGTCCTGAGTTTGGCGGCAGCGGATACGCCGGCGAGGAGCCCTACACCTGCTCGAGCGAGCCCTATCCCTGGAACGGGCAGATGGACTCCATCGAGATCAAGGTGCCCGGCCTGGCTGGCGTGGTGCTTAAGCGCCGCGGTCCCAGCAGCTATAAGCCGACCGTGGTCGATGAGCCCAAGAAGGCGACGCGCAAGCGTGCGTCCTCTGTGAAGCCCAAGCCCGCGGCCGCCAAGAAGGCTCCGGCTAAGGCGAAGGCTGCCAAGCGCGCTGCCAAGGCTTCGGCCAAGACCACGGCCAAGAAGGCAACCACCAAAAAGGCTGCGCCCAAGGCCAAGACAGCTGCTGTTAAGGCTCCTGCCAAGAAAGCGTAACAAAGGCGTTACCACTGTAATTACCCGCCCCGCGGGGGCGTAGGATACATGTCATAACCGTTCCGGGAGATACATCCCCGGGGGAAAGGAACGTATGAATAAGATCTTCGAAAACAAGCAGGAGTTTACCGAGCTCTATCGCGATGCCGTTATGAGCATCAGCGGCAAGAGTGTCGAGGCCGCCAGCGACCTCGACCGCTTTAACGCCCTGGCCAAGCTTGTGGCCGAGAAGGCACGCACCGTTGCCACCAAGAGCGACGCCCGCGCGGCCGCCGAGGGCAAGAAGCGCGTGTACTACTTCTCGATCGAGTTTTTGATCGGCCGCCTGCTCGACAACTATCTGCTCAACTTTGGCGTGCGCGACATGGTCGCCGAGGCGCTCGACGACATGGGCTTCGACCTGTCCGTCATCGAGAACCAGGAGCCCGATCCGGCGCTGGGCAACGGTGGCCTGGGCCGTCTGGCCGCATGCTTTCTGGATTCCATGGCAGCCGAGGGTATTGCCGGCTACGGCAACGGCATGCGCTACCGCTACGGCCTGTTTAAGCAGGAGATCGTCAACGGCAGCCAGGTCGAGGCTACCGACGAGTGGCTCACCCACGGCTATCCCTGGGAGGTCCGCCGTCAGGACAAGGCCGTGACCATTAAGTTTGGTGGCCATGTTGAGGGCTTTGAGGAGAACGGCCGCACGTTCTACCGCACGGTGGACACGCAGGACATCCTGGCCGTCCCCTACGACATCCCCGTTGTGGGCTATGCCGGCGAAACTGTCAACAAGCTGCGCGTCTGGGCTGCCGAGCCGGTCGAGGAGCACTTCGATCTGGAGGCCTTCAACCGCGGCGACTACGCCCTGGCCGATGCCGAGCGCGCCGAGGCCGAAGCCATCAGCGCCATCCTCTACCCCAACGACGCCGGCGAGCACGGTCGTTTGCTGCGCCTGAAGCAGGAGTACCTGTTTGTGTCGGCCGGCATCTACAGTCTGCTCGACACCTTTGAGAAGGAGCATGGCGAGAACTGGGAGCTGCTTCCGCAGTTTGTGGCCATCCACACCAACGACACGCACCCCGCCATGTGCGGCCCCGAGCTCATGCGTATCCTCATCGACGAGAAGAAGCTCGAGTGGGATGACGCCTGGAACATCGTGACGCAGGTCGTGAGCTACACCAACCACACCATCCTGCCCGAGGCCTTGGAGAAGTGGCCCATCGGTACGTTCTCCAAGCTCCTCCCCCGCGTGTACCAGATCATCGACGAGATCAGCCGTCGTTGGCACGAGTCGTTCGACACCACGCAGGAGGGCTGGCAGGAGCGTCTGCGCCAGACCGCCATCCTGTGGGACGGCGAGATTCGCATGGCCAACCTGTCTGTGATCTGCAGCCATAGCGTCAACGGCGTGGCAAAGATTCACTCCGACATCATCAAGAACATCGTGCTCAAGGACTTCTATGCCCTGACGCCCGAAAAGTTCAACAACAAGACCAACGGCATCTCGCACCGTCGCTTCTTTGCCGAGGCCAACCCCACCTACGCCAAGCTTGTGACCGAGGCCATTGGCGACGGCTGGCTGAAGGATGCCTTCGAGCTTGAGAAGCTTAAAAGTTTCCAGAACGACACCGAGTTCCTGAAGGCCGTGGGTGCCTCCAAGCGCGCCAACAAGGAGCGCCTGGCCGCCTACGTCAAGGCCGAGACCGGTCTGGTTATTGACCCCAACACCGTCTTCGACGTTCAGGTGAAGCGCTTCCATGCCTACAAGCGCCAGCTCATGAACATCATGAAGGTGATGGACATCTACAACCGTCGCATCGCCGATCCCAACTTCCACGTGACGCCGACGACCTTCATCTTTAGCGGCAAGGCTGCCTCGAGCTACACCTTCGCCAAGGAGACCATCCGCCTCATTAACTCCGTTGCCGACGTCATCAACAACGACCCGCGCGTCAACGAGGTCATGAAGGTCTGCTTCATCC
Source organism: uncultured bacterium (assembly GCA_934865005.1). GTDB lineage: Bacteria > Actinomycetota > Coriobacteriia > Coriobacteriales > Coriobacteriaceae > Collinsella. Next base: position 11,991 of record CAKWZF010000036.1, on the reverse strand, counting down.
CCAACTTCCGTGTGAGCAACGCCCAGCTCATCTACCCCGCCGCCGAGATCTCGGAGCAGATCTCCACGGCCGGCAAGGAGGCCTCGGGCACGTCCAACATGAAGCTCATGATGAACGGCGCCATTACGCTGGGTACCCTCGACGGCGCCAACATCGAGATCGCCGACCTGGCCGGTCGCGAGAACGAGGCCATCTTTGGCCTGACCGCTCCCGAGGTCGAGCAGCTCTGGGCATCAAACAGCTACTTTGCGTGGGATACCCTCAACGGCGACCGCGAGCGTCTGGGCCGCGTGATGGACGAGCTCAAGGACAACACCTTTGCGGGTCTTTCGGGCAACTTCGAGAGCATCTACAACGAGCTCATGAACAACAACGACCCCGACCTGGTCATGGCAGACTTCCGCAGCTACGTGGATGCGTGGGAGAAGCTCACCGGCAGCTATGGCGACCAGGAGACCTGGAACCGCAAGGCTCTGCTCAACACCGCCTCGAGCGGCTGGTTCTCGAGCGACCGCACCATTCGCGAGTACCGCGACGAGATCTGGCGCGCGTAAAGGCGTGTGAGCTCCCCTATGCCAGCACGGCATTACTCGACGGGCACGACAGAGCGCCGCGCCCGTCGCTAATGGGTTTAGGAACATCGATGACAGAAGGAGAAATCGATGAGTAAGAAAGAATGCATCGCGATGCTCCTCGCAGGAGGACAGGGCAGCCGATTGGGGGCACTCACCCAAAAGATCGCTAAGCCGGCGGTTAGCTTTGGTGGCAAGTTCCGCATTATCGACTTTTCGCTCTCCAACTGCTCCAACTCGGGCATCGACACGGTGGGCGTTCTGACGCAGTATCGCCCCTACCTGCTGCATGCCTACGTGGGCTCCGGCGAGGCGTGGGATCTGGACAGCCGCGACGGCGGCGTGTCGATCCTGCCGCCGTACGAGACGCAGACCGGCGGCGCCTGGTATGCGGGCACGGCCGACGCCATTACGCAGAACCTCGACTACATCAAGGCCAACGACCCCAAGTACGTCCTGATTCTTTCGGGCGACCACCTGTATCGCATGGACTACCGCAAGATGCTCAAGACGCACATTGAGAACAACGCCGACCTCACGGTGAGCGTTATGCCCGTGCCGTGGGAGGAGGCCAGCCGCTTTGGTATCCTGACCACCGACCCCGAGGACGGCCGCATCACCAAGTTCACCGAGAAGCCCGAGAAGCCCGATTCGAACCTCGCGTCCATGGGCATCTACATCTTCTCGGCCGACGTGCTGATCGAGGCGCTCGAGGAGGACGCTCTGGACCAGCGCTCGAGCCACGACTTTGGCAAGGACATCATCCCCAAGCTGCTCGGCGAGGGCAAGCGCCTGTACAGCTACGAGTTCCACGGCTTTTGGAAGGACGTCGGCACCATCGCCAGCTTCCACGAGACCTCGATGGACCTGCTGGGCAACAACCCCGAGTTCGATCTGTTTGACAAGCACTTCCCCATCATGTCCAACATCACCACGCGTCCGCCGCACTACATTGGCCCGGACGGCCGCCTGGACGACTGCCTGGTCTCCAACGGCTGCAAGATCTACGGCACCGCTCGCCATTCGATCCTTTCGACCGATGTCATCATCGATGAGCGCGCCGTGGTCGAGGACTCCGTGCTGCTGCCGGGTGCGCACGTTAAGAGCGGCGCGCACATCTGCCGCGCTATTTTGGGCGAGAACTCCACGGTCGAAGAGGGCGTGAAGCTCGGCTCTGTCGATACCACCAAGGATACGGCCGTCGTTGGAAATGACGTCGTTATCGGGAAGGGGGAATGATCCGATGATCAATCGCAAGGCCATCGGTTATATCACCGCTAACTACTCTTCGACTTACGGCAGCGTGCTGCTCAAGGACCGCCCCATCGCGTCCGTTCCGTTCTTGGGCCGCTACCGCCTGATCGACTTCCCGCTGTCCAACATGATGAATGCCGGCATCAAGACCGTCGGCGTCGTCATGCCGGGCAACTACCGCTCGCTGATCGACCACGTGGGCTCGGGCAAGGACTGGGGCCTGGACCGCAAGAAGGGCGGCCTGTTCATGGTCCCCGGCAACGCGTACGGCACCACCAAGGGCGGCATGCGCTTCTTGCTGCGCGACATCATCTCCAACAAGACGCTGTTCCAGCGCTCGGACAAGCCCTATGTCGTGATGATGGGCACCAACATCATCTTTAACATGGACCTCAACACCATCATTGACGCGCACGAGAACTCTGGCGCCCAGATGACCGTGGTGTACTGCAAGGCCACGCGCAACGTCGATGACGAGACCAAGCTGCAAATCAACGAGAACGGCCGTCTGACGGGCGTGAGCGCCGGCGTCGTGTACGGCGACAACGCCTCTATGGACTGCTGCATCGTCAACCGCGAGACGCTGCTCGAGATCATCGACCACTACCAGGCCGCCGACTATCTGGACCTGCTCGAGACACTCCAGGGCGACTTTGGTAACATCGACGTGTGCAGCTACGAGTACAAGGGCGAGGTTGTGGGCGTGTTTAGCGAGAAGTCGCTGTATCGCCGCAGCATGGACCTGCTCGACCAGACCGTGGCCGACCAGCTCTTTGACCCCGAGCGCCCGATCCTGACCAAGGCTCACGATGTGCCGCCTTCGCGCTATGCGACCGGTAGCCACGCGTGCAACTCGATCATCTCGGCCGGCTGCATCATCAAGGGAACCGTGCGCAACTCGATCCTGTCGCGCGGCGTCGTGGTCGAGGAAGGCGCCTCGGTGACCAACTCGATCATCAACCAGAGCTGCATCATCAAGAGCGGCGCCCGCGTTGAGAACGCCATCCTGGACAAGAACAACGTGGTTCCCACCAACACCGAGCTTCGCGGCACGCCCGAGAACATCCTGGTGCTGGGCAAGGCTCCGTTAACTTCCGATACCACCATCGTACGTTAACGTTGGCACCGCAACATCGCTCGTAACATGTAGAATAGCCGCCCGGTTCGCGCCTGGCGGCTATTCTCGAATAACAACATGGGAGACAATATGGCTGATTCCAGCAAAAAGATGCAGATCGTGTTTGCCTCGGCCGAGTGCGCACCGTTTGTAAAGACCGGTGGCCTGGGCGACGTGGCGGGTTCGCTGCCTGCGGCGCTTGTGCGCGCCGGCGCCGAAGTCATCGTGATGGTACCCAAGTACGCCACCATCAAAGACGAGTACAAGGCGCAGATGGAGCACTTTTCCGACTTTTACGTGAGCCTGGGCTGGCGCAATGAATACTGCGGACTTGAGAAGCTCGAGCACGACGGCGTCACCTATATGTTCATCGACAACGAGCGCTACTTTGCGACTATCCGTACGGCTTCTTTGACGATGGAGAGCGTTTTGCGTTCTTCTCCAAGGCCATCACCGAGAGCCTGCAGCACCTGCCGGCCGGCTTTGAGTGCGACATCCTGCACTGCAACGACTGGCAGACGGCACTGGCGCCCGTGTTTTTGCGCGAGTTCTACCAGGGCCTGCCGCTGTACGACCGCGTCAAGACCGTGTTCTCGATCCACAACGTGGCGTTCCAGGGCCAGTTTAGCGACACCGTGATGGAGGACATCCTGGGCGTGGCGCATATTCCGGCGGCTGCCTCGCAGCTGCGTTGCGACGCCTGCAGCATCAACTACATGCTGGGCGCCCTACGTTATGCCGACGCCATCACTACGGTGAGCCCCACCTATGCCAACGAGATCCAGACGCCCGAATTTGGCGAGGGCCTGGACGGCGTTCTGCGCGAGCGTTCGTACGCGCTGCAGGGCATTTTGAATGGCATCGACGTCGCGGGCTTTGACCCGGCGACCGACAAGCGCATTGCCGCCAACTACACCGTGGAGGACCGTTCCGGCAAGGCCGTATGCAAGGCCAAGCTGCAGGAAGAGCTGGGGCTCGAGGTTCGCGACGACCGTCCGCTCATGGTGATGGTCACGCGTCTGACGCGCCAGAAAGGCTTGGACCTGGTCATGTACGCACTCGACCGCATCTTGGCCGGCGGCGTGCAGGTGGCGGTGCTGGGCACCGGCGACCGCGACTACGAAGACGGCCTGCGCTATTTCCAGGACAAGTACCCCGGCACCATGGCCGCACGCATCGAGTTCGATCCGGCGCTGTCACAGCGCATGTATGCTGCCGCCGACATGTTCCTAATGCCTTCGAAGTTTGAGCCCTGCGGTCTGTCGCAGATCATCGCCATGCGCTACGGCACCCTGCCCATCGTGCGCGAGACCGGCGGCCTAAAGGACACCGTGATCCCGTACAATGAGTTTACCGGCGAGGGCACGGGCTTCTCGTTTAGTAACTTTAACGGCGACGAGATGGGCGACGCCGTGTTCCGCGCGGCACGCCTGTTCTGGGACAACCGCGAGGCCTGGGATCAGCTGGTCACGCAGGCCATGAGCCAGGACTTTAGCTGGACGCGCTCGGCCGATAAGTATCTGGACCTGTACTTCTTTATGCACCCGGAGATTGAGCGCCCGGCGGCTGTGGAGGCTGCCACGGTCATAGAGGAGCCGGTTGCTGATGAGGCCGAGCCTGCGGCGCCCGTTAAGGAGCCCGCTGCTGCTGAGGAGCCCAAGGTCGAGGAGAAGCCGGTTGAAGCTGACCCGGTTAAAGCCGATCCTGAGGTGAAGCCCGCAGCGAAGCCTGCCGCCAAGAAGACGACGGCTCGCAAGACGACGGCTAAGAAGGCTACGACCACGAAGGCCGCTGCGAGCAAGACCACCGCTGCCAAGGCAACTACTGCCAAGGCATCGACCACGCGCAAGCGCACGACCGCCGCTGCCAAGAAGGCCAACGAGGTCGAGGCTGCTCCCGAGGTAAAGGCCGCCGCCGAGGCTAAGCCTGCGGCAAAGGCTCCGGCCAAGACCGCTGCCAAGAAGACGGCTGCAACCACCAAGAAGGCAACGGCAGCCAAGAAGACCACGGCTACGAAGTCGACGACGGCCAAGGCCGCTACGACGAAGGCCGCCGCGAAGACGGCCCCGAAGGCTACTGCAAAGCCGGCCGCTAAAGTCGAGGAGACGCCCGCTGAGTCTAAGGCTGAGGCAGCTGTCGAGGCAAAGCCGGCCGCCAAGACCACCACGCGCAAACGCGCCGCGACGACGGCCAAGAAGACCACGACCAAGGCTGAAGCTCCCAAGGCAGAGGCTAAGGCCGAGGACAAGCCCGCAGTAAAGGCCGAGCCGACTCCGAAGGCTGCCGAGGTTAAGGCCGCTCCCAAGGCTAAGGCAAAGACCGAGCCCGCCAAGGAGACCCCGGTCTCCCCCGCCGTTTCGGCCGAGGAAAAGGCTCCGACCAAGAAGACCTCCGTCCGCAAGGCAACGGCCGCCCGTAAGCGCCGCTAATCCGGACGATTAAAACTAAATCCTCAACGCAAAAGAGGGCGCCCCAACCAGGCGCCCTCTTTTGCGTTGAACTTCGCATTAAAAAGAGGGCCGGTTTACTACGACAAAATGGCTCCGGCCGACCACGGCGAGTAATCTTCGAAAATTAAGAACGCTTCTACCTGCGGTTTTAATATCACCAAAATGACTGTGGTTGAGATCATTCAATTCGTCGTAGTAAACCGAAGTACTTTTGTTTGGCTACAAATAGTATCGGTATAGACGTTTTTAAATATCGCGATAATTTGCGTGGTAAAACGATTTTCTAGGACAACCGTTCGCCGATGGTAAACGGATGTTGTTTATACAGCCTGCGTACAACAGATATACTTATATTCTGTGCGTAAAGCCCATGGCCCGCAGGCCGTGATTCTATTGAACTGGACCGTATAATGAGATTGATTCACAACAGCCGTCTACCGCAGTTTCGCATTCCGTTTGGCGCTGTGACCACTGGAACTTCCGTTTCGCTCTCGGTGATTTTGGAGGATGCCGACCCCAACCAGGCAACGCTTACCCTGCGTACCTGGGTCGATGAAATCGGTGAGTCTCTGTATCCCATGACGCACGAGGGCGACGGCATATTTACCGTAGAGCTTGAGTGCACCGAGCCCTGTCTTATCTGGTACAGCTTTATCTGCAATATCGAGGGCCAGCCCGAGGTCCGTTTGGGCGCACCGCAGGGTCGCACCGGTGGCGAGGGCGTAACCTACAACTACGCCGAGGTCCCGTCCTTCCAGATTACCGTCTACAAGCACCGCGATGTTCGTCCCGAGTGGTACGAGCGTGGCATGGTCTACCAGATCTTCCCCGACCGCTATGCCCGCGACGAAAACTGGCGCGAGCGCACGCTTACCGAAGTTGAAAAACCGCGCAAAGGAATCCAGCGCCGCATGGTCGAGGACTGGAACGAACCGCCCGAGTACGAGCGTGCCGAAGACGGCTCCATCAAGACCTGGGATTTTTACGGCGGTTCGCTCAAGGGTATCCAAAATGACCTGCCCCGCATTGCCGAGCTAGGCTTTACGGCCATCTACCTCAACCCCATCTTTGAGGCCGCGAGCAACCACCGCTACGACACGGCCGACTACACCAAGATCGACCCGATTCTGGGCACCGAGCAGGACTTTACCGAGCTGTGCGAGGCGGCCGAGAAGCTTGGCATTTCCATCATTCTGGACGGTGTGTTCAACCATACGGGCGACGACTCGATCTACTTTAACCGCTACGGCAATTATCCCGGCGTCGGTGCTTGGCAGAGCGAGGACTCGCCGTGGCGCGATGCATTTTACTTCCATGAGGACGGTTCGTATGACTGCTGGTGGGGCGTGGGCAACATGC
>CAKWZF010000036.1:2164-5229 GCA_934865005.1 uncultured bacterium | reverse complement strand
CAATGAGAGCTCCGAACTGGTGCGCGAGCGGCTCCTGGGCAAGGACGGCGTGATCCGTAAATGGCTGCGCGCCGGTGCCCATGGCTGGCGACTCGATGTGGCCGACGAGCTTTCCGACGACTTCCTGGCCGAGATCAAAAAGGCCGTGCTCGCCGAGAAGCCCGACGCGCTGCTGCTCGGCGAAGTCTGGGAAGACGCCTCCAACAAGATCAGCTATGGCCACCTGCGCCGCTATCTGCAGGGCTCGGAGCTCGACTCCGCCATGGACTACCCCTTCCGCGACATGGTCATCGGCTTTTTGATGGGCTACAAGAACGCTTACCAGGCAGCCGAGGATATCGAAACCCTGCGCGAGAACTACCCGCGCGAGGCACTGGCCTGCGCGCTCAATCTGCTTTCGAGCCACGACCGCCCGCGCATCATCTCGGTGCTCGGCGGTGGCCCCGACGAGTCGCAGCTGCCCGAGAGCGAGCGCAGCAAATGGCGCCTGGACGATAACTCGATGGGCCTGGCCAAGAGCCGTTTTTGGCTGGCGACGCTCATGCAGATGACCTTCCCGGGTGTGCCCTCGATCTATTATGGCGACGAGTACGGCCTGGAGGGCCTCACCGATCCGGGCAACCGCCGCACCCTGCCGACCAAAGACCAACTCCACGACTTCGACACACTGGCCATCGTTAAGAACGCGTCTGCCGTGCGCCGTGCGCTGCCCTTTATGGTCGATGGCGAGATCAAGGCCTTTGCGCTCAACGACGAAGTCTTGGCTTACACCCGCACGGGCAATGACGGCGAGGCCGCGACGGTTATCATCAACCGCAGCCTGCGCAATTCGCACCGCGTGACGATTCCGGCGCTCGGCGAATGCGCGAGCGACGTGATCAGCGGTCACGAGTGCGAGATCCACAACGGTACCGTCACGCTCGACCTGTACCCGCTGGGCTCTTCGATCATCTATCACCATGCCGAGAAGCGTCTGCAGGAGCCGCTCGATCATGGCGCGGGCGTTGTGTGCCACATCACCTCGGTGCCGACCGATGACGGCAAGCCCGGCACAATCGGTGCGCCCACGCGTCGCTTTATCGACCATCTGGCCGCCATGGGCATGCGCTACTGGCAAGTCCTGCCCGTCAACCCGACGGACTTCTTCCGCTCCCCTTACGCTGGGCCTTCGGCCTTTGCGGGCAATATTGACCTGCTACCCGAGAGCCACGAGGAGCTGGCCGCCGACTTTGAGACCTGGATGGCCCGCGGCGGCGAAGATGCCGATCCGTTGTACACCGCGTTTAAACATCGCAATGCCGATTGGCTCGAGAAGTACAGCGTCTATATGGCCGTCAAAAAGTACTTTGAGGGCGAGTCGCGCCACAATTGGCCGGCAGATGTCGCTCGCTACAACGAGCATCTAATCGACGACAAGCGCTTCCACAACGAGGCCGAGCTTCAGGCGTACATGCAGTACCGCTTTGACCTGGCTTGGTGCGAGCTCATGAACTATGCGCACAAGAAGGGCATCGAGGTCATCGGCGATATTCCTATGTACGTGTCCGACGATTCGGCAGACGCGTGGAGCGAACCCGAGAACTTCTGGCTGTCCGATACCGGCAAGGCGATTGAGATTTCCGGCGCGCCGCCCGACAACTTTGCGCCCGAGGGCCAGATGTGGGGCAACCCGACGTTCCGCTGGGACCACATGAAGCAGAACGGCTATAGTTGGTGGATGGATCGCCTGCGCCGCGCGTTCTCACTCTACGACCGCGTGCGTCTGGATCACTTCCTGGGATTCCACAGCTATTACAGCATTCCCGCGGGCAAGGCATGCGCCGACGGCCGCTGGCTGGCGGGCCCGGGCAAGGACCTGTTCCAGACCGCCTATGACGAACTGGGTCCGCTCAACTTTATCGCTGAGGACTTGGGCTATCTGACGCCCGGTGTTCGCGCCATGGCATCGACCTGCGGTTTCCCCGGCATGGACGTGCTGGAGTTTAGCGACTACGACGTTCGTTGCGGTGTGCATCCCACGCCCGGCAAGATTCTGTACACCTCGACGCACGATACGTCGACGCTGGCCGGTTGGTGCACCCGTACCTTTGCGGGCGGCGATGAACCGAGCGGTGTTGAGGTGGCGGCCAAGCTGATGAGCGACGCGCTGGCAAGCGACGTTCCCCTGGTGATGATGCCACTGCAGGATGTCCTGGGGCTTGGCGACGACGCGCGCATGAACGTTCCGGGCGTGGCCACGGGCAACTGGACCTGGCAGGCTGACGAGGCGGACATTGCAGCCGCCGAGAACAAAACCGCACAGCTCCTGCGCAACAACCATAGATTCTGGGGCGAAGCGTGATAAAACCCCCGATATAGGGTACAGTTACAGACGTTTGAATTTATGCGGGCAGAGTAATCTGCCCGCTTTGTGCTGAAAAGGAAGTATTATGGCGCGCTACGATTACAAGTGCTCGAGCTGCGGCAACGTGTTTGAGGTTGAGCATCCCATGTCCGAGACTCCCGAGGTCGTGTGCCCCAGCTGCGGTGCCCCGGCGGCCAAGACGTTCTCGGCCAGCGGCATTAAATTTGAGGGCAGCGGTTTCTACAACACCGATCAACGAAGCGGCGGCTCCAGCACCAGCGCCACCAGCGGCTGCTGCGCCAACTGCCCGCATAACCACTAGAAACCAAGCAGCCCCGCGATCAACGCCGATCGCGGGGCTATTTCTTTGCTCTATGGGTAGCTAATCAAGCTACCCAGGTTTCCTTGTGAGTTGCGGTGAAATAAGGACTGTTTGGTGGGTGGAAGCCGCTATTCAATCCTTATTTCACCGCAACTTAGTCGTTACTTGTGGACCAGTCTGGCGCAGAAGTGGCCGTCGTAGGAATCGGCGTTTACCGGCACGCTTTGGAAGAGGCCCCGATCGTTCTGGCGTACGGAAACGAGCTTCTTGGCCTGATCGAACTCAGGGAGTTGCAGAATCTGTGCCTCGGAAAGCGGTGCCACGCTAAAGCCGGCGCCCTCAGGAGAAGCAAGGAAAGCATCCACCTCCTGCGTGTTCTCCTCTTCGAAGACAGAGCAC
>CAKWZF010000036.1:0-2154 GCA_934865005.1 uncultured bacterium | reverse complement strand
CGCCGGCTGCTACGCGCGCAGCAGCCTCTTTGAGTATCGTCAACTGCAGTTTGGGCAGATCAACCGTCACGTCCCTTTCGGTCAGGCGCCACGGGATCTCGGGATGACGACGCATGGTTCCGGTGCCCGAGCACGGCGCATCGATAAACACCGTATCGAACAGGACAGGCTTACCAAGCATGGCATCGAACGACGTGAGGACCGCATCGAGCTCGCAGGCATCACCCGAAACCGTACGAACGCCCCGAATACCCGCCTTATGCAGGCGAGCGAGATTCAGATCGCACTTGCGATCATGCAGATCGAGCGCCGTATGCTGACGCTCATAGCCCGCACGCTTGGCCTGACACATCATCACATAGGTCTTGGTGCCACGACCGGCACCAATCTCAAGGCAGCTACCAGGGCGCGTGGCAGCCGTGGCGATAAGCTGCGCGTTGAGATCAGACGCCACCGCGGCAGCACGCTCAAACACACCCGAAGCAACGGTAACCTGGGCATCAACCGGGGCATGGCAGCCCGGGAAGACAGGCGCGACGAGCTGCGAGATATACGGATCGGGCTTGGTCGCAAAGGCGTTCTCATGCAGGGCCAGTGGCGCGGGGGCCAGATTGCCGGCAAAGTTAAGCGAACCCTCTGGCGTGTCGAACGATGCCATAATGCGAGCGCACAGCCAACGCGGCAGTCCCATCAGGCGCGACAGACGAACCAGGCGTCGCTCAGACTCATCTACATCGGACGCCGTGGCAAAGTCCTCAACGTTGTCCGCGACTTTATGCAGCACGGCATTGGCCAAACCGGCGGCAGACTTAGCTCCGCTGCGCACCAGCTCAACGCCCTGACTCACCGCAACGCGACCAGGCGTATGCAGATAAAGCATCTCGAAGGCCGAGATACGAAGCGCCATGCGAACACGCGGCGCAACCTTTTTAGGCTTATCGAGAAACTGATCGAGCAGTTCGTCCAAAATACCCTGCGTGGCGGCCACACCAAGCGCCAAGCGAGCTGCAAAAGCGGAATCGCGCTGGTCAATAGCCTTGGCCGATGCGCGAGAGGACAGCACGTCGCGCGCATACATGCCGCGGCGATCGGCCTCCATCAGCACATCGAGTGCAAGCTTGCGCGCGGGAGACAGCTTGCTCATGACAAAACACCCCAGATAAGATCGGCGCTTTGCAGCCCAGCAGCCCAAGCAGAAGCGGCCATGGCACGCTTGCCATCGGGCTTAACCTCGAGCAGTTCAACCGCACCATCGGAAAGGCCAAGGAAAACACGCTTATTCTTAACGTCAACGCCGCCCTTGCCAAGCGAAACATCGGCCAGCGCAGCATCGAGCACGCGCACGGTCTTGCCGGCAATCACGCAACGAGCAGGCGCGGTATCGGACGAAGCGAGCACATGACGCACGCAATCGAGCGCAGCCATCTGCGGATCCAGACGCATCTCCAGCTTGGAAATCTTGGCAGCATGAGTGACGAGCGACTCATCCTGCTCAGTCCACACGGCGGTGCCATCGGCAAGAGAAGGAAGCGTATCGGCAAGCAGTTTGCCGCCAAGCTCACCAAGCTCCATGGTCAGCGCCTCAGCATGCTTACCGGCAACCGACGTGGAAGCCTGAGCACAATAAGCACCAGTATCCACGCCATGTCCAATGCGCATAATGGAAACGCCAGCAACCTCATCACCAGCAAGAATCGCACGCTGAATAGGAGCGGCGCCACGCCAACGAGGCAGCAAAGACGCATGAACATTCACAATACCAAGCGGCGCCATATGCAGCACCTCATCAGGCAAAATGCAACCATAGGCAGCCACGCAGAAAATATTAGCCTGGGCAGTTTGAAGCGCCTCAACAACCTCAGGCGTCATACGATTGGCCTCAACGACCGGCAACCCCAGCTCAAGCGCCTTGGCCTTAACAGGAGAAGGCTCAAGCTTCTTACCACGCCCACGAACAGCATCAGGGCGAGTAATAACAAGCGTAATCTCGTTACCAGCCTCAACAAGCGAAGTCAGCGAAGGCACAGCAAAATCGGGCGTACCCATAAACACAATACGCATAAAAGTAAGTCTCCTCTCAACAACGAACCGAGACGGCTACAAAAGAAGCGATCCAGGTCGCAAGCGCACCCAGCCGCCAGAACAGTCCAACAA
>CAKWZF010000035.1:0-16730 GCA_934865005.1 uncultured bacterium | reverse complement strand
CTCCGTGCGAGTCAGGACTGTCCGAGCAGGCGACCTTATATGTCTGCCGCCCGGCGGCGGGGCTCCTCGCCCGAACCCTCAGTTAGTTCTTCAGCGAGTTCAGCGGTGCCGGGAAGCGTCCACCGCGGTGGGCAAGCACGGTGCCAGCGTTGGGGTTCACCGGCATGATGGGCGCACGGCCGAACAGGCCGCCATACTCAACGCAGTCGCCCACGCCCTTGCCAATGGCGGGAATCACGCGGACGGCCGTGGTCTTGTTGTTGATGACGCCGATGGCCATCTCGTCGGCGATGATGCCGGCGATGGTCTCGACCGGGGTGTCGCCGGGGATGGCGATCATGTCCAGGCCGACGGAGCACACACAGGTCATGGCCTCGAGCTTCTCGAGCGAAAGCGCGCCGGCTTCGACGGCGGCGATCATGCCGGCGTCCTCGGACACGGGGATAAAGGCGCCGGAGAGACCGCCCACGCTGGAGCTGGCCATGACGCCGCCCTTCTTGACGGCATCGTTGAGCATGGCGAGCGCACAGGTCGTGCCCGGGCCACCGCAGGTGCCCACGCCGATAATCTCGAGGATGCGCGCGACGGAGTCGCCGATGGCGGGTGTGGGAGCCAGCGACAGGTCGACAATGCCTTTCTCGACACCCAGACGGCGGGCTGCCTCACGGCTCATGAGCTCGCCGGCACGGGTGATCTTAAAGGCGGTCTGCTTAATCTTCTCGGCGACCTCCATCATCGATGCGGAATCGGGCAACGTCTCCAGGGCTGCGGCCATAACGCCGGGGCCCGAGACGCCTACGTTGATGACGGCGTCGGCCTCGCCACCGCCGTGGACGGCGCCCGCCATAAACGGGGAGTCCTCGACCATATTGGCAAAGCAGACAAACTTGGACGCGCCAACGGAATCCTGGTCGGCCGTGAGTTTAGCGGCATCGATGATGGTCTGGGCGGCCATAAGCACGGCGTCCATGTTGATACCGGCGCGCAGGCTGGCGACGTTGACGCTGGAGCAGACGCGGCTCGTGGTGGCGAGCGCCTGGGGGATGGACTGGATGACGCGGCGGTCGGCGTCGCCGATGCCCTTCTGGACGAGCGCGGAGAAGCCGCCCAGGTAATCGATGCCGAGCGTCTCGGCCGCGCGGTCGAGGGCATGCGCGATGGGGGTGAGGTCCTCATCCTTGCAGCACGCGGCGATCTGCGCCACCGGGGTGACGGAAACGCGCTTGTTGACGATGGGGATACCGTACTCGCGCTCGAGGTTCTCGGCGGTCTCGACCAGGTGCTCAGCCGTGTGCGTCACGTGGTCGTAGATTTTCGTGCACATGCGGTCGAGGTTCTCGTCGCCGCAACCCATGAGCGAAACACCCATGGTGATGGTCCTGATGTCGAGGTTCTGCTCCTCAACCATGCCGCGGGTTTCCGCGATTTCTGCGGGCGTGATCGCCATCCTTGCGCTCCTATCTGCCAAAACGAGCATAGTCTTATCTATTCTAACGTGCCGCACGTGCCAAGTGGCGCATGCGGCACGTTTTGGTGCTCGGTTGTTTCCGTTGTGTTACTGCCCAAAGACCTCTTCGGCGATACGGGCGCTCTCGGCGGCGTCATTGGCGTAGTAGTCCGCGCCGATCTGCTTGGCGTATTCGGGGGTGAGTACGGCGCCGCCTACGATGATCTTGACGCCCGGCACCTCGGCATGAAGCAGCTTGATGGTCTCCTCCATGGCGACGACCGTGGTAGTCATAAGCGCCGAGAGGCCGACGAGCTTAATGTCACGCTCCTTGACGGTCTTGAGCACCTCTTGCGGGTCGACGTCGCGGCCCAGGTCAAAGACGGTGTAGCCGTAGTTATCGAGCAACATTTTGACGATGTTCTTGCCAATATCGTGGATGTCGCCCTTGACGGTGGCCACGCAGATCTTGCCCTTGTCGGCAATCTCGCCGGCGGGCATCAGACGTTTGATGGTGTCGAAGCCCACGCGTGCGGCCTCGGCCGAGGCCATGAGCTGCGGCAAGAAGAACTTGCCCTGGTCAAAGAGGACGCCAACCTCGTCGAGGGCGGGGATAAAGTGATTGTTGATGAGGTCCATGGCGTCGTGGTCTGCCAGCAGACGCTCGGTCTCGGCAGCGATCTCGCCTTTGCGGCCCGAGACGACCATGCGACGAATCGGGTCGTCGTTGCCGTCGGTGCCGGCGGTGCCAGCAGCGGGCACGGTGTCGGTCGATGCGGCCTGAGCTGCTGCCGGGTTTGCGGCGATCTTGTACGGATCGGTCCAGCCGGCGTAGCGCTCGATGTATCCGGTCGAGCCCTCGTCCTCAACGCTCAGGACGCGATAGCTGTAGACGGTATCCATAAAACGCTTGGAACCTGGGTTCATGATGGGGGCGTCCAGGCCCGCGCCAAAAGCGGCAGCCAAAAAGACCGAGCCCAGCAGCGGGCGGGCAGGCAGGCCAAAGCTGATGTTCGATACGCCGAGTGCGCACTTGACGCCCAGGCGCTCCTTGCACAGGGACATGGCGCGCAGGATCTGCTCGGCCTGGCGTTGATTGGTCGAGGCGGTCATGACCAGGCAGTCGATGAGGATGCGGTCCGGTCCGATGCCGTAGCGGGCAGCCTCGGCCACGATGCGCTCGGCGATGGCGAAGCGGGCCTCGGCGGTATCGGGGATGCCGCCTTCGTCGAGCGTAAGGCCGACAACGTTGGTGCCGTAGTGGGCGACCAGAGGAAAGATCTCATCCATGATCTGCTGCTTGCCATTGACCGAGTTGATGATGGGCTTGCCGGCGTAGCGGCGCACGGCGGCCTCGACGGCTGCAGGATCGGTGGAGTCGATCTGCAGCGGCAGGAGCGTGGAGCCCTGGAGCTGTTCGGTCGCCTGTTGGATAATCTTGACCTCGTCGATCTCGGGCAGGCCCACGTTGACGTCCAGGATATCGGCGCCCTGTTCCTGCTGGCTGATGCCCTGGCTCACGACGTAGTCCAGATCGCCGTCGCGCAGGGCCTGCTGCAGGCGCTTTTTGCCGGTGGGGTTGATGCGCTCGCCGATGACGGCAATCTTGTGACCGTCACAGGGAAGGTCCACGACCGTCTGAGCGCTCGTGACCGACATGCTGGGCTTGCGGTGGCGCGGGCTGGGCGTGTGATTGTCGATAAGCGTGCGCAGGGCGGCCATGTGCGCCGGCGTGGTTCCGCAGCAGCCGCCCACAACGCTTACGCCGTCCTCGATCATGCCGTCGACGGCTTTGGCGTATTCGGGGGCTTGGATATCAAAGACCGTGTTGCCGTCGTCGTCCACGCGGGGCAGTCCCGCGTTGGCCTGTACCATGACGGGCTTGTCGGTGACGGTGAGCATGCGTGAGGCAAGACCGCGGAGCTCGGCCGGTCCTTGGCTGCAGTTGATGCCCAAAACGTCGGCGCCGATGGCGTCGAGGGTGATGGCGGCGACCTCGGGGCTCGTGCCCAAGAAGGTGCGACCGTCTTCCTCAAAGGTCATGGTGGCAAAGACGGGCAGGTCGGAGTTCTCGCGACAGGCGAGGACGGCGGCCTTGATCTCGGCAAGGTCGGTCATGGTCTCGATAATAAAGAGGTCCACGCCCGCGGCGACGCCCGCGCGCACCTCCTCGGCAAAGAGGTCATAGGCCTCGTCGAAGCTGAGGGTGCCCAAGGGGCGAAGCAGTGCGCCGATGGGGCCGATATCGCCGGCGACGTAGCGGGCGCCGGCCTCGCGGGCACAGGCGACGGCCGCGGCAAAGACGTCTGCCACGGTGGCGGCACCGTCGAGCTTATGGGCGTTGGCGCCAAAGGTGTTGGCGGTAATCACGTCGCAGCCGGCCTCGACATATTGACGCTGGATATCAGTGATAACCTGGGGCTCCTCAAAGTTGAGCAGCTCGGGCAGGGCGCCGGCCTTCATGCCGGCCGCCTGTAACATGGTGCCCATGCCGCCGTCGAACAGCAGGTGCCCCGTGCCCTCGATGGCGGCGCGCAGGCGATCGTCCTTAATGCGCAGATCGTCGATCGTGCGCGTCTTGTATGCAGCGCCATTGCGGCGTGCGGCGTCAACAGGCGCCGCCAGCGCGGCACCGTCCAGATCATGAGTGATAAGTATGTTTGAGCTATTCGCCATGTGCATCCATTTCGTCTAGAGCCCACTGAGGAATTTCTATTTGAAGAGATTTGTCGGGCTCGATATCTTCGATTCGCTTGTTGTAGTGGGCAAGAAGCCGTGCGACATTTAATCGAATTAGGCCTCGCTTGTAGAACGATAACTCTTCAATATTGATGCCGATAAACGATTCGAGCGCGATAACCTGTACGCGATTGCCGAGTCCCTCACTTTCGAACAGTCCGTAAGCGAAGGAAACTTTATCGTGGGGGACAACGACGATGGGCCGAATGCCATTTCGAATGTTATCTCGGCATCGATCGGTCAATTTGGCCATTGGCGATACAGTCACATGAAATGCAGCATCATTGATTTGGAAATCGCCAGAACGGTCTGTCTGCTGGTCGGCGGCGTTTGAGTTGTCCTTTCCGATTTCTATGGTTGGAAATAACATCTCTAGTTTTGCACCTACCAGGTGCTGTGCGACGGTACCCGTTGGCTTATCGGACCGTAGGCTTGCTTCGGCTAGGATATCATCGACAATGACAGAAATTGGTTTTTGAAGATCGATTTCGACTTTGATTCTCTGCCGGTTAAAGAAATCGACCTGGATTCGCTCGACGAAGAAATTGGCGATTGCATTCGCAGCTTCAAGACGAGTGTCTTCGCAAGTGTCACTGGGTAGGGCAGAGTTGATAATTGTGGCAAGCTCAAGCGCCATCGGGAGTGTGCCGCGTGAGGTTCTGCCGCCCTCTGATGCGAAGGCACGCGTTTCCCCATGTCTGGCTAAAACTGTTTTGATGCATGCTCCACTTAGGCCTCGTACTTGGCTCCCCTTGTCCGATTGCACATAATCGTCGGTGAGCGGAAAACGGTTTTGCAACAGCTCGCTTATGCCTATGCCAACCGCCATGACGTTACGGTTGACGTTGCCTCGCTTGCTGCGCTTGGATTCGTACCAGAGTTCAATGGCATCCAAGATGTCTTTATCGGGCTCGCTCAAGGAGCAATTGGTCATTTCCATTATTGTCCACTCCGTTCCTTGAAGACATAAGCGCGGGTTTGACTGCATTTTTTATAAGCCAAGTGACAACTGGCACGGCAACTGCATCGCCGAATGCGTAGCGAATCTGAGCATCCGAGAAGCCGCTAAACTGACATGAGTCAGCACCTTGGAGACGGGCATATTCAGTTCCAGTCATCCAGCGAACTTCTATCTTTCCGTTTTCGCATATAACGACTGCCTGTCTTGATGAGCCGCCGCGAGCCGTTCTTAGACATCCGGCAATTTCTTCTTCACGGATTTCCCAGCGCACAACGCCCGATCGCGTGCGACGGTAAGCAGTGCGAACAATTCTTTCTTTGGCATTTAAGAAGCGCTGAAGGCGCTCTGCTTGATGCGGTGCAAGTGAGTCGATAAATGCTTGTACTTGGTTTTTGTTCCACCAACGCTTGTCGTTCTCGGGAATATTTTCAACAACCGTTGCAAGGCCCGTCATGCGAAGTGGACTTGGCTCGTTTAGGTGAGAGACGTGCGTAATGAGTGAAGGGTCGGAGTGAATCCAGGAGACCTTTTCAGGTCGAAGCGAGGAATCGAGTCGGCTGTTGGGAAGAGGGTTTTTTAATCCGACGACAAACATGCGGGGGCGTGACTGGGGAAGCCAGTGCCGTGCATCGATAAAATAAGCGTCGCATGAATAGCCTAAACGATTAAATTCCTGGCAAACGAGTCTAAAGTCATCACTGTTATTAGACGTGGCAAGGCCGATGACATTTTCGAGAACAAGTGCCCTCGGGGCACGATCGCTCATTCCTTCGATGGCCTTAATAAAGCCAAAGAACGCGCTGGACTCTTTGCCAGAGATAAGTCCCTCCCTGTTTCCCGCGAGAGATAAGTTTGTGCAAGGGCTTGACGCCCATGCGATGTCGGCTTGAGGTATTAGGTCGGGGTCGAGTGTGTGGACATCCTGCTCGACTAGATGTTCATCGCCCCAACACTGGCTGTACATGGCGCATTTAGTATGGTCTATGTCATTTGCCCAGATTGTTTTGATTCCGGCTTTTGCCATGCCGGCACGAGCCAAGCCAATGCCTGAAAAAAACTCAAGCGCGGTTAGTTGTGGCGAGAACTGCAGAATGTTGTGCATGTACTGGCTTTCAGATAGTTGTTATTTGGCATCTTATGGTACTTGTTTGTGAGGACATTCGCTTACATACGGATGAGATTCCCTCGATACCGTGCCATCATTGACATTTTATTCAGAATGCGAATAGCAGGTGGTATGGGTGGCGCGGAAGCGGCAGTGCTCGCGCATGCGGCAGATATTGCAGGTGGGGCGGCTCTGGGCGTCGTGGACTTCGCCGTCGAACAGGCCGATCACCGCGGTCACGCTCTTGGTGGGCATGAGCAGGCTGGTCGGCGTGACGGTAAGCCCGATGAGCCGCGTGGCGTTGAGCGCATTGACGATCGAGCGCTGGGCCGAGAGCGGGCAGTCGCCGTAGCCGGGGCTAAAGCGCCAGTTGCCGGCGAGTCCGTGTGCGGCGGCGTCCGTCTTGACCTGCTGGTCCATTTGCTCAACGGCGGCTTCCACGTAAGCGGAGCACGCGGCGTCGAGCACGGCGCCCTCCAGGGGATGTTGGGCTCCCGTGGTGCGCAGGCGACGCTCGGCGTCCATGCCGAGGGTACATGCCATGAGCGCGGCAAAGCGGGCATCTTTGAGATGTCGATAGATATCGCGACCTCGCAGCTCAACGTTGGTGCCGACCAAGCGAATGCAAGGCTCACTTTGTTCGTCCACGCCCGTGGCATCGACGGCAAACACGCGGCGCACGCCACGGGGCTCAATGTCAAGTTCCAGACGCTCGACCACAAGCTCAATACGTCGTGACAGCTCGGGCTCGATCTGCTGGCCGCCGTAACCCAGATACCGCAGCATCTCGGCACGGTCGACACGGGGATGGTGCGCAGCATCGACACGGTAAAGCGCCGGCGACGCAAGGTCGGCCGGCACTTCGACAGCGGTTGTATCGATGTGCGGTTTTTCCATTACCCCAGGCGCTCCATAATGGTCGCGGCGATCGCAGGACGGTTCATAGTGTACAGGTGCAGGCCGTCGGCGCCGTGCTCCTTGAGGTCGCAAAGCTGGCGGGCGGCATAATCTACACCGGCTGCCTGCAGGCTCTCGGGGTCGTTCTCGTACTTGGCGAGAATCTTGATGACGGGGGAGGGCAGCGACGCGCCGCACATAAAGACCATGCGGCTGATCTGCGACTTGCCCATAAACGGCATGATGCCCGCGGTAATGGGCACGGTGATGCCGGCCTTGTCGGCAAGCTCGCGAAAACGGTAGAAGCACTCGTTATCAAAGAAGAGCTGTGTCACAAAGAAGCTCGCGCCGGCGTCCTGTTTTTGCTTGAGGTGTTCGACCGAGAGGTTGAGATCCTCACAGGCAATGTGGCCCTCGGGGTAGGCTGCGGCGCCCACGCAAAAGCCGGCGTCGACGAGCTCGGGGATGAGGTCGCGGGCGTAGGCGTAGTCGGAGGCGGGCTTGTCGTCCTCGGTCGCGCCGGCAGGGAGATCGCCACGCAGGGCCAGAATGTTTTCAACGCCGGCGGTGCGATACTCGTCGATCTTGGCGGCGATGTCGGCGTGGGTGCGGCCCACGCAGGTGAGGTGTGCCACCGAGGGCGTGTCGAATTCGCTCGAAATCATATGCGCGATGGGGGCGGTGGTGGCACCGTTGCCCGAGCCGCCGGCCGAGCAGGTGACCGAGACAAAGCTCGGCGAAAGCTTGCACAGATTGCCTGCCACTTCGCGAGCCGTGTCGAGGGTGAGCTCGCCCTTGGGCGGGAACATCTCAAACGAAACGGGCGCGGCGCCCTGGGATGCTGCCTGCTTAAAAACCTCGTCGACGCGCATATCGTGCTCCTCTAGATACGTAATAGTGTGATGTGTTGTAAGGATTCTACAGCACCACTGTGTCACGGTGGAGTTTCACTCGTTATTCGGGGATACCAATCAAAGATGCCTTGCTATCGGCTTTCTCTATAACAGAGCGGCTAATCTAGGCACGGACTATAAAGACTGGTATCTGATGCAAAATACCAGTTAATAGAGCTCCATCCCAAATTGACTACCCTTAAACCATGGGGAGAGGTCTGCAATTTATGCAGTTGATTGGCTGTTGAGGGTGGCAACGCCGCCTCGATAGGGTAACCTCATTGATTGGTTTCGCGACAGCAACATAACGGTAATGTCGCGGAAACACGGCGAGTCTAAGCTATGACTCGTTCGTTAGTAATCAACACCGCTTCTCACGCGGTGCCGATACGAAGGGAGTTCCGTATGGCCGAACTTACTGACCGCTTCGGGACCATGGTGTTCTCTGAGGAAGTCATGAAGGACTACCTCCCCAAGGACATTTGGAAGCGCCTTGCTGCAACCCTCGAGGGCGGTGAGCCGCTCGACCTGGATGTGGCCAACGCCGTTGCCCATGCCATGAAGGTCTGGGCCATCTCCAAGGGCGCGACGCACTACGCGCACTGGTTCCAGCCGCTTTCGGGCATTACTTCCGAGAAGCACGACAGCTTCTTGGAGCCCAACCACGACGGCACCGCCATTACCAAGTTTACGGGCAAGAACCTCATCCAGGGCGAGCCCGATGCCTCCAGCTTCCCCAATGGCGGCCTGCGTGCCACCTTCGAGGCCCGTGGCTACACCGCTTGGGATCCCACTAGCCCCGCCTTTATCAAGGACGACGTCCTGTGCATCCCCACGGCTTTCTGCTCCTACACGGGCGAGGCCCTGGACAAGAAGACCCCGCTGCTGCGCTCCATGACCGCGCTCTCGCGTGAGTCTAAGCGCGTTTTGGCGCTGTTTGGCAAGACCCCCAAGAAGGTCGTTCCTTCCGTGGGCGACGAGCAGGAGTACTTCCTGATCAAGAAGGACGCCTACCGCAAGCGCAAGGACCTGGTCATTACCGGCCGCACCCTCTTTGGCGCCGCTCCCTGCAAGGGCCAGGAGCTCGAGGAGCACTACTTTGGCGCTATCCGCCCCACCGTCTCGGCCTATATGAAGGATCTGGACGATGAGCTGTGGGCGCTTGGCATTCCCGCCAAGACCAAGCACAACGAGGTTGCTCCCTGCCAGCATGAGCTTGCCCCCGTCTATGGCGAAGTCAACGAGGCCATCGACCAGAATCTGGTCATGATGGAGAAAATGAAGCTCATCGCCTCCCGCCATGACTTGGTCTGCCTGCTGCACGAGAAGCCCTTCGAGGGCATTAACGGTTCGGGCAAGCACAACAACTGGTCGCTTGGCACCGAATCCGAGAATCTGCTCGATCCGGGCGACACCCCACTCGACAACCTGCAGTTCATCGTCTTCCTCACCGCGGTGATCGAGGCCGTCGATAACTATCAGGAGCTCCTGCGTGCCTCCGTTGCCTCGGCCGGCAACGATCATCGTCTGGGCGCCAATGAGGCCCCTCCGGCGATTATGTCCATCTTCCTGGGCGACCAGCTTACCGAGGTCGTCGAGAAGATCATCGATGGCAAGGCTTCCGTCCATGCCACGCGCGGCGTGCTCGACCTGGGCGCCGATACCCTGCCCAAGCTGATGCAGGACAACACCGACCGCAACCGCACCTCCCCGTTCGCCTTCACCGGCAACAAGTTCGAGTTCCGTGCCTGCGGCTCCGAGCAGAACGTCTCCGACTCCAACCTGGTGCTCGATGCCGCCGTGGCCAAGTCGCTCAAGTCCTTCGCCGACGCGCTTGAGGGTACGCCCGAGGATGAGTTCCAGGACGCCGCGCTCGAGTACTGCAAGAAGGTCCTGACCGACCACCAGCGCATCCTCTTCTCCGGCGATGGCTACTCCGACGAGTGGCCCGTCGAGGCCGAGAAGCGCGGCCTTGCCAACAACAAGACCACGGCCGACGCCCTGCCCGCCTTTGTTTCCGATAAGGCCATTGCGCTCTTTGAGGAGACGGGTGTCCTGACCAAGGCCGAGGCCCAGTGCCGCTACGACTGCAAGCTCGAGAAGTACAACAAGCTCATGAACATCGAGGCTACCACGATGGTTCGCGAGGCGCGTCGTACCTATCGCCCGGTCATTACCGCCTATGCCACCAAGGTCGCTAAGGGCCTTGAGACTATTCGTGCCGCCGGTGCCGAGGCCGCCATGCAGTGCGAGCAGAACACGCTCAACAAGCTCTGCAACGGTATCACCACCATCAACGACTCCATCAAGGCGCTCGACGCCGTGCATCAGAAGGCCGAGGGCCTCGATGGTCAGGAGCAGGCCAACGTGTATGCACATGAGGTCGTTCCCGCTATGGATACGCTGCGCGCCGCCGTGGATGCCATGGAGGAGATCGTGGCCGCCGACTACTGGCCGGTCCCGACCTATGACGACATCCTGTTCTACGTGTAGAGCGTAACTGACATATCGTCACGGTATTGAGCCGGGGTCCGCATCATGCGGGCCCCGGTTTTTGTTTGCGAAGGGCGCTTTGAAGCCCGTTTTGCACCTGATTCGCCCACGCAATAAGGGGGCGTGGACAAAAAACGTCAAATATGAGTACTGTCACAAGTCCTGTAGCATTATTTTTTTGCAAAATATGCAGTGTTACACAACATATGTTCAAGTACTTAGCTGATAAACGCCTGCAATTCTTTCGCCGTAGGACCCCTGGCGTCTAAATCGCCTTCTGATGGCATGAAATCGCTGTTACTAAATTGGTGACAGTACTCATATTTGCTATTTTTTGCCCACAGGCCTTGCGATGATGCCTGGATTCGCACCCTGTCGGGTTCGAATCCAGGCATATCGGTAGCAAAAAGCCCGTCACTGCAAGGGCAACGGGCTTCTCAGTTTAAATGGTGCCCCCAGCGGGATGTCCGCGTGCGGCTGACGCCGCCCGCTTTCGCCGCGTCGCTTCGCTCCTTGCGTGCTGCGCTGGAAAACGCTTCGCGTTTCCTCAGCTCCGCACCCTGTCGGGTTCGAATCCCGGCGCATGGGTAGCAAAAAGCCCGCTACCGAATTGGTAACGGGCTTCTCAGATTCTGTGGTGCCCCCAGCGGGATTCGAACCCGCGATATCCACCTTGAAAGGGTGGCGTCCTTGGCCGCTAGACGATGGGGACAGCGGGAAAGAGTATAGCAGACTTTTTTAGCCGTTCACATATCGTTGGCAAACTGAAAAACCACCACAAAGGTGCCTGTCCCCTTTGTGGTGGTGGGGTGCTAGGGGAGGAACTTCATGGCGGCATCGTGGGCGGCGTGCTCGTAGGTGTCGTCGAGGGGCTTGAGCGGCAGCAGGGCGTTGGCCTGTGCGTCGCCGCGGCGCTCGAGGGCGTGCGCGATGAGCCAGTCAGCGAGCTCGGGGTTCTTGGGCAGTGCCGGTCCGTGCAGGTACGTGCCGATGACGCCCTTGTAGATCAGACCCTCAAGGCCATCGTCGCCGTTGTTGCCGGTGCCCGCGACGACGGACGTTCCGAGCGGCGTGGCCTCTGCATCGAGCAGGGTGCGGCCGCCGTGGTTCTCGAATCCCACAAAGGGCTCAGGTGCGAGATCCGTTTTGACGGCTACGTTGCCGATCAGGCGGTCGGAGCCGCGTACGGTTTCGGCGGCAATGACCCCCAGACCCTCGATGCGATCCTCGCCCATATAGTACGAACGGCCGAGCAGCTGATAGCTGCCGCAGATGGCAAGCAGCGAGCCGCCGTCCTCAACATAGGCCGCGACCTTGTCTTTTTGGGCGAGCAGCTCGTGTGCCACGGCTAGCTGGTCGCGGTCGGAGCCGCCACCCATCATGACGATATCGGCATCGGTCAAATCAAGCGTTTCGCCCATACGGACCTCGTCTACACGCGCGGGAATGCCACGCCAGGCGCAACGGCGCTCGAGCGCGATAACATTGCCGCCGTCGCCGTAGAGGTTAAGGGCATCGGGATACAGGTAGACGATGCGCAGCGGGCGCGAAAGCTCGACTGGCGCGATACCGACAGGAAGAGCGCTGCCGTCGGCACGGGCTACGGCGCGCCCGGCAACAGCGTCGGCGGTGGCGCCTTTCAGCCCGTCGAGCTCCTTGACCAGCGGCGGGAAGGCCGTGTAGTTGGCGACGGCGTAGAAGGTGTCATCGGCGGCCTCGTCTGCCACGGCACCAATTGCCTGCGCGACGTCCGAGATAATCGCGGCATCGATGCCGGCGTACTTGAGGCGCACCTGCATGTCGTGCGCGCGCGTACCTCCGACAAAGGCAACAAGCCCTGGGGTATCGGCGATGCGCTCGAAGTCAACGTCGTAGATCCACGAGACATCGTGGCCGTCGGCGTCGTTGTCGTTCAGGAAGAAGGCGCAGAGCCTGCCACCTGCCGTTTTAATGGACTGAATCTGGCGATCGAAGCCCACGGGATTCTTAGCCAGGTTTGCCTCGACGGTGCGGCCGGCGATATCCCAGCGGCCCATGCGTCCGCCGGCGGGGACGTAGGCATCGAGCGTGGGCTGCAGATGCGCCGGGTCCACGCCCAACTCATGTGCGGCAAAGAATGCAGCGGCAACGTTATAGACCATGTACAGACCGTTGTAGCGTGTGGCGATGTGTACGGCTGGCGCGCTGGAATCAGATCCAAAGACCAGGTCAAAGCCGTAGCCGTCGCAGCCGAGCTCCACGCCCGTCACACGGCGGACCAGTGCGGGGCGTGCCCAACCGCACGAGGGGCAATGGTAGGCGCCGAGTTGACCATACTGCACATAGTCGTACTCCAACGGGGCGTTGCACTGTGAGCAAAAGCGCGAGTCGCTAATACGGTCGGACTCGGTGTTGGTGGCGCCATCGATGCCAAAGGCAATGCTCGCGTTGGGAACGCGCGCGGCGATCGAGGCGCACAGCGGATCGTCGGCGTCATAGATGAGCGTCGTTGCCGGCGAAAGCTCCAACGCGTGGGCGATGACGTCCTGGGTGTGGTCGATCTCGCCGTAGCGGTCCAGCTGGTCGCGGAACAGGTTGAGCAGCACAAAGTACGTCGGCTTGAGCTTGGGCAGGACGCGCACCGTGTAGAGCTCGTCGCACTCAAAGACGCCTACGCGCTTGCCGTTGCCGGCACGCTTAAGATTGCTGCGGGCTTCGAGCAGGGCACCTACTACGCCCGGCTCCATGTTGTTGCCAGCGCGGTTGCATACCACGGTAGCGCCGCTGGCGGCAACGGCGTCGGCGATGAGGTTGGAGGTGGTGGTCTTGCCGTTGGTGCCGGTGATCACCACGCTGCGGTCGACAAGGCCCGCGAGGTCGCTTAGCAGCTCGGGGTCGATCTTCATGGCGATGCGGCCGGGGAGTGCGCCACCCTGGCGCTTAAGGACGGAGCGCAGCCCCCAGCGGGCGATATCGCTCGAGGTGCAGGCGAGAGATGAGCGGAAGTTCATGAAGCCGTTCCTAACGTGAATGACATGGTCGTGGCGTTTGCGCCGTTAAAAGCCGTAACGGCGCGCAAATTCCTGGGCAAGCTGCGATACGTCTTCGCAAGCGTTGGCCCAGGGGGCAAAGTCGGGAGTATCCGAGATGATACCGTCGGCCTCCCAAACTGCCTGATGCGAAAGGTCCCAGGGGTCGTGCGGTTCGGGCCGGCAGGGAAGGTACGGCGTCTGATACATGGGGTTCAGCAAAAAGAACGCGCCGCCCTCGCAGCGGTTGGCAAACTCACGCAGCGCGCGTGTCGCCGGGCGCATCTTGTTCGTTTTGAACAGCAAGATCGTGCGGGCGAGCAAGTACCAGGGGGAGTTCTCGAGGGTATCGGTCCCCATCTGCTCCTCGAGCTGGTGGGCCAGGGCAAAAAAGCCGTCCTCGTCTTCCAGGCGAGCGAGGGCGAGTAACACGGTGCCTGCCGCTCGGGTGGGATAGCCTTCCGCCTTAAGAACACGGCGAGAATAGTTGACGGCAGCACGGTAGCGAGCGCTCGCCATGCACAGCTGCGAGATGGCCTCGAGCGTGTGGAGCCACCCGATAAGCGCCGGCTCGCTTGCGGTGAGATCGGCCGCCGTCACGCCGTCTGCCAGCACCTTGTTGGCCCAGTAGTGTGGGGCTTCCATATCGAACCCGGGCACGCTTTGCTGCAGGTAATCGGCCGCGGTCGCTTCGAGCTTCAGCAGGTCGCCCAGGCAGGCATCAACGGGCGTGTCCGCTAAAATGATGGCGAGCAGCTGGGCATCGACGGCCAGCGCGTCGACGCGGACGATCTTGAGCAGCTCATCGCGCATATCGTCGAACAGGCGGTTGCGCGTCTGTTCAAACTCCTCGTCGCTGCCCATGTCCTCGATGCGATGGAGCTCGTCGAGCAGGTGGCGGTGAACGCCGGCATAGGACAGCAGCGCCTGGGCATGCTCGGTCTGCGCATATTTATGAGGGTTGACGCTCACGTCGTTATGGACAAGATCGCGTGCTGCATCGGTGAGTTCGG
Organism: uncultured bacterium; assembly: GCA_934865005.1. GTDB lineage: Bacteria > Actinomycetota > Coriobacteriia > Coriobacteriales > Coriobacteriaceae > Collinsella. The sequence continues at coordinate 2,174 of CAKWZF010000035.1, read as the reverse complement.
GGTGCGACGCAAGGTAGGCGCGCTCCAGGTAGGCGGGGATGTAGACGCTCGGATCCATTAGAGGTCTCCTCCCTTAAACGGCAGGCCCTGCTCGGCCGCCCGCAGGATGCGCTCGTCGATCTGGGAACGCACGATATCGTTGGTGGCGACCCAGGCGGCAAAGCTGGCGTTGTCGGGGGCGCCCAGGCCCTCCTGCAGTACCGGCGTCGCCTCGGACAGCGCTAGGACAAGCTCGTCGGTGGAGCCCACACCCACGTTGACGCGGGCATAGACGCCATCGGGAAACTCGGTTTGGAAGTAGAGCGCCTCGGCTGCGTGCGGGCACGAGCGTGCGAGGATGCGCAAGTAGTGCTCGGCGCCCTCGTAGTCCAGCTCGCGCCAGGCAGCGCTCATCAGCGCGATGAGCGTCCACGGGTCCAAGTCGCGCTCTGCATCTTTGGGGCGGCGGCGCAGTGGGGTATTCGCGAGGTACGGCACGGAGTGAGCGGAGCGAAAGCGCTTGAGCTCCTCGGCGGGGTATTCGAGCTTTGCCATGGCGAGCATCGCGGTGTGGCGGACGCCGGCGGGGTCGTTGGGCGCAAAGTCGAGGCTGTGGTTTGCGGCTTCGAGCGACATGCGATAGCGGCCGCTAATGAGGGCGCGCGATGCCAAGGCGGCAAGCCAGCGCAGGTAGGGACGGCGGGTCAGGTCGCCTGCGGCCTCACGCTCGTAGGGGTCTTGCGCCGAGGCGATCTTGAGCGCCAGGTCGTGCTCGACCTCATCGCACTTGGACACCAGGTACTGTACGTATTCCTCGTTGGATTCGGCGGTGAGTGCCGTCAGCATGCGCTGGGCGTCCCAGTTGGCCGGATCGAGTGCGGCGGCCTCGCGAAGCATGTTCTCGGCAGCGGCCTCTTCCTGCTCGGCCTGGGCATCGTCGGGGATAAAGGGAATGCGGTAGTCGACAGCCTCGACCACCTTGCCAATGAGGTGCCCGGCGCGGTCGCGGTCGTGCACGATGAGCGGTGCGGGGTTGCGGGTGAATTGTTCCATCAGACGCTCTACGGCGGCAGCGTCGGTGAGCGGGATATTGTCGCGGCGCAAGGCCTCAAGAACGAGGCGATGGCAATCCTCTTGAATGGGATCGAATGCCATGGGGCCTCCTTTGCTGCGGTTAGGGTTCAAATATCTCTATATAAGGTTCTAGTTTACCCGCATGTGGCACACCGGGGGTGCCGCACTTGGACATGCACCTTTGCACCACGAAGACGGATGTCGCACAAATGTCGGCACCTTGGACGACTGAGTGGTATCACTGTGCCGCAAACGGTCGATTTTTGGCGGCGAACGGGGCGCATTTTGGAGGGGCACAGTCCTGCCCGGGATATGTGGTCAACCTTGATAAAACGTTTGCCCAGCTTGGGAGTATGGATGCCGCACAAGGGTCTTCAGGGATAGAAAAAGCGTTTCATCATTGTTGGCTTTAGGTGAATAACTGACCAACCAGAACGGTAAAATAGTGTTTGTCTGAGCGTTGAGACGTTTAGACATCGCGCATTGTCATCGCCGGCAACGCGCAAACCGGTCCTAACGGAGCCAATTGGGTGCTCCGTTATATACGCAAGTCTAAGAGGGGCTTGTTTAGGAGGCACAGTATGGGACGTTTTACCAATCCTCGCGATCTGTACTTTGGTGAGGGCGCTCGCCACGAGGTGAAGAACCTCAAGGGCAAGAAGGCCATCATCGTTTCTGGCGGCAGCTCTATGCGCCGCGGCGGGTTCCTGCAGGACGTTGAGGCCGACCTCAAAGAGGCCGGCATGGAGGTCAAGCTGTTCGAGGGCGTCGAGTCCGATCCCTCCATCGAGACCGTCATGAAGGGCGCAGCCGCTATGCGCGACTTCGAGCCCGACTGGATTGTTGCTATCGGCGGCGGTTCGCCCATCGATGCTGCTAAGGCCATGTGGGTCTTCTACGAGTATCCCGAGGAGTCCTTCGACAACATTATCCAGCCGTTCAGCTTCCCCGAGCTGCGTCAGAAGGCTCACTTCTGCGCCATTTCCTCTACCTCCGGCACTGCTACCGAGGTCACCGCATTCTCCGTCATCACGGATTACGAAAAGGGCATCAAGTACCCGCTGGCCGACTTCAACATCACCCCTGATGTCGCCATCGTCGACCCCGAACTCACCTACACC